>CALXKJ010000013.1 GCA_944388955.1 uncultured Spirochaetaceae bacterium | reverse complement strand
GTGTGCAAGACGATAGACAAGGCTTCAAGGAAAGGGAACAGATACATATGCAGGCATTGCGGCAATAATATGCATGCTGATACGAATGCCGCCATCAACATCCGCGACAACTACATCACCCGGGTCATGCAATCCGGGCAGGCTGCAGTCAATCAGCCGCATGGATGGAGTGCCACAGGCAGACCGGAAACGGAGCCTGTGGAGAAAACACTCACGTCCAAGCCTTCAGGCTTGCCTGAAGGTTGTTGACTTGATATTCTGCATGCCCCGTCAGTGTAACACTTCTTTACATACAAACTTCAATCCGAAATAGGAATATTCTTATTTATGAATATATAACGATGCAGATTTTTTGAGTTCTACACCACATAGTATGAACGAACGAATCCCTTTTCTTCTGGCGAAATCTAGACTTCAGTAAATGTTCTTGCGATGTCCAATCTAAAGCACAGAGATTATAATCTTTGAATCCTGGATCTCGCAGATTACCCTGTAATCTCCAACACGATAACGCCAC
Source organism: uncultured Spirochaetaceae bacterium (assembly GCA_944388955.1). Lineage (GTDB taxonomy): Bacteria > Spirochaetota > Spirochaetia > Sphaerochaetales > Sphaerochaetaceae > Ornithospirochaeta. The sequence goes on along the minus strand of CALXKJ010000013.1, from coordinate 60,284 downwards.
AGACCTCTCATGTTCTCAACAAGAGCTTTGCCTCTGCTTCTGGGATTCTCTAGTTGCCCAACTTCATCCATATAATCAAGGATTCTCTTCTGCATGGTCTTGTCGAGCTTCTTGAGCTGCTTTCTCACCGTTTCTGTGTATTCGATTCTCATAGACCGAGATCTTTCCTGATTTCAGCGGATGAGTAGGTCTTTTCTTTTCCGGCCCTGACCTTTTCGCTTATATCAATAGCATCGTAGATATCCTCTATCTCAGAGAGGTAATCTTCGAGAAGGACATTATAATAGAAACCAGAGCTGCGCCTAGTCCTCTTGGCAAGATTGTCGACACGTTCTTTCAGTTCTGATGTCGTTCTGAATGTTACCGTTGATGTCAATGCCATATCATTCTCCTTGCTGATTAAAATGTAATACATAGTATGCATTGTGTCAAAATGTATTCGCTAAGCAAATCGAACAGTTGCAGAATATGCAACAGCTCAAACATTAAATACATCCGCATCCAGCAATTGACGAAATGCAATCTCGATAATCAACTTTTCTTCCGAAAACTCTGAAACCTGAAGTGAGGCAGTTGTCGCCGATTATGCAAGTACTGGTATTCAAATGAAGAAGCATAATAAAGAATACAATATTATTCTCCTAAGAACTCTGTATCTGGCAATTTCAATGGAGTATACCCTTATGACACACAGATACACTAAACATTTTCTTAAAAGAATATTGATATGATTTACACTTCTGAATTCTTTTGCGAAGTGAAGGAACTGGTAAAGAAACAACAAAAGCAGAGTCTTTAAAGTACAGGTTTTCCCTATCTCTTTCTGAGGCGAACTTCTTGAAACCGCATAGTTACCGTTGTTCTTTTTATGGAAGTAATTGAAGGTATGAAGTCATAAAAATACCCTCCCATATTTCAGAGAGGGTTGAATGATAATTATTCATTATCTGATGATGTCATTCACCTACAGAAAATCCCGAGTATTCACCAGCATATTTCCCACCAATTATACGATATATATTACCATCATCAAATTCTATACTCGTTATATCTTTATATGGTGTAGTGAATTCATATGTAATAACAGAACTAATTTCTTCACCGTATCCGTCTTGCTGTCTTCTAATAATCTCAGGTATAGTTACTCCATCTATGATTATATTTTGATAAAGCTTTTTTCCAAATCCCTCGAGACTAAAATTATCTCCAAGATCCGAAAATGGGAAGTTTGTACAAACCAGTTCATCGCTTTCATTATACCAACCATCATCTTTAGCACATAATTTTCCAACTTTGAATTCTTTATCACCAATAGTGAAATCTTTATAAACTGTGACATCTTTAAAAACCCCTTCTGAAACAAGTACTGACAGGTACTTATCTCCATTAGAATCTTTGACTATTGCTTCTGTTCCTAAATCTGTGCCTTCTGCATGTTCAACAGCATTCCAAGCACTTTTAATTATCTCTTGTGCAGTTTCTCCCACACTAGGTCGACATGCTGTGAATGCGAAAAGCATGATTGTTATTCCGATGATAGAGATGACAGTCTTCTTCATTCTCAAATCCTCTGTTTATGTCAGTGTACCTCCCCCCGGTTGATATTTGTCAAATGAAAACTGTATCTGAAACCGCGGGATGAAGTTCTGAAAAATGCATCCCAAAAGCCTCATCAATAGGAGGATTCTTGATATCCGGTTCTTGTATCTCCATTACAGTCTGAAAAAAGATGAAGCCGCATATTGTTGAAAAGATCTTCCCACTCATTATTATCATCGATGACAATAGCATCACTGTTGAAAAATCTTTTCCTATTTTCATGGCGGCATCTCCCTTTACATTTACACTATACTGAGGCTTGGAATTGAGTTCATTGATACTTTTGGTACAAAGATAAGTTTCTTTGCTTTTGTCCCCAATACCGTACATAAAGTACTGTTTTTGTTGCCCCATCCTTAGCTTTTAACTGTCAAGAATAGAGTTGAAATGGACCTCTCACGCTAGCTCCTTTCCATGGAGCAAAAGAAAAACTGCAACCAAAAGCAGTTACACTTTTGGTTACAGCCACCTTGGATGCTCCTAATTGGCTGTGTGGTTTGTGGCGCAAACTCTTTTGTCAGCACCCACCCAATTAGGTGAACTAAATTAATGTGTTTGAACGATCTTGATGATACAAACGGGCGAAACTTTCAGGGGTGACTAAATTCAGCTGAAGCAGCTAGCCTTCAGGCTGCTTTGTATTCAGCTACGAAGAATTCGCTATTGAGATCCTTTGCCTTCGTTACGATTCTCTCGATATTCTGCATGACCTCGTCGGTATAATATTTCTCTCCGCATTGAACGCATTCCAGACAAGGAATATTCTTGATGATGATTGTATAATCACCGAGTACTGCTACATATGTTGTTGTAGACTCCTTGAGTTCTTTTCCACGGCAATAAGAGCACATGTCATTTCCTACTTGTCCTGAAATCGGCACAAGCTGATAATATCACATCTGCACTGCAAAAGCGGTTCGTGTCGGGTTCGGAAACAACGATGACACTTGGGCACGATGCTATCCCGATGTGCGTGAGACGTTGATGAAAGCCAGCTAGAACCTGATGAGAGGCTTGTTGTCGGTACCGCCTACTGCGACCCAGAATCTGTGGGCGGGAGAGATTCCCAAGCTTGTTCTTTCATAGAAGGAGTGTTGATTACTTCCCGTTAATAATCCAGGAGCCTGCCGTAATCATTCCAGCTGCCATACATTCTTCCTTTTCTCGTCTCTTCTATTACATGAGAAAGCATCCTTGCGTAAGAAGAGGGATGGCGGACCTTGCAGAAGGCGAGGTTTGAAAGCCTGATACGCTGATATAAAGGGTGGAATGTCCGGAACCTTGACCAGACTCTTGCTGCTTTCAATGCGGCCACAACTTCCTTGTCTGGGTTGAAGCTTTTCTGCCCCATTGGAGGAAGCACGGCTCTGCCCGCTTCTGTCATCAGTCCGAGTTTTTCCAGTCTTCGTACCCTCTCTTTGTTGAGCTCTGTCCAGCCTGATGTCGCCCTTCTTGGCGAGAAGCGCTGCATGGCCTTTCCTGATATCATCCGGATGGTGCTATCAATCCAGCCGAAACAGAGGGCTTCTTCCACAGCATCGAGATACCAGAAATGCTCACTGTCCACAGGCTTTCCTCTCGTTAAGAAAAGATGGCATTCAGATTCTAAATATGAATTCTCTTCAAGCCACTTCCTGAATTCGTGCCTTGTGGTAAATGCGAGGACATTCTGATATTCCATATGCTTATTATAGTAAATCCTGTTTATTGCAGAATAGGACGCCAAATCTTAACAAATTCTATCATTTTCACACTATTTGGCAAAACTCCGAGATGGGTGGCTGAAACTTCCAAGGAAATACAGAGGTTGCCGGAATAAGTCTTGTTCTAGGCTGCTGATGGGCTTCAGACAATAGCCAGATTCTGGCCTTATTTATGAGGATAGACAAAACCGACAAGACAATCCCCTTACATAAAAATTGCCGGAGGTTCCTCCGGCTTCACGGCGGGGACATGCCCCTGTTCGGCTTGGTGTCCGACCTGACTATAATATAACATTGAACTTACTCCCTAGAAAGTTCTCTTACCTCTGGTTCCTGGCGGATCTGAAGGAAAATAAATAAGGAGCGGCTCCTTGGAATACCGCTCCTTGCTTTGCAATAAAAGGCTTTGTATCACCTTCTGTGTTTGTTGATGGGCCCTGTGAGATTTGAACTCACGACCCAAGGATTATGAGTCCTTTGCTCTAACCGCTGAGCTAAAGGCCCGTCCGTTGTGAAACAACTTGTAAGAAAATAGCAATTATCTGCAAGAATATCAATAGCGTCATTCCTTGAATTTCAAGGTATTCCGATGCTTGAGAATCATAAACGCTATAAAGCATATAATGACAGAAGCTAAAGATCCGAGAGTAGTTGCCAGTCCCATGGGGAATAACGTATCGGGAAAAAGCATTGAAGCAATATAAGCGCCGGGTATTCTCACAAGGATTATCGCACATATGTTATGCAGGAAAGAAAGCAGGGACTTCCCTATTGCGCAGAAATATCCACTGAAACTGAAATGAATTCCTGCAAAGAGAGTGTCCCATACATAACCTCTCATATATTGTCCGCCGAGTCTGACGACTGCCGCACCATCAGGCTGTGAAGCATCGGTAAAGAGTGCAACTACTGAATCTGCTGCAGCCTGCATTATAAGTGAAATCACAATACCGAAAATAGAAGCGATCAAGACTGCATAATACAGTGTCATCCTTGCTCTTTCAGGCTTTCTTGCCCCTATATTCTGAGCGCCCAGCGCAGATACCGTACTCAGCATTGAAGATGGAACAAGGAAGAGAAAGCTTATTATCTTCTCGACAATGCCTACAGCCGCCGCATCATTAAGCCCTCGCCTGTTCGCTATGATTGTTATGATAACAAACGAAACCTGTATAAAGCCATCCTGCAGTGCTATTGGTACACCTATGCGAAGAAGATCAGGCATGATAACCCTATCCGGATAGAAGTCAGATTTCTCTAAGTGCAGCCCTGAGCTATGCTTTCTGATGAAAACCAATGCGATACAAACACTTATGGCCTGGGAAAGGACAGTACCAAGCGCAGCTCCGGAAGGGCCCATATGCATCGCTCCCATGAATATGAAATCAAGTATGATATTGGCGGCACAGGCAACAGCTATAAAATACATCGGGCTTTTTGAGTCACCCATTCCGCGGAATATTGAACTGATGATATTATATGCCGTGATAAACGGTATGCCGAGAAAGCATATAGTCAGGTAATCCACAGTACCAGAGACAGCCTCTGATGGTGTAGACATCACTGATACTATCGAATCTGCAAGTATGAGAAGAATGACTGTCAGAGCTATAGATAACAACATGAAAAGCGTTACAGTGTTTCCTATTGCCTTCGCTGCCTTCCTTTTATCCCCACCTCCTACAGCCTGACCTATCGACACAGTTGAGCCCATAGCGAGACCGACTATCATGACTGTCAGCATATGCATGACCTGAGAGCCGATGGAAACTGCGGTTGTACTTGCAACACCCTCGAACTGCCCGATTATGAAAAGATCAGCCATCCCGTAAAGAGTCTGAAGAAAATACGAAAGAAGGTATGGGAGCGAAAACAGCACTACATTCCCAAGGACACTTCCAGAAGTGAGATTTCTTTCCATGATTATCTCTATATATCTGAAAGCCCCGGATGTTCTATAATCCAAGTGATGGTTTTCCATCTTTTTTCTCTTTGTTTGCTGAAAAAGGAGGATTTTGTCGGAATGGATAGATTCATAGACAGTGCGCTCGGGCATTCAATAAATATAGAAAGAGTCAGATTCTCTCCCGAAGCTCTTCAGGATATCCCTGAGGAAATCAGAAAAGAGCTTGTGGAGAAAGCTGAAGAAGAAAGAAAAGGAGGATTCCCTTATCTTTCTCTATCCCTTTACAGGGATTTCTCGCGTACAGGCAACCGAAAGAATTTCGAGAATATCTATTTCCAGAAACGAAGGACTCTCTCAGATCTTGTCATAGCTGAAGCTGTTACAGGAGATGGAAGATTCATCGAGGATATAGAGGAAGGTCTCTGGTCAATCATTTCAGAGCCTGCATGGACAATACCCGCGCATAATACATACATAAGGGATACAGAACAGCTGGATGCACCGCTCATCGAGCGTCCGATACTCGATCTCTTCCAGTGCGAAACCGGAGAGATTATCGCGCTCACGCTTTCAATTCTCCAAGATAAGCTCGACCCGATAATCGTCAAGGATGCTGAACATGTTCTCCGAGAAAGGATACTCAAGCCATACATGACAGACCATTTCTGGTGGATGGGAAATGACGGTTATCAGAACAACTGGTCGCCATGGTGCACACAGAATGTACTGCTTGCCGTTTTCTCAGCTCTGGAGCTTTCAGAGAAAGAAAAAGGAAAGGTAATCAGGACAGCAATCGCGACGCTTGATCAGTATATCGACTCATATCCAGATGATGGAGGCTGCGATGAAGGCGCATCATACTATCATGCCGCAGCTCTCGCGTTATGGGGCTCCTTATATATCATTTCGCTGGCAACAGGCAATCAGCTCTCTGCGGTATTCAGCAACCCGAAAATCAAAGCGATGGCGGAATATGTTGAGAAAGTGCATATCTCTGCAGATGATTACCTCAACTTCGCGGACTGCTCACCGAAAGCAGGCCATCTCGGAGCAAGGGAATATCTTTTCGGAAAGGCTGTCGGAAGCCAGGCACTCATGCATCATGCAGCTTCGGATTTCGCTTCAGTATCATGGAAAGAAAGTGACAACACATACAACCTATTCTACAAATACATAGCATTGTCAAAATACAGAGAGATAATAGACGCCAGCAAATCCAAATATCAGAAAGATGAAAGCGGTTTCACATCATTTCCGGGCATTGGACTGGCAATATACAGGGAAAAAGGAATTGTATTCGCAATAAAAGGTGGAAATAACGGAGAAAGCCATAACCACAACGACGTAGGAAGCTTCATTCTCTACAAGGACGGGAATCCCTGTCTGATAGATATCGGGGTTGAGACATATACGAAAACGACGTTCTCTGATAAAAGATATACGCTCCTTCCGATGAGAAGCACTTACCATAATCTCGTGAATTTCCCACCCCTCGAAGAGCATGATGGCAAAGCATTCCATGCTATTACGCTCCAGATGGATGAAACGAAGGTGTCTTTTGATCTTTCCGCCGCATATGAAAAAGGCAAAGGACTCAGGAAATATATCAGGACTGCCGTTTTTGATAGAGATAAAGGCTCGATTACAATCACAGAAGATTATGACGCTGACAATCCAGCCGTGCTCTCTCTTATATCAGTGGAAAAACCAGAATGGGCATCGGATGCTCTCATCTGGCCTTCTTTCCGCGCCTCTTTCAGCGGTAAGATATCTACAGCTGTCGAGACACTTGAGATAAAAGATGCCAGACTGAGGATGGCATGGCCTGATAAGATATACAGAGCGCTTATAACGCTCTCAGGACCACTATCATGGACAATAAGCTTCACAAAGGAGGAAGGAGAGTGAAAATAGAAATACTCAGAGCAGGCTGCACTATAGCATCCGCAGAAGGAAAAGACGAAGCCTATCTCGTCTTCAATGAAGAATACAAAGAAGGTGACACTATATCATTCACACCGGATGGAGAAGGATATCTGACGCTTCAGTTTGACGCCATACTCGGAAGAAGCACGGTCTACACAGATGGAAGCAGATATGATTTCACGATTCCTTTTGCTGAAAAGCATGCATGTTATCATGATGCGGCATTCAAAGGCAGCAGGCACTTCCTATGGGCAAGGAAGGCATACGAATGGGAACTCGGCTACCGGAACATAGCCATCAACCCATATGACGCGCATGAGAATAAATCACTCTACCCGCATGCGTCTGCGAACATCGAGACAAGAGGAGAGTCGGTATTTGCCGCAAGAAATGCCATTGACGGAATCGTAGCCTCAAACGGGCATGGTGAGTGGCCTTGGTCCAGCTGGGGTATAAACCGTGACCCAGAAGCTGAGCTGACTCTTGATTTCGGACGTACTGTGACAATTGATAGGATAATCGTCTATACCCGTGCAGATTTCCCACATGATGCATGGTGGGATCAGGGGACATTCACATTCTCAGATGGCAGTACTCTTGATATGAAACTCGAGAAGAAAGATGGACCACAGGAAATCACATTCCCTGCAAAGACGATATCATCGCTTAAGTTATCGAAGCTGATAAAATCATCAGACCCATCACCGTTCCCGGCTCTCATACAGCTTGAAGTCTATGGCAGATAAGCCAGAACAATCCTCATTCCTCAGGGCAATCGATGATTGCCTTGAGGTCAAGATAGCTTCTTCGGGCTTCTGACTGCACGTGCAATATAGAGCACAAGCATAAGAAGCCATGAAAGCATCTCCGCGTATGCGATGACCATATTCCCGAAGTAAGGCTCCAGCAGATAAGAGAGGATTATCCTGCATAAGAGTGAGATGATACCGGCAATACTTGAGAAGACAACATCCCCTATTCCCTCTATGTATCCCCTGATAGCTGTAGCAAGTCCAAACACTATATAGAAAGAAGCAATTCGTCTGAAGAATGCATCTCCTATCGAGACAGCCTCCTCTGACGCACCGAAAAGTCTGATAAGAAAACCTCCAGCAGGAATCACGGCAAGAGAAAGCACTATGGATACAAGAGCCATCAGCATAAGCCCTGATAGCATTATCCTCTTCGTGCGCTCCTTATTTCCAGCTCCATAGCTTTGGGCTGTGAATGTCGAAATTCCCGACCCTAGATTGATTATAGGCAGCAGTATGATGGAATCTACCCTGTATGCCGTTGTTATTGCGGCTACAGTCGCAGTTCCGAAGCCATTCATGAAATTCTGCAGGACAAGGCCGCCAGCTGAACTTATCGTCTGCTGTATCATCGGAGGAAGCCCGAATTTCACGCCCTCCCCTGTACCCTTCCTGACAGCGGAGAAGCGGAGTTCTTCGTAACGTCTGCTGTAGATAATTATGAAGATTGTCATCGCTATCTGTGAAACGACTGTCGCTATAGCCGCGCCTTTCACGCTGAGACCGAGGAAAACAACCGCGATGATATCAAGAATGACATTCACCGCTGATGATATAAGAACTGCATAAAATGGAGCTCTGCTATTTCCCAGAGCCCTCAAACCCGCAGAATACACATTGTAAACAGCAAGAAAAGGAATACCGATGAATATGATTCTCAGATAATCGCCAGCGAGAGTGATTGTATCCTCTGTCGTGTCCAGAAAAAGAAGTATGTCCTTTGTGAAAGCACTCCCCAAAATGGCTAAGATGGCAAAAAGAGAACCCAAGATAATCAGGAATGATGACATTACGGGACTGATTTCCTCTCCTTTGCCGCTTCCATGCTTCTGAGCGAAGAGAATCGATAATCCCAGCGTGAAGCCTGTGATTGCGTTGACAAAGAAATTGACAATAGCTGTTGTCGCACCAACCGCAGCAAGAGCCACAGAGCCCTCATGGTTCCCGATGATGAAGGCATCTGCCCAGCTGTAAAGCTGCTGAAGAACTCCGCTGAGTATAAGAGGAAGACTGAATGCTATGAGTGAAAGGATTATATGAAGATAACTGCTCTCATCGCGTTTCACCGCGAATACTCCCTGTACTTCTCGCTAATGATTCTTATGCCTTCTTCCACAAGCTCATCATCGCCGGAGTAATTGAGACGGAGACACTTATCATAGTGTTCATGGGGATAACCTCCATTCTCCTCGGGGAAGAAGAAATACTCACCAGGCACTGTCACCACACCATCCTTCATCAGGATAGAATAGAAATCCAGTGTCGGGATTGTAAGTGACGGCAGATAAATCCAGCAGAATATAGAGCCTTCAATCTTATGGAAATAATAATCAGTACCTTCAAAATACTTTCTTATATATCCTTCAGTCTTGTCTGCTTTGGCTTTATAGAAAGGACGTATCGCATTCTGTGAAATCGAAGTCAGCTTCCCTGTCCTCAGCAGATCTTCCGCAAGTACAGGACCGAACGAGCCTGTCGCCAGCGCCGCGATTGCGTTTATATTCCCAACAGCCTTGATGATTTCCTTCTTTGCTATGACAATACCCGTACGTATTGAAGGCAGTCCGACTTTCGATAAACTCATCGAGAGGATTATATCCTCATTCCAGATAGGCGCCGCATCATCACAGAAGACGATATCCGGGAAAGGAAGGCCATATGCATTGTCGATGATGAGTGGAATCGAATACTCATGGCTCAGAGCTGCAAGTGTCCTGATCTCGCTGTCGCGCAGTACATTGCCGCTTGGATTGGTCGGACGCGATACCGCCATAGCGCCTATGTCATCATGCTCTTCAAGATATTTTCTCACTGCATCCGTATCGAGCGTGTATTTGAATGTCCTATCATCATAATAGACGCATTTTGAGGGGATGCTGCAGAATGTACCGCTCTCTATCCCCTGATCTGCGTAACCGATATACTCCGGCATCAAGGGGAAAAGTATCTTCTTCACTTCCTTTCCTGTCTTTCCAGAGAAAAGATTGAAGAGATAGAACATTGCGCTCTGACTGCCATTTGTGAGCGCGACATTCTCTTCAGTTATATCCCAGCTATACTCTTTGCGGAAGAAATCAGCAGCTGTTCTCAGAAAACCCACTCTTCCCTGAGGGGAATCGTAATGCGCGATGACATCTTCGAATTTATCTCCATCCTGAAGAAGTCTTTCAAGCTCTTCTCTGTAAACGCGTTCTGCCTCTCTGACACGCGCGGGATTGCCGCCCCCAAGAGGTTTTGCCTTCACTCCAGGAGGGAGAGGACGTGAAATATCATCCATAAGCTGCAAGATGCCTGAATGCTGCGAAAGCTTGTTACCGAAGTCTGAGAATTCCATAGAATTGTTGTTAAACATCATCTCTCTCAATGTCAACAGATTCATGGTTTCAGATTCACATATTAAAGCATTTTGATTTTACAGATTATCAAAAACTGTTATTATTGACACATTCTTGATTTACTGTTATTTTCAACGCGGTAAGGTTAATCGGATATGAATGCATTGAAGAAAATATACTGTAGAGCATTCCAGACATGCTTCAGAATAGCGATTCCAGTACTTCCATACAGGAAGCCGGAGATTCTGAATGGCATTTCAGAGCTTCCATCACTTTTCAGAAGCAAAGGAATCAGAAACGTTCTCCTTGTAACGGACAAAGGCATCAGAAAAGCGGGAATCACAAGCAATCTTGAGACTCTCATTAAGGAGAATGGTATCAATCTTGCCGTATATGACAGCACTGTAGCAAATCCGACAACTGACAATGTCGAGGAGGCAAGACGCCTCTACATCTCATCTGGAGCGGAAGCCATCATCGGCTTCGGAGGCGGCTCCTCAATCGACGCGGCAAAGGCAGTCGGCGCACGTATCGCTTATCCAAAGAAACCTCTTTCGAAAATGGAGGGAATCATCAAGGTATGGAGGAAAATCCCTCTTCTTATAGCCGTACCGACGACGGCTGGAACAGGAAGCGAGACAACGCTTGCATCTGTTATCGTAGATAGCAATACACGCCACAAATATCCTATCAACTCGTTTCCGCTTATACCGCGTTATGCTGTACTGGATCCGGAGGTTACAAAAACACTTCCACCACATCTTACTGCTTCAACAGGCCTCGACGCGCTTACGCATGCAATTGAAGCGTATATCGGAAGATCCACGACAAAGGAGACAAGAGCAGACGCAAAGGAAGCTGTACGTCTTATATTCCATTCTCTCGAGAAAGCATACAACAACGGAAATGATATGGATGCACGCCGTGACATGCTCAAAGCGGCTTACTCAGCAGGAAGAGCTTTCACTATCTCCTATGTAGGCTACGTGCACGCTGTCGCGCATTCTCTTGGTGGAAAATACAATATACCACATGGACTTGCGAATGCAGTCCTTCTGCCATATGTTCTCAGAAGCTATGGAGAGAGCGCTTACAGAAAGCTGGCAGAACTGGCAAGTGAGGTAGGTATTACAGGCCAGACTGATAAAGAGAAAGCCACTGATTTCATCGATGCCATAGAAGCGATGGAAAGAAGGATGAACATACCTCAGAAGCTTGAAGGCATCAGGGAGGAAGATATTCCTGAGCTTTCACGCTATGCTGATAAAGAAGCGAATCCGCTTTATCCGGTGCCACGGCTGATGGATGCGGATGAACTTGTCCCCTTCTATCATGACGTGATGGCAAGAAACCAGAAGAATATAGCAACAACAGCGTGAATTCATGAGCTCCAGAATCTGGAGCTTTTTCTTTCCAATACGATGGAAAGCAATAAGCCCAGATGTTAGAATCTCATCATGAACAGATTCATCAAGGCCGTTGTAATCCTTATTGTACTTCTTCTTATAGCAGGTGTCTTCGTTATGAAGAAAACCTCAGCAATAAGCATTTCAGAGATGCAAAGCACCGTAGATGCGGCAGCGGCAGATAAGCAATCAAACCGCAAAGAGCTGGAAATAACAGGCTTTTCACCTGAAGATATCAAAACAAATGAGAAACCGCTTGTTATCGTCATGGGCGAAAGCTGGTGCCAGCCATGTCTGAAGATGATTCCAGATCTCAGGGAGCTTTCCGCTACGATTGACGATATCGATATCAGATACATGGATCTGGAGAAGAATGAGGAAGCCTTCACAGTCTTCCCTATCCGCGTCACACCTACAATTGCAGTGTTCCTTGAAAACGGCAAGCCATTCACCCCGCCTGAAGATAGCGCCATAGATTACATTCTTTACAGCTACAAGGACACAGGTGAGCATGCGATGACAATCCATGAAGGAATGCTTACACGTGAACAGCTTGATTCGATGATTGAGGATATAAGGGAAGCTAATGGACTCGATTCTTGAAACACTTTCCGAAGCGATAGCCTCTGGCGGTGCATTCGCCCCTCTTCTTGCTCTTATCGCAGGAGTTGTGACATCAATCACGCCATGCGCGATGTCCCAGATACCGCTCGTGCTCGGCTATGTGGGAAAGGAGGCCTCGGCGGGAAAAGCCTTCAGACTCTCACTTGTATACGCTTTAGGATCTGCGCTTACATTCACATCATTCGGTATCGCAGCGGCACTTCTAGGAAGGCTCATCGGGAATGCTGGAAGATGGTGGTATATATTCCTTGGCGTGCTGATGATTCTCATGGCATTGCAGATGTGGGGTGTCATCAATGTGATTCCATCGACCTATCTTGCAGCAATCAACAGAAAACGCGGCTATACTGGAGCGCTTATCGCTGGAATACTAGGAGGAATCTTCTCATCTCCATGCTCAACACCGGTTCTTGTCGTACTGCTTTCAATAGCGGCAGAAAGTGGAGAAGCACTTAGAGGGGGTTTCCTTCTCTTCCTGTATTCAATCGGATGCACAGCACTGAGCGTTACTCTGGGCTCATCGCCAGCCCTTATAAGAAAGCTCGGGACAAGGCAAGGATTCAGAGCGGTGAGCAAAGCACTGAGCATATTGCTTGGATTTGCGGTACTTGCTATAGGGCTCTATATGCTATATCTGGGATTTTAGTCGGTAATCAGCTCCGCATCGCTTACTGTATCGAATGTGTCATAGACAAGAGAAAGCAGGAAGCTGATTACATCATCTTCATTTTCCGAGCCAAGATAATGGCCAAGGCTTTCCTTCTCGCCATTGCCGTAGAGGGAAATCATTGGTTTTCCATAGAATCCTCTGACACCATATTCAGCCTGAAGCTCCTTGATGCTTTCGCCGAGCATCGAGGATAACGAGCGAAGATCGTCCTCTTCGATAGAAGCTGAGAAGATGCATTTATCCTTGTAATGGACTGTTACGGCGTATGGCGTGAAGATCATCACGTCATCACCACGGAGCTCAGGACCTCTATGATAGCGGATTTCCATACCATCCAGCGTATAACGCGACTTCACAGCCGAGTCCTTAATCGGGATTGTAGGGAAATCCATGATGTCATCTGCATATTCTTTATCGATAATCATATTCTCTCCAGAAGATTCTCTATAGTAAGGTTATCAGCATTTGCAAGTCCGCTATTGAGGAAATCAGAGGCTACTGCCTCTCCTATCGTCTCTATCTCGTCACTTTCAGGAAGCCCGCCATAGAGAACGGTAAGCACATCACGGAGCTTTATCTGATCAAGTGGCCGACGTGGCACAAACATCGTACGCTGAGGATTCACAGCCATCACTATTGCGGCATCTTCGAGGTCATTAAGATATGAAGAAAGCCTGAGCACAGGAACGGCAAGCCGCCTTGAAAGCTCTCTCTGACCAGTCGCGCCCTCACCTTTCCTGTATTTGTCAGCAATAATGAGCAGCATGTTCACAGCTTCGGAAATCTGTCTGGCTGGAGCCTGACTGCTCCCCATTATGATTGTCTTATCCGGACGGAACTGATGCACATATGCCAGCTCTGCCGAGAAGAGGATGATGAACCAGCAGATGTAAAGATAGAGAAGCGCTATAAAGATAGACGCCATCGAGCCGTAAATAACGGAATAGCTGACCATTGTCTGCGTTATAGAGCGGAAAATACCTGTCGCGATAAGCAGAGAGACAAGAGCTGTCGAGGCGCCTATGCTTGCTGAAGTGGATCTGACTTTCGTATTAGGCACCGCCTTATAAAGCAGGAAAAGTGACACCCAGATAATAGCCATACCGCCTATGGAAACAAAGAAATTACCAGCTTTACGGTCGCCTATGGCTATAATCATGATAGTGTTGCTGACGATGCTCTGAAGCGCGAATAACGCGACTATCATGAAAGCTCCCATAATCAGGAATGTGAGAATGGCTGTGAAACGCCTGACAGTTCCTGATGTGGCTCTTGTGCGGAATATCTGATTGACAGCCGTGTATATCTTGTTCACAAGAAATATGCCAGTGATTATGAATGAGATAAGACCGATGACACCAAGGCTCATCGCATTCGAGGAGAACTGCTGGATGTAGCTGACAAGCTCATGACCTGTATTAGCGCCGAATGTATCCTCGAAAAGCATCGCGATGAGATTCATGAATGGCTGCAGGACACCGAAAACCGAGAGGAATGCTGTAAGGAATGTCAGGCAGGGAATAACAGCGATGAGGGTTGAATAAACCATGCCAGATGCCATTATCGAGATATTGTCCCGCCCCATTCCTCTGATAGCGAGCAGCAGGCAGCGCCAGTAATCGAGCCAGAAGCTCCCGAAACGCATTTTGCGATGTTCTTTATTATCTGCGTTCATCACCGATTGTCTCCTTGATGAAGTCCGCAATTGCTTTCATGGCGTCATCACGCTCACTTTCATTGAGAATCTCATGCCGACCATGTGGATAAAGCACCATCCGCACATCTCTGATTCCAGCATCCTTGTAGAGCTTCATCACTTTGGCAACGCCTTTTCCATAACCACCGACAGGATCTGCGTCGCCGGAAATAAGGAGAATCGGAATATCCTTTCTGATTCGCTTCACCTCATTCCTGTCGTTAGCCATCGTTGAGAGCATGATAAGATCCCGATAAAACGATGGCGTGCATATAAAGCCGCATAGAGGATCCTCTATGTACTTTCTCCGCTCCTCAGGATCTGCTGTGACCCACGCGAAATCTCCTTCACCTCTGAAGCGCTTGTTATATGAAGAGAAAGCAAGCTTATCCATCATTGGATCGGGATTGCGTCCTTTCTTCTTCGCGTTATGTGAAGCTATCATCATCCCGATTCTCCCGACAATCCCCTGTGAAGCTCCTGTACCGCATATCACAGCAGCATCAAAGGCATCAGAGTGTGCCGAGAGTGTACAGCGCGCTATGAAAGAGCCCATTGAATGTCCGAAGAGGATATGCGGAAGACCTGAGTTCTCGCTCGCGATAAGCTTATCGAGGGAATAGGCATCGTCAAGCACCTTTTTCCAGCCATCCTTGTCAGAAAACCATCCCTTCTCTCCATCGCTCATTGTAAAACCATGTCCACGATGATCCTGGGCGTATACAGAGAAACCTAGCTTATTGAGATACTCTGCAAAGGAATTGTATCTCGCACTATGCTCAGCCATTCCATGATTGATATGGAATGTCCCTTTCGGGTTATCAGCAGGCCAGTATCTGAAGAAGATACTGTGGCCATCCGCTCCTTCAAGATAGCGTTCTTCCATAATTTCCTCTTATCGAAGTCTAACTGCAAAGATGGCCATTGACAATAACGCAAAGGAAAGGAAAATCTACGTATGCATATCATCACATCGGACATACATGGTGATTATCAAGGGATGAAGCTGATAGAGAAAGCGGCAGCGGAATACCATGCTGATGGAATAATCAGCGCAGGTGACCAGTGCCCGGATCCGATGTATTCATCATTCTACTCACAGCTTATTGCGGTACGCGGAAACTGTGATAGATTCTACGAATATGGGAATATACCATTTCCACCTATATCGAGAGAGCTGGAACTCTATGGACGAAAAGTCATCATAACGCATGGAGACAGACTATCCTTTCATGACTTTGCACTCTCAGAAGGAGAGCTTTTCATTTCAGGTCATACCCATGTTCCATATATAGAAGAAAAGAATGGAATCTATTTCTCCAATCCAGGGTCACCTTCACGTCCACGCTCATCATCAGGTCCGACATGCGTCCTGTTCTTTCCAGATTGCCTTTCAATCCTGTCTCTTCTCGATTTCACGATTCTCCGGACAATAGCCTTCTCGCATTCATAACTGTCGATAAGCTTGGTGTATTCCACTGTGCGGCCATCGCGATACGCACTTTCAGGATCGGAGGAAAATCTATCAGGAAGCCTTGATGGCTCAGAGATAAGCGTGGAGAAGATATCAAAGCCTTTGCATAGAAGCTCTGCATTTGACATTCCGTACGCTCTGAAAAGCAGCGAAGCAATACGGAGAATCAATGGGAAACGATAAAGAAAGGACGGGAAATAACCCCACCACGATACAAGCGCGACAAGAGGCGAATAACCTTCAGATACCAAAGCATAACGATAGATTGCCTCATACAGTGCCATGATGGCCCCACTTCTTGGAAAAAGCGGTGAAGGAGGAAAAAGAAGAGATGGCGATGACTCTGCTCTCAAGCCCAAGGAATAAAGAAGAGCACCGGAGGTGTCACCTCTTGGATCTGTTATCATTGGCGTGGAATGGGGACCTATAATGGCATCCGGGAAAGACGCCGCGCCTTCCCTATATACATTCGATATCCTCTCATTTGCCATCTGGGTTATCAGATGAAGACATTTATCCGCATCTGCTTTCCCATCTGTAAGATACGCAAGGAGAGCACCTGTATCCTCAACGCCCAAACCCTCACGGCGGACTGCATCAGCGACGCGTGAGACACTCTCCAGTGAGAATAGCCCTATATTGCTTCCGAACGCCACACATTCCTTCCATGATGGGAGCATGCTTCCTGTTGATTTCCTTCTTCCGCAAAGAAGGGGACAATCCTGGCAGGAATCGGGAAACACGCCATAAGCATCCGACATTGCCTTGCCATCCAGATTATATGCGCGAGGATTGAATCGCTCTCTGTAATTTCTCACAGGGAGGAAGCCCATTCTGAGCGCTGAATCGATGAAAATGCAGCTGCCTTCTTTTTTCATCCGTTTTACAATGCGGCTCTTTTCAAGCTTCTTCATGAAACGTTTCTGCACCTTGCCGTTGTTGATGTCATCCTTTCGCTGGAAACCGGGAAAGCATATTCCCTTAAGGTTCTTCTCCCCGAAGACAAACCCCAGCCCGGAAGCTGCGGCTTCATGTCCCGCAGACTGAACTGAAGCGAAAAGCACGCCATTCTCCCCCGCTCTGCCAATTGAAAGGAAGACATCAGTGACATTTCTACGCGCCGCGCTCTCGAATTTCTCAGATGGAAAGCCGCTCATGCTTTCAGCGTTCACGAACTCAGCACCTTCGGCGTTGAGATACACCATGCCAAGTCTCCTCATGCGTCCTGTTATCACAATCGCACTATAGCCAAGCCGATACATTGAATAACCTGGAGCCATCGCGGAATATTCATACTCCAGCTTTCCTGTCAGAGGCGAATGGAAGAGCATGGTGAATACGGCGGATCCTGGATAGAGAAGTGCCTCTTGTGACGGAGAAGTGATGACAATAGGTGTTTCTCCTTCATAATCAGAGAGAAGGCGCATAGATAAGCTGAATCCAGATAACTTTCCATAATCCACACGTTCAGAAGTCTCTGAATCGAGATTAAGTACCAGAACCCACATGCCCACATTATATTTGCAATCAATGGCGTTTGGAATATGCTGAGACATAAGAGATGAAGCATGACTGATGAGGAATGGAATGTTCTCCATAAAAAGCTCGCCACATCAGCTTTCAGAGCGCGATTCGCTTTAAAAAGCAGTGACAAGCAGTATGTTTATGAGAAAGGGCGCGATACGATAATGAATCACGCGAGAAGAATCATCACTGAAAGATTGGCTCCCCAAACGCCCTTGAATGATGGCAGGCAGACACCGATGAAAGGACATCCTGTATTCATAGCTCAGCATGCGACAGGCTGTTGCTGCCGGAACTGCCTATACAAGTGGCATCACATAGACAAAGGGAAAGCTCTTACAGACGATGAGATAGAGTACATCGTCTCAGTCATCATGCATTGGATTGACAACGAGATGAAGGATTTCTCTCCAGAGCAGCCTCTTCTCTTCTGATTCATGTTATCCTTAATCCATGAAACAGGTAACGCTTATCATAGACGGAAAGAAATATGAATCAAATGCTCCTGTGAAGCTTTCCCAGATTCTCAGTCTCGAGAAGGACTATGACAGGAATCCAATAGCCCTTGCATCAGTAAACGGCAGACTGACATCGCTTATGGAGCCGATAGGCGGAAATGCGGAGGTGGAAACAATACCACTCATTTCCCCCTTCGGGAAAAGAGCATACAGGAAAACATTGTGCTTTCTTCTGAGCTATGCATCCGCCTTGCTTCATCCAGAGCTTTCGCTCATCATCGGGCACAGTCTTGGCGATGGCTTTTACTTTCGCTACAGGAATGGTGAGAAACCAGACACAGATAAGCTTATCGCTGTCATGAAGGATGCCATAGCAGAAGACCTCTCTGTTGAGCTTGTTGACCTGACAGAAGAAGAGGCTCTCGATTACGCCTCAAAGCATAAGCTGAAGGAGACAGCTGAGCTTATAAGGACGATGAATCGCAGCTCATTCCGATTCGCGCAGCTTGGCTCCTGTCTCGAGATGTACTATGAGCCATTATTGCCTTCTATGAAATACCTGAAGCTATGGGAGCTGAGGGAATATGAAGATGGGCTTCTTCTTAGATATCCCCAGAGCAGAAGTCCTTATTCACTTCTGCCTTTTACGGATAACCCCCTCCTGTTCTCCGTATTCAAAGAGAACAAGGAATACGCAAGCATACTGGGTATAAGCTCCATAGGGGAACTGAACGCGAAAATCGCGCGTGGCGAGATACAGAAGACAATACTTCTGGCGGAAGCTCTTCAGAGACGACGGATTTCAGATATATCCCGGATGATAAAGCAGAGAGAAAAGGTAAAGGCTGTATTCATCGCAGGACCATCATCCTCGGGGAAGACAACATTCTCCTTAAAGCTCTCTGATGAGCTGAGAGTGGATGGCTATACACCACTTAAGATATCTCTCGATGATTACTATCTCACTACCGATAAGATACCGCTGGATGAGAATGGTGAGCGTGATTATGAGGTCCTTGAATCACTTGATCTGGATCTTCTCGGGAAACAGCTTACGGCGCTTCTGAATGGTGAGGAAGTCCACCTCGCGTCATTCTCATTCAAGGAAAAGAAAACGACTTTCAGAGAAAAGAGCGTGAGGATGGATGAGAATACGATACTCGTGGTTGAAGGCATTCATGGCCTCAATCCGCATCTTATCCCCAGGACGATTCCTGAAGAGAGCATCTTCCGCGTGTATATCTCCGCGCTGACTGAAGTCAATCTCGACACACGCTCTAGGATAAGCACAACGGATAACCGCATACTCAGGCGCATGATAAGGGACAACAGGACGAGAGGATTCGATGCCTCGGAGACACTATCAAGATTCCCGTCTGTTGAACGCGGAGAGAAGAATCACATCTTCCCATTCCAGAATAATGCGGACGTCATGATAAACAGCGCGCTTGAATATGAGCTAGGTGTATTGAGACCATACGCAATACCTCTTCTCAGATCTGTTGGGAAGGAAAACAAAGAAGCATATGCTACTGCGGAACGTCTTCTGGATTTCCTTGAATTCATATTCCCTATTCCATCTGAATACGTACCGGAAGATTCCCTTCTCAGGGAATTCATAGGCGGTTCTGTATATGGAGCTATTTAACGCCCGCGACTTCGTAGACTGTATGGGTCTCAGTCAGGATATCAGGATAGCGGCGAAGCATGTTCATCAGCCTGAGCGCAGGGCCTGATGGCTCGTTATGCCCGCTTTCCCACGCTTCGATTGTCTTTTCTGAAACACCGAGGATTTCGGAAAAAAGCCCGGCTGAAAGGTGCAGTCTCAGTCTGAGAGCCCTTATCTCATCTGCCGAAAAGTGCTCAAGCTCCTCTATACGTATACACTTATTGCGTTTGGTAAGGACGCCACTCTTTCGTGGATACATGGCGTCCTTCATCATCTCAAGATATATGCTGATCATTTACCGTATATATGAAGACACTCGTTGAGCTCTTCCATTATCTTCATGCGGCACTTGCCACAGGCGGTAGCGGCACCTGTCTCTTTCTGCAGTTCCTCGAAATTGCTTACCTTGCCGCTCTTCACGAGATCTTCGATCATATGATCCGTAACTCCCTTGCATTCGCATATTATCTTCGCGGTAGTCCCCTTATATGGATTCTCCATATTATTCCGCAGGAGATAATCATCAATCGCCGCCCTGAGCGCTTTATCGCCAAGAACAGAGCAATGGAATTTATGCTCAGGAAGACCGCCAAGCTTATCTGTGATCATGGCGGGCGTCAGATGGTAAGCTTCCTCAAGCGTCATGCCCTTTGCCATTTCGCTCATCATAGAAGTGGAAGCAATTGCAGAAGCGCATCCATATGTCAGCCATCTTATATCGCTGATTCTGCCATCTTTGACTGTTATACCTACACGCATCTGGTCACCGCACGCAAGCGAGCCGACTTCTCCGATTCCATCAGCCTTGAAATCCTCTCCATCCTTCCAGAGATTCCTTGGATTGATGAAATGATCCTTTACCGTATCTGTATAAACCCACTGGGCCATGAAACTATCTGCCATCATACTCTCCTTGTGCTCATGCTGCGCACCTTCTCGATGATAGGAGGCAGCTTCTCAAGAACATATTCAACATCATCCATCGTGTTATAGCGTCCGAATGAGAACCTGACAGAGCCATGAGCAAGCTCGACATCAAGACCGGAAGCCAGAAGCACATAGCTCGGCTCAAGGGAACCTGTCGCGCATGCAGAGCCTGTAGATACCTCAATTCCCTCGAAGTCGAGATAGAGGAGAATAGACTCACCTTCTGCTCTTGGAAATGAGACATTGAGCGTCCCCGGAAGACAGAGAGACTCATCATCAGAGCCATTGAAGATTACATCAGGAATACGCTCCTCTATTCCTTTTCTCAGAGCTGTGCGCATCTGCCAGAGCTTCCGATGCTCTTCTTCGAGATTCTCCCTCGCAAGCTCAGCAGCCTTCCCAAGTCCGAGAATCGCCTGATTATTATATGTTCCTGCCCTCATTCCCTTCTCCTGATGTCCGCCATGGACAAATGGCGAAAGAGGGACAGACGGTTTTGCGTAAAGCACACCGATTCCTTTCGGTCCATAGAACTTATGGGCTGAAAGCGAAAGATAATCTGCACCGATATCCTTAACAGACACAGGAATCTTGCCTATCGCCTGTGTCGCATCAGTATGGAAATATGCGCCATGCTTATGAGCTATTGCCGCAGCTTCCTTCACAGGCTGTATGGTTCCGGATTCATTATTGCCTGTCATCACAGAGACAAGCGCTGTGTCATCGTCCACCAAAGCCTCAAGCTCATCAAGCTTTATCCTTCCAATGCTGTCCACTGGGCATAAATCGATTCTATAGCCTTTCTTCCTGAGGTATCTGACTGTCTCGATAGTCGCGGGATGCTCGATTTCAGTAGTCACAATCCTGGAGCGTTTATCGCCTCTATCAGCAACATCGCGGAAAATATTGAGAACTGTATTATTGCTTTCAGAGGCTCCTGAAGTGAAATATATGCCTTCTGGCTCAGCATCAATGAGTGAAGCGACTTCATTCCGTGCCCATTCTATACCTGCGGCAGCTTCACGCCCAAGAGTATGCATGCTGGACGCATTGCCATAAAGATCATCATTCTCATGCATGAATGAAATGACCTCATCTGCCATTCTGGTAGTACCGTTGTTGTCGAGATAGACTACTCTTCTATCCATTGAAAACTCCTGTAGCTAAAGTAGCCATCAAGAGTGAACACGTCAACTGGTCATAATGAGATTGTCATCTCTCGTCTTCTTCTGAATCTTATGTGATGTTTTCTCGCCCATTCCACGTAGCTGCAGCTTTCAGGAAGTGCCCTGCTGAACATAGCTGCAAGCGGCGTTACCTTGCAGCATCTGGAGCATTCTGCAAAACGATTGCTGTACACTTTGCATAATCCTGTTTCCTTGTCGAGGAATTCACAAGGTGATGAGAGATCAATCTCTACAATATCTGGATAGACAGTCCTCTCATGACAGCATAGTCCGCAGCGGGAACATATAGCCTCCCAGTTCATTAAAGAAGCCCCATTGCAGCATCACTCAATGATGGAAGCACATTGATAATAGAAACAGAGGCCTTTCCTTCCCTGCATATTTCATGATCTGCTCTATAAGGGGATGAGGAAGGATGATGCATGAGAGTGCATCCCGTTATCTTAAGAATCTTCTTCGCCCCCATATCCTCCATGATTTCGACATTATCATCATAGACTATGAAGCCAAGTCCTGCTTTCTCATATGACGAGCCGTCGAATGAGAGAGGAGCATTTATATTCATGAAAGCTCCTTCCGGGATAACTGAAAGGAAATAATCGAGCTTTTCTGAAAGAAAACAGGCAAGCTTCCGCATCGCAGTCTCATCGTAATCCTCGCATGACACTGCTATGGCTTTAATACCGTACATCGCGGCCTGCCTTGCAGCGGCGCATGTTCCGGAGTAGATGACATCCGTAGAGAGATTATAACCATGATTGATTCCGGAAATGACAGCATCGAAATGGACGGGGAACAACGCTGAGCGATGGCTGTAGACAAGACAGTCCGCAGGCGTTCCCGTTACATGATAGTGCCTCTCACCATATGCAGTCACAGCAATCTCGCCGCTGATTGTCATTGAGTGGGATTTGCCGCTCTGCTCACTGTCAGGAGCCGCAACAAATATCGTGTGGCCCTTATCTGCAAGCGCTTTCTCAAGTATGGCTATTCCAGCCGCCTTATATCCATCATCATTAGACAAAAGGATATTCATCTTTGCCTATGACCTTTATAGCGCCTGATGGTATATACTCCCTGACAACTGGCTTGAAACCGAATATGCGCTCATACTCCTTGAGCTGGGCTTTGTATTCATCGAGGTTGTCATCATCAACAAGCGCGACAAGCGTGCCTGTGATACCGACTGAGATCTCTGTAATACCATTGATTCCAGAAGCCTCCGCACCGCGTTTCACAAGCCAGTCGACTTCAGGCGATGTAAGTTCTGCAAGCGTTGAGAGATTTCTCTGCTCTGTCGTGAGTATCTTGCCGACTGCGACTGCATCACCTTTGAGAAGCTCTTCGTAACACTTATATGCCGCCGCCGAATCCTCAAGTATGAATGTGATTATCCTCTTGTAATCCTCTGGAATCGTAGGATGATTCTGCACGATATCACGATGAGTAAGGTCTCTTGGCTTCTCGCCCCCATGGAGCTGTGCTTTAAGAAGGGCGAATGCCTTCATCGCATTCTGCCTGAAGATGGCGACTTCCGCAGAGAGCTCATCAGCGGGAAGGGAGCAGTCTATGAACCATGATCCAACCTTACCGCCCGTCTGGAATGGATATTCAAAAGTCTTATATGTGCATGAGTCTGAATCGAAGAGAAGCATCTTGCCGCGCTCTGACGTGAATATCGTGACAAGATCGCGGAGTCTTGATTTATATGTATCGGAATACTTATTCGATGTATACGCAAGGCGCATCTGCTTATTGTAATCGAGACTGAACCCGAAAAGCTCATTGAGTGCAAGAAGGAGTCCAGAAGACAACGCTGCTGTAAGCGCTGGTGGATCTGCTATCGCACTCTGCCCTTTGATAGTCACATTGAATCCTGAATATGCAAACTCAAGGCTCGAAAGCATCATGCATACGGACTTTATAACCGAGCACCATCTATCTTCTTTTCTGCTGCGAATAGCGGCAAGCTGGAATTTCTTTCGCTCGCGGCTCGTGGAATTATATGCAACAACCTGCTGATCCTCGCGCTTGCTGATTGCTACCCTCAATCCTTGTGTATTCGTACTCATAAGCGAGTAGCCAGAGCAGAAATCAGAAAAAGAACCAAGGAGTGTTGTGACCTGTGGCACCTCAACAACTACTTCAGGATCTTCTCCAAATTCTGATTTGTGTACGTTGACTATACCATTCATAGCGTAAACACCTTTCCGGGGATAATATATACGAAAAAGCTTTGCGTTGTCAAAAACAAATGGCCGAGAAATTCCCGGCCATTTCTGAGACTCTATAATGCTTATTTTGTCTCTCTGTTATATCTCTTGTTGAAGCGCTCGACACGACCTGTTGTGTCAACGAGCTTCTGAGTACCTGTGAAGAACGGATGGCATGCTGAGCAGATTTCAACATGAAGGTTCTTCGATGTGGACTTTGTCTTGATCACATTGCCGCATGAGCATGTGATTTCCTGCAGTGTGTATTCAGGATGGATGTTCTTCTTCATTTCATTTCCTCCGGTTTATGCATATACCGTCTGCTTTCACAGACAGGGGATATCTTTATTACCTCAGCGTCGATGGTGAATTCATCGAGTCGAGGAACTCCTTATTATTGTTTGTCTTCTTCATCTTGTCAATGAGAGCGACTGACATGTCAACATCGTCAAGATTGCCGAAAGCGGAACGGAGAAGGAAGACGCGGGAAAGAACATCAGCAGGCAGAAGCAGATCATCGCGGCGTGTCCCTGATTTCTTTATGTTGATAGCCGGGAACTTACGGTTATCTGCCATCTTCCTATCGAGGACAATCTCGTTATTGCCTGTTCCCTTGAACTCCTCAAAGATGACCTCGTCCATTCTCGAGCCCGTTTCTATGAGTGCTGTCGAGATGATTGTCAGCGAGCCTCCCTGCTCGATATTCCTCGCGGCTCCGAAGAATCTCTTAGGCTTATGGAGAGCATTGGAATCAACACCACCTGAGAGAATCTTTCCAGATGCCGGTACAGTCTGGTTATACGCACGGGCAAGTCTTGTGATTGAATCAAGAAGGATTACGACATCTTTCTTATATTCAACGAGTCTCTTTGCTTTCTCGATTACCATCTCAGCAACCTGCACGTGGTGCGTGGCCTGCTCATCGAATGTGCTGGCGATAACTTCAGCCTTGACGTTGCGTCTCATATCTGTGACTTCCTCAGGACGTTCATCGACAAGAAGCACGATAAGCGTCACTTCCGGATGGTTTTCAGTTATCGCATTGGCGATTTTCTGCATGAGGACAGTCTTTCCTGTACGTGGAGGTGCAACGATAAGCGAGCGCTGGCCCTTACCAATCGGGCAGAAGAGATCGACTACACGCGTTGAGAGATCAGAGGGCTTACCATCTTCGACAATCTCCAGATGCAGTCTCTCATCCGGGAAAAGCGGAGTCAAGGTATCAAACGGAGCACGGATTTTCGCCATCTTCGGCTCTTCACCATTTACTGTGAGAACACGCACGACTGCGGCACTCTTCTCGTTATCCCTCGGGGCCCTGATCTGGGCAAATACGGTATCACCGGTCTTGAGTCCGATTGTCTTCAGGAAGAAGCCAGGGACATATACATCCTCAGTTCCGGCAAGATAATTGTTCACACCATATCTGATATATCCGAAACCGCCTTCCTGAAGTATCTCAAGAACGCCTTCAACAAGAAGCGCACCGCCATTAGCGGAGTGAAGCCTTAGCATTCTGGCTATGAGCTCCGGCTTCCTGCAATCGAGGATGACATCCTCAGGAATGCCCTGCTCGCGCGCCCTATCTCTCAGCTCATCAATATGGAGAGCAGTGAGAACAGAGATAAACAGCTGGGGCGCCTCCGGGTGCTCATCAAGGTTTATCTCTGGTGGATACTCCTCCATAGGACGTCTCTTGCCATTTTTCATTCTCTTGTCACGGCGTCCGGAATGATATCTATCATCATACTTACGGCCATCCTGTGCCTGGCGATTATCCTGTGCTGCCTCATCTTCATTTGATTCCGGGGCTTCAGCAGCCGGAGTCTCAGAATCTGTGGTCTCTGAGATTGTTTCCTCAGCTGCCATTGCAGGTTTCTCTTCCGGAAGATGAGCTTGCTCTGTTTTTTCTTCTTTTATATCAGCAGCGACGGCATTCTCCTCAGTCTGGTTTTCTCCCTGCTGAGGTCTGTCAGCTGTATTCTTCACTGTTACACGTGCTTTACGCCTGATAGTGACTTTCTTCTTCTCGTCACCTTCAGCCTTTGTCTTCTTAGGGCGGCCAGGCTTCTTCTTCAGAGGCTTCTCTTCCGCAGGCGCTGGAACAGCAAGTTCCTCCGCCTCATCTAATAAATCTGACATTAATTATTACTCCAAAATAAAGAATGGAAAGTATCTAGATGAATTCGCCTTCTGCTCAATGAAGGCTTTCTGTCACCTTGATGATATTGCCATAACCCAGAAATAGTCAACAACCCATAATGCATGTTCAGATATGCTTCCAGCTCTTCACGATTTCCTGAATGTCCTCACCCTCAATGAACTTCGCGAGAAGAAGCATCGCACTCACTGCAGCTTTTCTTCTTATTGAATCACGGCCCCAGGACGAAAAAGGAAGAAGAACCGAGACTGACGTCCTCTCTTTTCCAGAAAAGCCGAGATAGACTGTCCCTACTGCTTTTCCTTCATCTGTGTCAGGACCAGCGACACCGGTTACGGAGAGAGAATAATCCGAGGCCATCAATCTTCTGACGCCATCAGCCATACCAAGTGCGCATTCAGCAGATACAGTTCCATGCTCTTTTATGATGCTATCAGAAACGCCAAGCACATCATGCTTTGCGGAAGCTGCATATGACGTTACAGCTCCGACCATGAATTCGGATGAACCGGGACGGGATGTGAGAAGCTCGGAGATAAGACCGCCTGTACAGCTCTCAGCGGCTGAGACTGTCGCGTGATGCTTTCTCAGCGTATCAATAAGAATCCCAAGGGCATCCCTATCCCCTTCCACTATGCGGTATTTACCGACTTTCTCAGAGAGCTTCCCGATTGCTTTGCATCTTTCAGCTCTCGTCTTGCCTGATACATAGAGTGAAATACGGTAATCCTGGAATCTTGTACCCCATTCAAGCTCTGGATCGATTTCCTCATACAGATCCTCAAGCTTTGCTTCAGCTGTTATGAATGAAGAGTATTCGTCGCGCTCCGCATCAGGAAGATCCAGCTTTTTCTTTATAAGCGGAAGGACATAATCGTAGAACATCGGATCCATCTCTCTCGGAGGTCCGGGAAGGGAAACAATGAGCGTGCTGCCACTATAACCATAGAATCCAGGCGCAGTACCATTTGCATTTGCAATGATGCTGAAGCCTTCGGGAATCATTGCCTGACGGGAGTTAGCGCCATAAGCTTTATCGCCAAGCTTCGACAGAAGCAGCTGCCATGAGCCTTCATCTCTAACAAGCGCTTTACCCGCACTCTCAGCGATAATAGCCCTTGTCATGTCATCGCTTGTAGGACCAAGACCGCCGGTGATGATAATAAGATCCGATTCACCGATTGCCTTTTTCAGCACTGATTCTATCGAGCCATCATCAGGAAGGACGATGATTTCAGAGACATGGACACCGATTGCAGTCAGCTCATGGCTTATGACCATGCCATGCTTATCCTGGATTATCCCACGCGTGAGCTCTGTCCCGATAACGATTATCTCAGCTTTCACTTTCCTGCCTTCTTTTTCATTATGAAACTCACAGCTTTCATCACAGCCCCGATAGCAAGCAGAGCGTATGACGAGTAGACAGCTATATGACCGAAAAGATCGATATGTCTGACATAGAATGTATCAGCATTGCTTTCATGCGTATAAACAGGAACATGATACAGCTTCCATCCCATTGCGAATGGCTCCATCTCATCATGTATCGTCCCTTCCGGGGTGATAAGGCATGTTATGCCGCTATTCGTGCCTCTTATAACAGATTTTCTGGTCTCAATAGCCCTCATGGAGCCCATTGCAGCATGCTGCATTTCAGCAGGCACTCTCTTGGACCAGTTATCATTGGACATATTGACTATAAGATCTGCACCATTAGCAACGAATTCTGCGGAAAGATAGCCAAAGACATCCTCAAAACAGATGGGAGTTGAGAATTTAACGCCGTCAGAATCGAAGACCACAGGTTCTGTACCCTGAAGCCACCAGTTGTAATCATTGGCAAGGAGGAGATTATAAAGCCATGGCAGCTCCTCTTCATATGGGAAATACTCAGTAAACGGAACAAGGTGCTGCTTGCGGTAAGTCTCTTTTATCTCACCGTCATCAAAGAGAATTACAGTGTTGTAATCCATCCTGTTAGTGCTTCCATCTTCAAGAATCGGAGGCAGTGACGGATCTGCAATGACTCCTTCGGAATTACCTGTAATGAGGGGGATTCCAAGCCCTACGGCGAATGAGACGAAATCATCGACAAGACGCGCCGTCTGCTCATAACCGGTTCCCTCAACAGAATAAGCTGTGTGCCATGCTATTGAAGGGACAAATGCTGTCTCACTCCAGATAACCGCATCCGGATCTGTCTCCGCCATAGCCTCAAGCGTAAGCCTTCTCAGGTTATTGAAGTTATGTAGATATGTAGTATAGCCACCCTTCCATGAATCATGGTTGTGCTGCACAGCCACGACATCCCAGACTCTATCAGGCTCCTTTCCTCTCCATTCGGCGATTTTCACCCCGCCATATATAAGGTTGGCGATAATCAGGACAAGATAGAGAGCAACAAACACGATGTTCTTCCTGACATAAGGAATGAAACGCTCTGATTTGCCATTGAGCCAATCAGAAAGATAACGTCCGAGAAATGGCTGAGGAAGGATTGCGAGGAAGCTTATCCCCCATATACCAGTGATATCTGCAATCTGGACAAATGGCTTGAAATTATATAGCGCGTATGCGATATCCCCATAAGGGAATCCGGCGAACCAGTTCTCGCTGAGGTACGCATAAGCAACCCAGATTACTGTCTGGACAAAGTATCCTGTACGTTTGAAAAATGAATCCGCGGCCTTCAATGCAAGGAAACAGAGAATCATCTCCAGTCCCTTGATGACAGGAATCAGGATAATCGCCAAAGCATGGAAACCCTTCAGCCAATACGCGAAAGTAATATAGAAAACAAACTCAAAAAGGAATCCATAAGCCCAAACAACCTTCCATGAGGCGTTCCTAATTACTGCGAATACAGGAATGAGCACGACAAGCGCGATAAACGGGATTCCCTTCCCAGACATGAAGCCCGGAAATGCAAATGAATAAATAAAAGCGGATAAAACTAAAACAAGAACCTCAGAACCAATGGTCCTGAGGCTTCTTTTGGATGTATGTCCAGCGTTCAAGCTGTTATTCCTCTTCCGGTCCGGATGTTATATCCCAGACGAAATCCTTCAGCTCCTTACCGGGGCGGAAGATTGCGACTCCATGCCTATCAACGGCAACGACATCTCCTGTCTTCGGGTTACGTGCCTTCTCTCTGCCCTTTCTGATTCTGACCTCAAATGTGCCGAATCCACGGAGCTCGATAACACGGTTGTCCTTCAGACCATCCTTGATTTCCTCAAAAAGCTCGTCAATCACTGAATGGATATCAGTTCTGTTGATGCCGAGCTTGCCATGAAGACTCTCAATAATTGCAGCCTTGGTGAGTTTTTCCATCATGCACACTCCTCAACAGCATTAAGCCATCTTATTGAAAGCGTGTGCGAGTCTGCTCTTTTTTCTTGCTGCAGTATTCTTATGGATGATGCCCTTTCCAGCGACGCTATCAAGAAGCTTGTTGCTCTCTGCAAGAGCTGTTGCTGCTGCAGCCTTATCACCAGCAGCTACTGCTGCGTCGAACTTCTTTATAGCCGTGCGGACCTTGCTCTTTGCAGCATGATTGCGGATGCGGCGCTTTGCTTCCTGACGTTCTCTCTTCTCTGCGGACTTGTTAGCCATTTATTCCTCCAAACGAAATTACAATCGTTTAATACAATCAAATTGCCGTCATCGTCTGACAGCGTTACAGAAATTATCATAAAGAAAATCATGAGTCAACACTTTGCCTTGCAAAGTTTTATCCTCCCAATCTTTCCATTTCTGCTTCATCAGAGCATTTCCACGCTTTAACACACGCTTTCGGCTCAATACATTTCAGTATTACGAAATACTGCCAAATACCGTCTCTGCGTTTTTTTCAGAATGTACCCCGCATTCCTGCTTTTCCCGCCATCTTCCTCGAGGACACCCTTCTGAATGAGATCATTTATATCCCTCAAGGCTGTTGCGTGTGAGCATTTTGTTATCTTGCCCCATTTCTCAGCAGTAAGTCTGCCTTCAAAGCCATCCACCAGCTTGTTCACCATCTTTACCTGCCTCTCATTCATGGAAATGCTTCTGATTCTATCCCAGAAACGAGTCTTCTCAATCGTTTTCGCTATTCTCATTTCAGCATCTGCCACAGCAACTCTCATTGTTTCGATGAAGTAAGCAATGAAAGATGTGACATCCATCGTGCTTTTTTCAGCATATTCCAAAGCATCATAATAGGCTTTTCTGTTTTTCATGATTGCGGAAGAGAAACTGTAATATCGATGCGGTGAATTATCGGCACGCGCTAAAAGCATCTCGGTGATAGTTCTTGCAATCCTGCCGTTTCCATCAGCAAATGGATGAATCGTTACAAACCATAGATGGCTCACAGCGGCTTTTATAATCGGATTCACATCATTTTCGTTGACGAATTTCAAAAAGCTATCAATTTCGCCATCAACCATTTCCGCGGGAGGCGCTTCAAAGTGGATAATCTCCTTTCCAGTATTGCCGGAGATTACATACATCGGTCCCTGCCGCCATTGCCCCGTAAGGATTCTCCGGCCATCGCTTATGCCAGAAGGGAATAAATCAGAATGCCAGCCCCACAGCCTTTCTTTCGTAAGAGGCACAGCGGAATTTGTCACAGCGTCCAATAATATTCTAACAGCGCCTTCTGAATAGTGATCATTAACACTCAGCCCTTCCGTGTCCATATTGAGCTGAGCAAGGATTGATGAGCGTACTGCTTCCCTCTTCAGCAATATATTCTCTACGGAATTCGAGGAAATGATTTCATTCTCGAGAGTAGATGTGAGCAATTCCGTTTTAATACCTTCCCCAAACATTGAGATTCGGCCAAGAAGCAACGACACCTCTTGGCTGACTTCATATATCGGAGAGAGCAGCTTCTCAGCATCCCACCGGAATTCAGGCCAGTTTTCGTTCTGCCACAGATATAATCGGCTTCTGATCATAATCAGATTATGACGTGAATATAGCTAATATTCAATTCAGAATATGATTAGAAATCTGGAATTCTATTCAAAAATTGCAACGAAAACTGAAGATTACTTGTCAAGAAGGAATGTGGCGATGCCAGTGTCATACCGTTTTACGGCAATACCATGAATGGAGAAATCACTACCGGCTATCTTTCCATTCATGAGAGCCTCTGCCTTATCGTGAAGCTTCATTATATAGTCTGTGCTTATCGGACAAGAGCCATGGGAGGGAAAGATTTTATCGAATCTGTCTTTTTCTTTCTCCAGCTTAAGAAGACTCAGAAGATAAGCATGCATTTCACGCTGAACACCAAACATGAATATCATTCCATCCTGAACAGGATCGCCGCTGAAAAGGTACCTTCTCTCCTCATCAAGAATAGCAATGCTTCCTGGTGTATGTCCTGGTATCGAGATTATCTCAAGGCTTCTCTTTCCAAGATCAATCTTATCCCCATCTTCTACAGGTATGATTGCCCCGTTTCTCTTCTGGGTATTGTAGTAATTCGATGCTTCTGCCGGATTCATGAGGAAAGAATCGAATTCATCATTGCTTCCAATATGGTCTATATCCCCATGCGTGTTTATGAGCATGACAGGAAGTGAAGTAATGCTTTCAGCTATTTCTCTGGCATCATGAATCATCATGCCACTATCGATGAGAAGAGCCCTCTCTTTCCCTTCAAGAAGGAAGAAACGAACCCCTTCCTCATCTATCTGATAAGTCATTTCATCGATATCCGTGACCTTATATGCTCTCTGCATACTACACCTCTATTCAGGTAGAAAACAATTCCTCCTGATACTCCTCAGAGACTTCCCAGAAGCCAGTAGCACTATTGAATGAAATCTCCGAGAATGGTATCGATATCGTTCTGCCTTCGCTTGCCTGCATTGTTATCTTTCTGGAAAGGATATTGACTTCACTGACTCTCCAGAGTTCATGATCGAGCTTGATTCTCGTCCCTTCAGGCGGACATCCTGCTTTCTCCTCGACATAATAATCATTCTCATACGCAAGGCAGCACAGAAGACGACCGCATGGCCCTGAGATCTTGGCAGAATTCAGTGAGAGATTCTGCTCTTTCGCCATCTTTATCGTCACAGGCTCCATCTCCCGTGTCATGAGATGACAGCAATAATCACGTCCACACACAGAAAGCCCACCGATAAGTCTCGACTCATCACGTACGCCTATCTGACGCAGCTCAATCCTCATTCTGAAAACTGATACAAGGTCCTTTACGAGCTCGCGGAAATCAACACGCTCATCAGCGGTGAAAAAGAAGATGACTTTGGGTTCTCCCAAAAGAAAATGTGCTGTCACGAGCTTCATCTGCAAGCTGTGCTTTCTGATTTTCTCCCTGCATATGCGCACAGCCTCCTCCTCTTTTGAGGAGTTCTCTGCGTATCTGGCCATTTCTGAAGGTGTGGCGAGATGGTCAATCCAATCCACATCGCCCGCAACTCTTATACGTTCAGGCTCCTTTACAACCTGACAGCCGAAACATGAGTCACACTGATGAGCATTCTCATCCGGACT
Source organism: uncultured Spirochaetaceae bacterium (assembly GCA_944388955.1). Lineage (GTDB taxonomy): Bacteria > Spirochaetota > Spirochaetia > Sphaerochaetales > Sphaerochaetaceae > Ornithospirochaeta. The sequence goes on along the minus strand of CALXKJ010000013.1, from coordinate 27,255 downwards.
GTATTCACCATCATTATCTTTCTCACCATGGAAATGGAGGCATGCACCTCTTGGCTCAGTGCTTCCTGGTTTATAAGTACTGCCGGGGACAGGAGCTGGACCGACTACAATGCCCAGATCCAGACCAAATCGAGTATCATAAACAACTGGAGTTCCCGCATAAAGAACACTATCCCAGGCACAAAGGCATATATCATTGTAGGATGGGTTCTTGATTACATATACGTAGGCGTAGTCATCATCGTGCGCAGCTTTCTGCTTCATATCCTCAAAAAGCTAACACATAGATAGCAATTCAGCAAGACTTAAGCTACCATCGGCTTATGACGATTGAGAACTTAGGAGGCAGATTCATACTTGCGCCTCTTGCTGGTTATACTGATAAGGCATTCAGGGAAATAGCAAGGGAAGAAGGCGCGGATGCGGCAGTAACGGAGATGGTCAGTGCGGAAGGGCTTGCACGCGACGGCGAAAAGACAAAAGCCCTGCTGGAGCGTTTTCCAGGAGAAGACAGGCTTATCATTCAGATATTCGGACCATCTGATGATCCAGTGGAAAGGTGCATGGAGAATCTTCTGGCGTATAATCCGACTGTCATTGATATAAACTGCGGCTGTCCAGTGCCTAAAGTTGTAAAAACAGGTGCGGGATCTGCCCTTATGCAGAATCCTGAAATGATTGGAAGAATTGTCAGGACTATCAAGAAGCATACTGATATACCTGTTTCCGTGAAATTCCGGCTTGGATGGGATAGCACATCGATAAATTTCCTTGAGTTCGCTGATAAAGCAGCAGAAGCCGGAGCTGAGATGCTGACACTTCATGCAAGAACGAGAGCTCAGGGCTATAGCGGAGTTGCTGATAAGAATGCCTTCCGGCTTCTCTCAGAGCATTTCAAAGATAGCGGTATTCTACTGTTCGGCTCGGGGGATGTGTTCACCCCAGAGGATGCTGTTTCGCTCATCAATGACTACGGACTTGATGGCGTGATGTTCGCCAGAGGCGCGATAGGAAATCCATTCATATTCCGCGAAACAAAGGATTTTATTGAGACTGGGAGCTATCATCTTCCTGATACCATAACCAGAATAGAAACAGCAATGAAGCATCTGAGGCTGATGATTGACTACTATGGGGAGAACGTGGCTTGCCGTGAGATGCGAAAGCATTTAATGGCGTACATAAAGGGAATCAGCGGCAGCAGTAAAGCCAAGGCGGCAATCGGAGAAGCCCTGACAGAGAAGGAAGTCAAAGAGGCTCTCTCGCTTATCAGAATCTGAAAGCTTTCATTTTTTCTTTTGATTTCCAGCTTCCGGTATGGTAGCTTTTTAATCAAAGGAGATTCATATGCGAGTTCTGCTGCTCGGTTCCGGAGCCAAGGATCATGCTGTTGCCTGGTGGTTCAGCAAAAGCTGTTATATATCAGAGCTTTTTGTTGCACCTGGCAATCTTGCGACAGGAAGATTTGCCATCAACCTTTCCGATGTAAACCCATCAGATCCTGTATCTGTCTATGAGGCATGCAGAAAACACAGCATAGACTTTGTGTTCATAGGAACAGAAGCCCCTCTCTTCACAGGCGTTGTCAGATATCTTAATGAGCATGGAATCAAGACATTCGGCGCGCCGGAAGGCTCAATAAAGCTTGAAGGTGACAGGGCATTCTCCAGGGCTTTTGCCTCCAGGCATAATATCCAGGTTCCACGTTCCTCTCTCTTTGCTGATATCGAAGGACTGGAAAAATATCTCCTGCGCCATAAAGGTGAGTACTTCATAATCAAGAGCAACTCGATATCCCCATCAAGGATAATGCTCTCATCCAATGACACCAATGCACTTCTTGACTACGCGAGGATTCTCTTCAAGAAAGGACCGGTGCTTCTTGAAGGCTTTATCTCTGGAACACCCGCAAGCTGCTCGCTTCTGCTGGACAGAAACGGCTACGCGCTTCTTCCTGTTACAAGTGACTACACAAGAAAGTCTTCAGATGATACGACACCGACGGGAGGCATGGGCGCTATATGCCCTGTGCCGATCATCGAGGAAATAAAGGACAGGATTATCGAGAAGATAATCAATCCGACGCTCTATGGTCTTCAGGTGGAGAATCTGGCATATAAAGGGATTCTGACGCTCTCGCTGATGATAACGCCGGAAAGAGAGCCTTATCTTGTTGATTACCATGTGCGTTTCAATGATCCGTCAGCTCAGGCGATGATACCCATCATCAAGACAGATATCATCGAGATTCTCAAGGCGATGGAGAACGACAGTGTCGGCTCGCTGAATATAGAAACAACTGATGAAAGCACAGTCGCCGTAGTGCTTGCCTCCCCCGGCTACCCGATGTATCCAGTGACTGGAATGGAAGTTGAAGGACTGACAAATGCATTCCTTGAGCCGATTGATGAAGGTCCTATCGTATTCTGCGGAGCAATCCAGAATATAGATGGAGTACCGACAACAACAGGTGGAAGAAATATAACAGTTGTTGGAAAAGCCCAGAATCTCGCAGAGGCGAACAGGCAGGCATATGAGACGATAAAAAGAAAAGCATTCCCCAATCTCTGGTATAGAGATGATATAGGGAATGCCTATTTCTCAAGCTGATTGCTTATTTTGGTCTTCTGAACTCATACAGGAGGATTCCTGCCGCGACAGAGACATTCAGGGAGTCTATATGTCCTTGCATCGGGATGGAAACGATATAATCACAGTTTTTCCTCACCAGCTGTGATATTCCGCTGCCTTCCGAGCCCATGACTATAGCGCTCTTCTTCGCAAATCTGGTCTCATAACTGTTCTCTCCAGCCATATCCGCACCGTAAATCCAGAATCCGTTATCCTTGAGAGTCTTTATCTCACGGGAAAGATTCGTCACGACAGATAGCGGAACATACTGCGCAGCTCCTGAAGAGACTCTGACAACAGTCTCATTGGCCTGAACGGAGCGTCTTTCCGGTATCAGAACGAGATCCGCCCCAAATTGATCCGCAGAGCGGAGAATGGCACCAAGATTATGAGGATCCGTGATTCCATCAAGAATCAGCACAAGTGCTTCATCATCTTCCTTCAGGCTGCTGCAGAAATCCTCCACGCTGATTTCCTTAAGTCTCGATGCACCCCGCCTAGGTCCCCCAAGATCCAGAAGGGCACCTCGTAAATCAGCATCAGGCATCATGCGTGAGAGCTCCTCTGCGGATAACTTCTTCACTGCGACTTTCCCAGTAAGCTTTGCCGCCATGACAAGATTCTCAACTGCTTTGCTGCCACGCTGTACATAGAGCGTGGAGCCCATTCCGGCTTTCTTAAGCGCTTCTTCTATAGCGTGATGCCCATAAACTTTCTCACCCATTGCTGAACTCCATAGGCTCTGGACTATCTGTCTCCTTGATCTCCTCCATAAGCTCTTTCATCAGCCTCTTTGCCTTCAGAGAGAGCCTCTTCGGTGTCTCAACGACTATCTGTATATACATATCACCACGCTGAGATGAACGGAGAACTGGTATGCCCTTGCCTCTTACACGAAGCATCTTACCAGATTGTATGCCTTGTGGAATATCCACCTTGAGCTTCTCTCCATCGACAGTAGGCACGAATATGGATGCGCCTAGAGAAGCCTGAGCTATCGATACAGGGATTTTGAGATAGACGTCATTACCTTCCCTGACAAAGTACTTGTCTGGCCGGACTGTGATGAAGATGACAAGATCACCATCTGCACCACCATTTAGCCCTGCATCGCCTTTGCCTCTGAGTGACATCCTCGCGCCATTATCTACACCTGCCGGAATCGTGACCATGAGTTTCTCTGTCTTGTTCACGGTACCTGTTCCACGACACGTAGAGCATGGCTTCTCAATCACATAGCCCTTACCTGAACATGTGTGGCATGTTGACGACATCTGGAAGAAGCCGCCTCCGCTTGTGACACGCCCTGAGCCATGGCATGTGGGACATGTCTTCCTGCCGGTTCCTCCTGTTCCTGAGCATGTGTCACATTTGATTTTATGCGCAAAGGATATCTCTTTCTTGCATCCTTTGACAGCTTCTGAGAAATCAATAGTGAGATTGTACCTGAGAGATGCACCCTGCTCTGCGTAAGACCCGCCCTGAGACTGTCTTCCGCCGCCTCCGAAGAAGGATGAGAAGAAATCAGAGAAACCGCCGCCCATGCCGCCGAAGATATCTGAGAAATCACGGTAGACATTGGAGTAGTTGCCAGCAGCTCCACCCTGGAAATCATTCATGCCACTGAAACCGAATTGGTCATAAGCACTTCTCTTCTTCGGATCGGAGAGCACCTCATATGCCTCGCTGGCTTCCTTGAATCTTTCCTCAGCATCCTTGTCATTCGGATGAGTATCAGGATGATTCTGCAGCGCTATCTTCCTATATGCTTTCTTTATTTCTTCTTCTGTGGCTGTCTTTGATACACCCAGTACTTCGTAATAATCTCTCTTAGCCATGATAAACCCCTTAACCGCAGAAAAGCAGCATGAAAGATTCCATGCTGCTTTCCCTGACTACACTGAAGCCGATATCACTTGACCTCTTCGTAATCCGCATCCATCGTGCCATCATCCCCATGATTCTGGCTTGCAGAAGATGATGTATCAGGACCTGCGGATGATGCGCCGCCTGCGGTCTGGTTCTGCTGCTGAGCACTCTCGTAGACTTTCTGCCCAAGCTCCATAGAAGCCTGCTGGACTTTCTCTGTCTTCGACTTCAGCTCCTCCGCAGTTGCGTTAGCATTTGCAAGAGCATCCTTTAATTCCTGTACTGCGCTCTCAATCTTCGCCTTCTCATCAGAGGAAATCTTGTCGCCGTAATCCTTGAGTGCCTTTTCTGTAGCATAGACCACGCTCTCGGCATTATTCTTTGCCTCGATTGTGTCCCTTGCCTTCTTATCCTCAGCAGCATGGGCCTCGGCATCCTTTACCATTCTGTCGATTTCCTGCTCTGAAAGACCTGATGAAGACTCAATTCTGATCTTCTGCTCCTTGCCTGTTCCAAGATCCTTTGCAGAAACATGGACAATGCCGTTTGCATCGATATCGAATGTGACTTCAATCTGAGGTACTCCACGCGGAGCTGGTGCAATGCCTTCGAGGTTGAATGTACCAAGTGTCCTGTTCTGGGACGCCAGCTCACGCTCTCCCTGGAGAACATGGATTGATACAGCTGTCTGTCCATCGCTTGCTGTGGAGAAAATCTGGCTCTTCCTTGTAGGAATAGTCGTGTTTCTCTCTATAAGCTTTGTGCATACACCGCCAAGTGTCTCGATACCGAGTGAAAGCGGAGTAACATCAAGCAGAAGAACATCCTTAACATCGCCTTTGAGAATACCACCCTGAATTGAAGCACCTACCGCAACAACTTCATCAGGATTTACTCCCTTATGAGGCTCCTTTCCGAAAAGCTCCTTTACAAGCGCCTGTACGCATGGGATTCTCGATGAACCACCGACAAGGATGACCTCATCGACGCCTGAAGCTGTAATGCCAGCATCGCGGAGCGCGTTCTCACACGGGATTCTTGTTCTCTCAACAAGAGGAGCAATCATCTGCTCGAACTTAGCTCTCGTGAGCTCCATCTGCAGGTGTTTCGGGCCTGTCGCATCTGCTGTGATGAACGGCAGATTGATTGTCGTAGTAGTAGAAGAAGAAAGCACGATCTTCGCCTGCTCTGCAGCTTCCTTGAGTCTCTGAAGAGCCATCTTATCCTTTGAAAGGTCGATACCGTTATTCTTTTTGAACTCAGCTACCATCCAGTCGATGATGACCTGATCGATGTTATCACCACCAAGGTGTGTATCACCATTTGTTGACTTTACTTCGAATACGCCATCGCCAAGCTCAAGAATCGAGATATCGAATGTACCGCCACCGAAGTCGTAGACAGCGATTGTCTCTTCCTTGTCTGACTTATCCTTTCCGAAGCCATATGCGAGTGCTGCCGCTGTAGGCTCATTGACGATCCTCTTCACTTCAAGGCCTGCAATACGTCCAGCATCCTTTGTGGCCTGGCGCTGTGCGTCATTGAAGTAAGCAGGAACTGTAATAACAGCTTCTGTTACTGGCTCGCCAAGATAATCCTCAGCTGTCTTCTTCATCTTCTGAAGAACGATTGCTGAGATTTCCTGAGGTGAATACTCGTGACCTCTGACTGAAACCTTTATCTCGTCATTAGCACCTGAGACCACCTTGTAAGGCACCATGCCGATTTCCTCGGAAACCTCATGGAACTTGCGGCCCATGAATCTCTTGATTGAATAAACTGTATTCTCCGGGTTTGTTACCATCTGGTTCTTTGCAGGCTTACCCACAAGACGATCGGTATCAGTGAAGCCAACGACAGATGGAGTCGTTCTATCACCTTCGCTGTTAGCGATAACCACAGGCTCGTTGCCTTCCATCACAGCTACGCAGCTATTTGTTGTACCAAGGTCTATACCAATAATCTTTCCCATTTTATGTCATCTCCAAATAATTTCATTAAGTATGGATGTCTTATACATCCAGCGTTAAGATAATAAAGGCGCCTGTAATCGTCAATTCGATTTTGGCTTGCCGACCATTACCTTTGCGGCTCTCACGACTTTGCCATGAAGCTTGTAGCCTTTCATGAAGACCTGAAGGACTTTCTCCTTATCAAGACCATCCTGCTCCTGAACCATGCAGGCTTCCATGACTGATGGATCAAAATCCTCACCTTCAGGTGAATAAACCTCAAGTCCCCAGTTGTTCTTCAGGATAGTCTGAATCTGATCCTCGACCATTACTACGCCTTCGCGCATCTTGTCGAAGTCCTTTGTCTGCTCCGCCGCCTCAATTGCACGTGAGAAATTATCGAGAGGATCCAGAAGGTCCTTAATCAAAGCCTCATTGGCGAATTTTACGGCACTCTCCTTGTCTGCGCGGAGTCTCTTCTTGTAATTCTCAGTCTCCGCTGCCTCTCTCAGGGCCTTGTCTTTTGCATCCAGAAGCTGGTTTTCAAGCTCTTTGACTTTGGCTTTGAGCTCATCCAGCTCGCTTACGCTATCCTCTGTTTCCCCTGTTTCAGAAGAAGCTGCTTCCTCAGCAAGCTTCTCTTCTTCAGCAATATTCTCTTTCTTTTCCTCGTCTGCCATCACGGCACCTCTTGATTTGTTTTTTCTTTTCTTTTTCATAGAATGCAATCAGCACCCAATGAAAAATAATAAAGGGTGCATAAACTGTCAAACATAAACGGGCAGAGACTCATATCTCATCGTCATCAGAGAATTCGACTTCCTCGACCTCTCCGGTGAAGATATCATCAGGAAATTCCTCAATCATCTCCTCAGGCTTCTTTTTCTTCGGCTCTTCCGGCGGAATCGGCTCTTCATCAGCAAGCTTTATCTCAGAAGGCGTTTCTTCTGCAGTAACAGCGGAAGTGTCGTCAGGTGTGGCTTCCTCCGCCTTGCGTTCAGCATCCTTTCGCTGTTTCTCGAGATTTGAGATCTGAAGTCTCAGACGTACAAGCGCAGCTTCCTCGCTGATTCTCGCGCTCTTTGATTTCTGCATATCGTCATTGAGCTTCTCAAGCGTCTTATTCCGCTCATCGATATCACCATCGAGACGGCTTCTCTCCTTCTGTGCGGAGAATAGCTCCTCGCGTGTTGACGTGATTGTCTCAGAAAGTTTTGTCAGCTGTTCCTCGGAAGCTTTTACCTTCCTGTCCAGCTCCTGCAGACGTTCGATAGCATCCTGGATTCTCTCCTGTTCCCCTTGGGATAGAAGCGTGATAGTCTCCCTTGTCTCCGCTGTCTTTGCGACGATTGCGTCAACAAGCGCATCCGCATCGCTCTTTATGCGCTCATAGCGCTCGCTGACATCACCAAGCATTTCGGAGAAGCTTTCCGCAAGTGATTCCCGTGAGGAGGCGATGAAAGACATCCTGTCTGAATCAAGCAGTGAACGCGCGCTCTCGATATTCCTCATCGCTTCCGCTATCGTATCGTCTATGAGGCTTCCGGTTTCGCTGCGGGTCTTCTCCAATGACTCGATAGCCGCCTTTATCTTCTCATTCTCGCCTTTGAAAAGCTCATTGAATGAATCTATGCTGTGCTTTATCGAGCTATCAGCATCCGTGATTGAGGCTTCAATCTCATTCTTCTTGTCTGAAATCATGGACTCAATCTGGGTTTTTCTCTCAGCGATGATTTCATCAACCTTGCCGCCAAGCGATGTGACATTATCAGAAAGAGCATTCTTATGCTTCTCAATCTCGTCAGCCGCCGACTGTATAAGAACAGAGAGGTCAGCTTTCATAGCCGAGAGCTGGTTGGATATCTCGCGGCTGAAAGATTCAAGAGAGGCTTTGCTCTTATCAATTGAAGAAACTATCTCATCACGTCTGTTCTCGATATCGATTGCCTGATCCTCTGCTTTCTTCATCTCATCATCGGCGAAAGCCTTGAATTCAGCACGCTCCGAAGAGACATATTGCGAGAACTGCTCCTTTGTTCTCTCCATCTGCGAAGAGAAGGACGATAGCATATCCTCGTTATCTGCTCTCTGGTTATCTGCAGCGCTCTTGAGACTTTCCTGCGTAGCTGCGACAAGCCTTACATACTCTGCCTTGAGGTCCTGAAGCTGATTCATCGTGCGCTCAGCATCGACGCGGAAGATATCCATGCGGTCATTGACTGATTCGACCTTCCTGACCTCTGATTGCACGGCAGATATCCTCGCTTCTGCCTGGTCTGTCGATATGCGGAGCTTCTCAAGCGCGAGCTTATACTCAGCACATACGCTCTGAAGCGCTGTAAGATCCTCCTGGTAATCAGAGAGCGTTTTCAGCGATTCGCTGATCTGATGGACCATATCGCCAGCCTGGTTTGTGGAGACATTCACCTTCTCCTCGCATTCTCTGGCCGTCACACGCATCCTATCAAGCGTCGAGGCTGATTCTGTACGGAAGGCCGATTGCTGCATGACAATCATCTTGGACATCTTGTCATTGCGGAAAGTTTTCCTGACGATGAGAACAACAATAAGGTTTATTACGAAAGATATCAGGATGATGAGAATCCCGAAGGGAATCATCTGCGAAATTTCCATGAACCAATCCTCCTCAGAGAACTACACGAGAGAACTCGTCCCAGTTCTTAAAGATTATATCTGCATTATCATATGTTTTCATTGAATCGGAAATAAGAGCCGTGTGCATACCTGCGTTTTTCGCGCCATCTATATCCTTGCTGCGGCTATCACCTGTATAGAGAGCCTCATTGGGCAAGAAGCCAAGATCATCAAGCATACGCATAAAAGGAGATGCCGATGGCTTGAGTGCACCATAGTCTTCCGCCGAGACTTTGAAATCAAAGAGATCCGAGACACCAAGGGCCTCAAGCTTATGAAGGAGAGGAAAATCAGAGAGAGCTGCAAGCACAAAGCCCTCATCCTTTGCTCTCTGAAGGGCATCCCTGACACCGGGGAACGGTTTTATAGTGGAAAAAGATTTATCCCATGGCTTTCTGAAAACAGTTTCCTCTTTCCTTCTGAAGCACTCCGCATCCATTCCCATAATAGCCGCCTGTCTGGCCTGAAATGATGAAAGGTCCCGTTCAGGAGGGACAGAATAACCTGTGTCAGCTCTCATCTTCTGCCTCATCGAATTGTATCTAATAGCAAATGGCAGATGAAGAAGAGAGGCTGAAACAAGCCGTCTCGTCATAGCGCTTTTGGGGTATAGCGTCCCATCGATATCGAAAGCAAGAAGCTTTATTCCATGCTCCACGGCATATCCCATCAGCGTTTTCCTCTCTTCTGCTTGCTATTGCGTACAATAGTCTCAGCTCTTTCTCTGGCCTTTCCACGGCGGGCAGCCCCACCTGGCTTATTCGCAGTGCCCTTCGCGCCGCTCTTCTTCTTGCCGCTGGATGCGTTCATGACACGCTGGATCTGACGCTCCGTCCTGTCTGGGCCTTTCTCGTTGAGGCTAGGATTGCGCTTGCGCTCGCGCAGTGATATCTCCACAGGAATGTATGTGAAGCCGAAATCACGGCGGATCATATTCTTGAGATATGAGATATATGCTTCGGGGAAAGCGTGCACGCGATTGACGAAGAAGAGGAAACGTACAGGAGCTGAGCTGACCTGAGTGCCATAGAGCACCTTGAAATGCCCCTCAGCGCCGCGAGGAGGCTCATTATCCTTCGTCCACTCCTTCAGTGCGCTGTTGAGCACAGATGTATCAACACGCTTGTTAAGCTGTCTCCAGACACTCCATACCATATCGAGAAGCTTTCCGATATCAATGCCTTTCAGCGCCGAAATCGGCATCAGAGGCGCGAATGAGAGAATCGGGAAGAGAAAACGCACTCTGTCTTTTATCGCTTCTATCTCATTCGGCACACCTGAAAGGAGATCCATCTTATTGAGAACGATAATGACACCCTTGCCTCTTCTGACGATAAGGTCTGCTATTTTCTTGTCCTGATCTGTTATGCCTTCGTTGATATCGACCATGAGAAGGACAACATCCGCATCATCTATAGTCTTGATCGCGCGGTTCACGGAGTAGTATTCAACATCCTCCTCGACTTTCGATTTGCGTCTGATTCCAGCTGTATCGAGAACAGTATAGTCAGTGCCTTTATACTCGAATGTACCCCTCATGACATCCCTTGTAGTACCGGCTATCGGACTGACGATGGATATATCACGGCCTGTGAGAAGATTCATCAGCGTGGATTTCCCTGTATTAGGCTTGCCGAGAATCGCGATTTTTATGCTGTCAGGTTCTTCCGGCTCTTCTTCCTGCCTTTCAAGGTCGAGCATCCCCAGAAGCGTATCCTCAAGCTCCTCGATTCCAAGACCATGCGCTGCTGAGATTCCCACTACCCTCTGATAACCATAGGAGAAGAAATTCCACACAAGGTCATCCCTTTTTGGGTCATCTACTTTATTGACAGTCAGGACAACCTTATCGGTATAGGGACGCAGTCGCTCGATAAGCATCATGTCCTCAGCAGTCACTTCCGTGCAATCCATAAGGAAGATGATTGCTGTGCTTATATCAAGGAGCGACAGCGATTTGTCTGTAACAGCGAAATCAAGGCCATCCTTATCAAGCTTAACTCCGCCTGAATCGACAAGAGTCACTGGATTATTGCCAAGGAGCCAGCGCTCAGGGATTGGATCGCGGGTAACACCAGGCGTTGGGTCTGTGATAGCACGGCGCTTTCCAATGAGCCTGTTGAAAAGCGTGGACTTCCCAGCATTTGGACGCCCTATTATCGAGATAAGAGGAAGTGCGGTATCTATATCGGCTTTATTTCTAATATCGAGTTTTTCCATCGGTAAAATCCTTAAGCTCCTTCTCTATTGATGTCGCATCTGGCAAAGAGAGTAGCCTATCGGCAAGCTTCTCGCAACTAGATAGCGAAAGTCCACGTATACGCTTTCTGACTTCAAGTATCGAATGGGAAGCCATGGAAAGCGTCCTGAAGCCCATTCCTATAAGCAGAGGCACGATATCTGCATCGCCTGCAATCTCTCCGCATATCGATACGGGAATTCCCCGTTTATTGCCCGCCTCGATTACATTCCTGAGGAGCCTCAGAACTGCGGGATGAAGCGGCCTGTAAAGGTGAGAGATACGCTCATTGCCTCTATCGACAGCTATTGTGTATTGCACAAGATCATTCGTGCCTATCGACATGAAATCGACATAATCGGCGATGATATCAGCCGTGATAGCCGCAGAAGGGATCTCAATCATGGTGCCGATCTTCATATTCTCGTTGAACGCTATTCCTTTCTCCCTGCATTCTGACTTTACGTCATTCAGGAATGAAAGCACTTCCTTAAGCTCTTCAGAACCGGAAATCATCGGGAACATGAGCATGACAGAATCAGAGACAGCGGAAGCTTTGAGAATCGAGATGAGCTGCGAGCGGAAGATATCCTTTCTCGCCATGCAGAATCTCACAGCGCGCCATCCGAGCACAGGATTCTCCTCATCCGTCTTCATGCCATCAGCTATCTTATCGCCGCCAAGGTCATATGTACGGAATATGACAGGACCATACCCACCCATTGCTTTCGCGACTTCCCTGTATATGCTCGCTTTCTTTTCCTCATCGGTGTATAGATCCTTGTGCAAAGCGAGGAACTCTGTCCTGAAAAGACCTATGCCTTCGGCTCCAGCAGAGATAGCCTGAGGGATAGCTTCCATTCCTTCTATGTTGCCAAGAAGCTTTATCCTGACGCCATCAGTGGTCTCCGCAGGAAGGAGAGCCGTGCTTCTGAGGCTTTTCTCAGCCCTCATCTCCGCGCTCTTGTGCATCCTGAAAAGGTGCAGCACATCCTCATCCGGACTTAGGACAGCCTCACCTGTCTTACCATCCATGGCTATCATATCGCCATCGACTGCGTAGGAAGAGATGTCTCCCAGACCGAGGATAGCGGGAATACCAAGTGAATGAGCGAGAATCGCGACATGGCTTGTGCGTCCGCCTGAATCAAGGCAGATTCCCATTACTGAGGCTGTATTGAGCTCGAATATCTCCGATGGCATCAGGTAATCTGCCACGATAATGCATTCCTCTGAAACAGAGAGCGATGAGACCATTCCTGAAAGAGCTGTCAGAAGAAGGCGCTCGATATATCTCAGATCATCCGCGCGCTCACGGAAGTATTCACTGCCGCTTGTCTCCAGAAGCGTTATGAACTTCTCAGCAGCTGTCTCCACTGCCCAGGACGCGTTGTATTTCCTTTTTTCTATATTCTCATAGACAAGACTTCTGAATTCCGGGTCCTTTATCATGCTTTTATGGACAAGCATGATGTCCTTCTCGACTTTGTTATCTGTATTTATTGCCTCAAGCCCCTCGATAACAGAACGAGAAGCTCTTTCGAAGGCCTCCTTCTCAAGCTGCGGATTATCTGAAGTCTCATGGGAGATTGTGATATCACTATGCCTGAATACCTCAATCCTTCCTATAGCGATACCAGGTGAAACACCGAGCCCTTTCTTTTCAATCATAACGAGCAAAACTCCCTGTCTTTTCTCAACTTATCATGCAACTTGATGTCAAGCAAGCAGGCTTTCCGCCTGAAAGGCTTACTGTGGCATGTTGATGGCAATCAATGTAGAATACTGTTATGGACGAAGGAAAGGAAAGCAGAATACGCTACCGTGTCATTTTCTCGGTTTTACTGATAATCCTCATAGTTCTGGTCTCTGTGCTTGGATATTATCGGATTCCATTGATTATCGAGAAATTCAGCCTGATGGAGCATATAGCGCTCTATATGAAGGGCGAGGATGAAGGATTGTCAATCACACTGCCTCGTATCCTATACTCCGCATCTGGCCCGGTGAAAGACAATGTGCAGATTCCTGTTCTGAACCGTGACACGCTCCATCTGGCAGCGGAAGCTGCGCTACTGCAGCCAGATGATGAGGATCTGGCAAATGGGCTTGTATCATTCATACCGGAAGGCACATCATTGATAGGCATTTCGGAAAAAGGCGGATACATCTACATAGATTTATCAGAAGAAATGAAGGATGCCGGAAAGAGAGCATATGAAGAAATAGAGAGGACAATTGCCCTCTCATATCCTTTCAAAGCCATTCGATTCATGATTAGTGGAAAGCTGTCAGAAAGTGAATCTCTCGATTGAGATCGCCTTGCCTGTGCTTATCTCTGCTTCAATAACCACACCTTGTATATGCGCGTCTCCCGAAGCCACCTCGCTTTTTATCGGAAGCTGGGTAAGCTGTCTTTCAATTGACTTTGCAGGATCTGAGCCGATAACTGCATCAGTCACACCTGTAAGCCCGAGATCGGTTATATAAGCGGTACCTTTAGGAAGAATCTTCTCATCCGCAGTCTGCACATGCGTATGCGTTCCTGAAACAGCACTCACCTTCCCATCAAAATAAAAAGCGAAAGCTTCTTTCTCAACAGTATCTTCCGCATGGAAATCAACAAAGATGAGAGGCGTTGTCTTCCTTATCTCCCGCACAGCCTGATCTACCCGCTTCATCGGGTCATCAATCGGAGACATCTGGATTCTGCCCTGAGCGTTTATAACGCCGATTGAGATACTGCCCTTCTTCTTTATCGTCCAGCCTTTTCCCACGCATGGATCGGGATAATTGATAGGACGGAGTATATCATCAGATGAATCAAGAAGAGGGAGAATCTCATCCTTCTGCCAGATATGATTACCACTTGTTATGACATCAGCGCCAAGTTTCTTGATTGACGCATAATCCTCACGCGTGATACCAAACCCACCTGCGGCATTCTCCCCATTGATTATCGTGAAATCTGCTTTCTTTTCCTTTATAAGAGAAGAGAGCCCTATAAAAAGAGCTCCCATCCCCGCACTGCCTGAGACATCACCTATCATCAGGACACGAAGCGTATCTTTCATTTAGCGTACTCCACGACTCTTGTCTCGCGGATGATAGTCACTTTGATCTTGCCAGGGTATCTCAGCTCAGCTTCAATACGGTCCGCAATACCACGAGCTATCTTCTTCGCGCTATCATCTGTAACAGTGTCGCTATTGACCATAATACGCAGCTCACGTCCAGCCTGGATAGCGAATGCGTTATCAACGCCATCAAAGCCTTTTGCGATATTCTCCAGTGATTCAAGGCGCTTGATGTAGTTATCAAGACTCTCGCGTCTTGCACCTGGCCGAGCCGCGGAAATAGCATCAGCGACCTGTACGATAATCGCCTCAGGACATGATGGCTCGACATCATTATGGTGCGCGAGTACACAATTGACGACCCTTGGATCCTCACCAAGTCTCTTAACAAGCTCCGCACCAAGCTCTGCATGGTTAGCTTCGCTTTCAGTCTCAGCACCTTTTCCTATATCATGCAGAAGTCCGCCACGCTTGGCGATTTCCGGGTCAGCTCCGACTTCAGAGGCTATCATGCCGCTGAGAATGGCAACTTCCTTTGAATGAAGAAGTACATTCTGTCCATAGCTTGTCCTGAAATGAAGGCGTCCAAGCGCTTTCACAAGTTCAGGTCCCATATTATGGAAACCGAGATCGAAGACGACCTTCTCACCTTCATCGACGATGATTCTACCGACTTCGCGTGAAACTTTGTTGACCATCTCCTCGATGCGTGCCGGATGGATTCGGCCATCCTGGACAAGACGCTCGAGCGCGACTCTCGCGATTTCCTTCCTTACGGGGTCAAAGCATGAGATTACAACCGCTTCTGGAGTATCATCTATGATGATATCAACACCGGTGAGCGTCTCCAGCGTCCTGATATTCCTGCCTTCGCGCCCGATTATCCTGCCTTTCATCTCATCGCTTGGAAGAGAGACAGAAGATGTTGTTATCTCTCCGGAGACTTCAGTTGCAAGGCGCTGGATGGATGTCACGATGATATCACGCGCAACTTTATCAGCCTGAAGCTGAGCTTCCTGCTCTATCTTGTTGATATATATCTGTCCATCCCGCTCGGCGTCCTGCTTCATCTCCTCGATGATCACATTCTTCGCTTCATCACGGGTCATCGCCGCAACACGCTCAAGTTCAGAAGTAAGCTGCGTATGCTTTTCCTCTACCGCTTTCTCTCTTAGCTTCAGAGCCTCATCACGTTCTCCCAGCTGTCGCTTTATAGCTTCAAGTTCCTGCTGCCTACGATCAAGATTCTCTTCTTTCTGCAGAAGCCTTCGCTCGGATTTCTGCAGTTCAAATCGCCTTTCACGTGCTTCCCGCTCCTGCTGCTGCTGTTCCTGAAGCAGCCTGTCACGGGCCTCAAGCTCTATCTCCTTCGCCTGAGCTTCCGCTTTCGATACAGCATCTTCGCTGATTCTCTGAGCGTTCTGCTCTGCTGATGTGAGCTTTGATTTAGCATATATCCAACGGCATACAAAACCTATTGCAATACCAGCAATCAGACATAGGAGGGAAATAATAACTGCCATATGAAATCATTCCTCCTTATGAAACAATAATATTTGATTATTGGATAATAGAACAGTGCTGTCAATATTAATACAAGAAAGGCATGAATTGTATGAAAGAGCAGGGAAAGCCCATAGAAAACAAAAAACCGCCACACTCAGTGACGGCTTCAGGCGTTATGCCTGTCTTTCGCTTCCTGGAAACAATCAGTTGGAAGCTTTTGCGGCTTTCTTAGCCTTCTTCTCTGCAGCCTTGTCTTCCTTCTTTGTCTTCTCGACAAGTTCAAGGATTACCATCTCAGCTGCGTCCCCAAGTCTATTTCCTGTCTTGAGGATTCTGGTGTAACCACCATTTCTCTCTGTATAGAGAGGTGCGATCTCCTTGAAGAGCTTGTTTACAACAGCCTCATCATAGATGTCGCGGGCAATGATACGGCGATTGTGAACCGAATCCTCCTTTGCCCTTGTGATCATCTTCTCGGCCATCTTTCTGACTTCAAGAGCCTTTGCCTTTGTGGTCTCAATTCTCTCATATCTGAAGAATGATGTGACCATATTGCGCTTTAACGCTTTGCGCTCGCTTGACTTGCGAGAAAGCGCATTGAATCCGATCCTATGCTTCATTGTTCTCTACTTCCTTGTTCTCTGGAACTTTGATAGACGTCTTTAATACACTGAAGTCTGTCATGCCGAGCGTAAGGCCCCACTCCTTGAGCTTGTCCTTGATTTCCGAGAGCGACTTCTTACCGAAGTTCCTCGTCTTGGCAATCTCATCTTCAGTCTTCCTTGCAAGATCACCGATTGTCTTGATGCCAGCATTCTTGAGGCAGTTGGATGAGCGAACTGTAAGCTCGAGCTCCTCGACTGGAGTATCAAGAAGCTTCCTGAGCCTCTCTTCCTCTTCATCGACTTCCTCAGTCGTGCACACCTGACCTTCATCGAAATTGATGAAAATCGTGAAATGCTCCTTTATGATCTTTGCAGCCTCACCAAGAGCATTCTCAGGTGATATAGTGCCATCTGTCGTGATTTCGAGTGTAAGCTTCTCGTAATCATTCCTTTGGCCTACTCTTGTCGGCTCAATAGAGTACTTGACTCTCTTGACCGGTGAGTAGAAAGCATCGATTGCAATCGTGCCCGGCTCCTCGGAGTACTTCTCATTGAGCTCAGATGGCACATAGCCTCTTCCGAGATCAATCTGCACTTCCATCTCGAGGTCACAGTCTTCCATCATCGTGAAGATAGGGAGATCCGGATTCGTCACGACAACCTGGTCGCGCTCGAAATCCTTACCGGTTATTACACCAGGTCCCTTGCACGGGATAGTGATGACAGTGCCCTCTGAATCCTCAGGCATTGAGATCTGCAGTTTCTTAATGGCCGCAATGATATCACTGATATCTTCCTTCACACCTCTGAGCGGTTCGAATTCAGATGTGACCATATGTGCCTCGCGTGAATCGGATGCTCCGAATGTCGTGAAGCGGATTGCAGTCACAGCATATCCCTGGATTGAGGAAAGGAGGACGCGGCGGAGCGTGTTGCCAACCGTCGTTCCGAAGCCTCTCTCAAATGGATAGGCGACGAACTTGCCATAATCAGCTGTTGAGACAGTGTGATCGGATATGATTCCCGCGGGTTTCTTGAATCCCTTGAGAAGATTTTTTCTAGCCATTATCGCTCCTTATTATGCAGCTCTTAGAGCCGGAATCAATCAGACACGGCGAGTCTTGCGCGGTCTGCATCCATTATGCGGGATTGGTGTGACATCTCTGATAGAGCGGACCTTAAGTCCAAGTACACCAAGAGTTCTGATTGCGCTTTCGCGGCCAACACCAGGTCCCTTAACGAATACATTGACTTCCCTGAGACCGAAGTCCATTGCCTTCTTTGCAGCTGTCTCACATGTTGTCTGTGCAGCATATGGCGTAGACTTCTTTGCACCGCGGAATCCAAGCATTCCTGCCGATGCCCAGGAAATAGCATTTCCGGCAAGATCAGTAACTGTGATGATCGTGTTGTTGAAAGTTGCCTGAATGTAGACATTACCTTCAAGTACGGTCTTCTTTGTCTTCTTCTTTACGTTAGCCATCTTTACACCTGCCCTTACTTCTTCTTATTGGCGACGGTCTTCTTCTTGCCCTTTCTGGTCCTAGCGTTCGTCTTGGTTCTCTGACCTCTGACAGGAAGTCCCTTCCTGTGCCTCAGACCTCTGTAGCAGCCGATATCCATCAGCCTCTTGATATTGAGAGCTACCTCAGTGCGGAGATGACCCTCGATCTTATACTCCTCTTCAATGACCTTTCTCAGAAGAGCGAGATCATCGCTTGAGAGGGAGTTGATCCTGACATCCGGATCGATATTGGTCTTCTGACAGATCTGCATTGCGGAAACCCTTCCGATTCCGTAGATATATGTCAGTGCGATCTTTACTGCCTTATTAGGCAGGTCAACACCTGCTATACGTGCCATCATGGCCTCCTAATTATTTCTGTCTCTGCTTGTGCTTTGGGTTCTCGCAGATAATGCGTACAACACCAGCACGTCTGATAACTTTGCACTTATCGCAAATAGGTTTTACACTTGCTCTGACTTTCATTTCGAAAACTCCTATCAGAATTTCTTGAATCTGCGCTTTCTGGCATCCACGAATCCATCGTGGTGGTGCATCTTCATCATTCCATCAAGCTGTCTCATTGTCTCGAGGTCTACACCGACGAGAATGATAAGCGATGTGCCGCCGAAAAGCATAGCAACATTTGACGGGAATGAGAAGAACATCTGTATCAGAGTCGGGATAAGTGCGATGAAAGCAAGGAAGAGGGAACCTGGAAGGACTATGCGATTGAGCACCTTCGTAAGGTATTCCTCGAGCTTCTCGTTTCTTACGCCCGGGACTGATCCGCCATTATCACGTATATTCTTCGCCATCTCCACTGGATTGAGCGTTACCTGCGTATAGAAGAATGCGAATGCAATAATCAGGAGGGTGTAGATAATAAGATACGGTGCACCCTGAGGATTAAGGAAGTCCGCAACTGCCCTGAGCCAGCCGATGGATGAATTGTATCCAAGCTGAAGAGGGAACGAAAGCAGCGTAGATGCGAATATGACCGGAATAACTCCCGATGGATTGATCTTGAACGGGATATATGAGCTCTGAGAGCCATACATCTTTCTTCCAACAACGCGGCGTGCATACTGAACAGGAATCTTTCTCTGTCCCTTCTCCTCATATACAACAAGAGCAACAACGAAGAAGAACATGATGATAACAACGATGATTGCAACAGGATTCATGAGACCATGAGCAACACTTGTTACCATTGTATATGATGCAGATGGGATACGAGCCACAATGCCTGCAAAGATCAGCAGAGATATTCCATTGCCGATTCCATGCTGAGTGATTTTCTCACCAAGCCATACCATGAGCATTGAGCCAGCTGTGACTGTGATGATTGATACAATCGTGAATGGAACCGTACCGATTGCAAGCGCACCAGGAATGCTTCTGGCATACATTGATGCCGCAAGA
The DNA here is from genome assembly GCA_944388955.1 of uncultured Spirochaetaceae bacterium. Taxonomy (GTDB): domain Bacteria; phylum Spirochaetota; class Spirochaetia; order Sphaerochaetales; family Sphaerochaetaceae; genus Ornithospirochaeta. The sequence continues at coordinate 7,792 of CALXKJ010000013.1, read as the reverse complement.
GACTGGATTGCTGCAACGAGGATAGTGCCGTAACGAGTATACTGCTGAATCTTCTTTGAGCCCTGAGGATCCTGCGCCAGCTTCTTCAGCGAGGGGACGACGAGCATCAGCAGCTGAATGATAATCTGCGTGCTGATGTACGGCATGACCCCTAGCATGAAAATAGAGAAGTTAGCGAAAGCACCACCGGAGAAGAAGTTCAGATACTCGGTGAAGGAATTCGAGTTAGACTCGAAATAGCTGAGGACAGCTCCCGGATTCACGCCCGGGATAGGAAGAGAAGCTCCGATTCTCGTCACCGCGAGGATGACGAAAGTGAAGAAGATCTTCTTCCTGATATCCTTCATTCTGAACATGTCGACCAGAGTGTTTGCCATTCTATCCCTTCTTTACTTTATCTCACCGCCGGCGGCTTTGATCTTCTCGGCTGCAGAAGCTGAAATCTTCACACCTTCCACAGTGAGCTTCTTTGTAATCTCTCCGTCAGCGAGAATCTTAGCCTCAGCTGTCCCCTTGATAAGTCCCTTATCGCGGAGTGTTGCATCGGAAACTGTCTCACCTTCCTCATATGCTGCATCAAGAGCAAAGAGGGAGATAGCCTGTCTCTCAATCTTGAACGGATAGTTGGAGAAGCCACGACGTGCAATACGTCTGTAAAGTGGCATCTGACCGCCTTCGAATCCGAGACGGACACCACCGCCAGAGCGGCTGTTCTGTCCATCATGACCGCGTCCGCAGGAGCGTCCGATACCGGAGCCATTGCCACGGCCAACTACTGTCTTGCGGGTTGTTGCTCCCTGTGGTTTGACAATCTGTGCCATTACTGGACCTCCTCGACCTTAACAAGGTGCTGAACTGTGCGGACCATTCCAAGATTGATTGGATCCGCGTTGCGGACTACAGAGCTGGAAATCTTTCCCAGCCCGAGAGCCTTGATAGTAGCTCTCTGTGCTGGAAGTGTTCCTGCAAGTCCCTTTACGAGTGTGATCTTGATCTGTTTCATGATTAGCTCCACATTTCCTTCAGAGTCTTGCCTCTGCCTTTTGCAACAGCTGCGGCATCATACATATGCTCGAGAGCATCGAATGTAGCCTTGACTGTGTTGATTCCATTCCTTGAACCAAGAGACTTCGAAAGAATGTCTCTGATTCCAGCGGCATCACATACGAGGCGGACAGCTCCACCAGCCTTAACACCTGTACCAGGAACAGCTGGGCGGAGAAGAACGCTTGCGCTCTTGAATTTGCCTGTGATGTCGTGAGGAATAGTGCTTCCCTTGAGAGGAACGGTGATAAGATGTGCCTTAGCCTTATCCGTTGCCTTTCTGATAGCATCGGTGACATCGTTTGCCTTACCAAAGCCGTAGCCAACACGGCCATCGCCATAGCCTACTACTACAAGAGCGGAGAATGAGAATCTTCTACCACCCTTAACGACCTTGGCAACGCGGTTGAGCTTGACGAGCTTCTCGATGCACCCGTCTTTTACTTCTCTGTCTTTTCTTTCCATACCGCTCTCCCTAGAACTTGATTCCGGCCTTTCTAGCGCCGTCAGCGATGCTCTTCACGATTCCATGATAGATATATCCATTGCGGTCGAAAACCACGGAATCGATGTTCTTCTCGAGAAGTCTCTTTCCCGCAATCTCACCAAGCTTCTCAGCATCGGCGACTGTGTTCTTGAGATTTCTGAGATCGGCTTCTACGGTAGAGGCAGAGACCAATGTATGACCTACTGTATCATCGATGATCTGGACATACATATGATAGTTGCTTCTGAAAACAGTCATTCTCGGTCTTGAGGCTGTGCCCGAGATTCTCTTTCTGATATGAGCCTTCCTCTTGGCATGCCTTCTATTCTTATCGATCATTCTGTTCATAACTCTAAACCGCCTTATTTCTTGCCACCGGACTTACCAACCTTGCGGCGGATAGTCTCGTCTTCGTACTTGATTCCCTTGCCCTTGTACGGCTCAGGTCCCCTGAGGGAGCGGATCTCAGCTGCACACTTACCAACCTTCTCCTTGCTGATTCCGCTGATTGTGAGCTTTGCTGGCCCATCAGCTGCAATGGAGATTCCTTCTGGGATGATGTACTCAATCGGCATGGAGTAACCAAGGTTGAGTGTAAGGATGTTATCCTTTACCTCTGCTCTATAGCCAACTCCGTTGATGAGGAGAACCTTCTGGAAGCCACTTGTTACACCCGTGATCATGTTTCTGATCAGCTGGCGATAAAGTCCATGATAGCTTCTTGACTCTTTCTCATCATCGCGCCTTGTGACAACAACTTCGTTATCCTTAACCTCTACAGTGACTTCAGGTCTTGTCTGGAGCTCAAGGCTTCCCTTTGGACCTGTCACAGCCACATGGCCATTATTTACAGTAACGGTTACCTTCTCCGGGATCTGAACCGGAAGCTTACCTATTCTGGACATTCTATCGCTCCTTACCAGATCGTGCAGATGATTTCACCACCGACTCTGGCTTCCTTAGCCTTCTTGCCTGTGATGACACCTGTCGAAGAAGAGACAACCACTACACCGATTCCGTTGTAAACGGATGGCATATCCTTGTAACCGCAGTAAACACGGCGACCAGGTGTGGAGATACGCTTAAGGCCATGAAGTACAGGAGACTGATTGTCTGTGTACTTAAGGAAGACACGGATATATGTGATGTCATCCTTTGTGACCTTCTTGAAATTCTTGATAAAGCCTTCGTTCTTAAGGATCTTGATGATCTGCAGCTTAAGATTGGAGGCTGTTATATCAACCTTCTCATGCTTTGCCTGACTAGCATTTCTGATCTTAGTCAGCATATCTGCAATTGGATCACTAACTGCCATACTCTCAACTCCTACCAGCTCGACTTCGTTACGCCAGGGATCTGGCCTTCGCTAGCCAGCTTCCTGAAGCAGATCCTGCACATATCAAACTGGCGCATATATCCACGAGGACGACCGCATATACGGCAGCGGTGGTACCTGCGTGTGGAGAACTTAGGCTCCTTTCTTGACTTTACGATAAGTGACGTCTTTGCCATCTATAAGCTCCTTACTTTGCAGCGAACGGCATGCCGAGAGCCTTGAGAAGAGCATAGCCCTGCTCATCGTTCTGAGCTGTCGTGACGATAGCGATATTCAGACCGCTGATTCTCTCGATCTTGTCATAGTCAATCTCTGGGAAGATTATCTGCTCAGTGATTCCGAGTGAATAGTTCCCGTGGCCATCGAAAGCGTTTGGATTGACACCTCTGAAGTCCTTAACACGAGGAAGAGCAATGCAGATGAGACGCTCGAGGAAGTACCACATATTGTCTCCTCTGAGTGTAACCATCGCACCAATCTCCTGGCCTTCACGGACTTTGAAGTTAGCAATGGACTTTCTAGCCTTTGTCTTTACGACATGCTGACCGGTAATCTGCTCAAGTTCCTTAACAGCAGCATCGAGAAGCTTCTTGTTTGTTGTTGCTTCACCAACACCAACGGAAACAGTGATCTTCTCAAGCTTTGGAATCTGCATCGTGGACTTGAAAGCAAAATCCTTCATAAGCTGAGGTGCAACTGTCTCAAGATACTTCTTCTTGAAATTCGGTACAAACTTCTCTTCTGCCATATCAGAGCACCTCTCCTGTCTTCTTTGCGTAACGGACTTTCTTTCCGTTCTCAATCTTGTATCCAACTCTGGATACTCCGCCCTTGGATACGAGCTGTACATTGGAAACATGAATCGGAGCTTCGACTTCCATGATTCCACCCTTGTCCTGCGGGTTTCTCTTCTTCATGGTCTTTGTAACCATGTTGCGGCCCTGGACAACAACTCTCTCCGACTTTGGATCGATCTGGATGATCTTGCCTTCAAGGCCCTTATCCTTTCCGGCAATGATCCTGACTGTGTCATTCTTCTTCAGTCTCATACAGAACTCCTACAACACTTCCGGTGCAAGTGAAACGATCTTCATATAGTTGTCACGAAGCTCTCTCGCGACTGGCCCGAAGATACGCTTACCGCGTGGGTTATTGTTGGCATCAATGACTACGCATGCGTTGTCATCGAACCTGATATAGGTACCGTCAGGTCTGCGGTATTCCTTCTTAGTGCGGACTACTACTGCCTTGAGAACATCGCCCTTCTTGATGGCTCCGTTCGGGAGAGCGTCCTTGACTGCCACGACGATGATGTCACCTACTCCGGCAACGTATCTGTGGCTGCCGCCGAGAACCTTGATGCACTGCACACGCTTTGCACCGCTGTTATCTGCGACATTAAGATAAGTCTGCATCTGTATCATGGCGATTCTCCTTAACGTGCTCTCTCGACGATTTCCTCGAGGCGCCAGCACTTATCCTTAGAGAGGTGGCGGCACTCGACTACGCGAACTGTATCTCCGAAGTGGGCATCATTATTCTCATCATGAGCCTTTACCTTCTTTGTGGAGACAACGTACTTCTTGTAGATCGGATGAAGGGTTCTGTTCGTAATCTCGACAACAATGGTCTTGTCCATCTTATCGCTTACGACGATTCCTGTCATTTTCTTCTTATTTGCTTCCATCTTCCGTGCCTCTCTCACTTATCTCCGCCATTCTCAGCAATACCGATATCCACAGCGTGGATGCGTGTATTGAGGCGGGCGATATCCCTTCTGATTGTCCTGAGACGCATCGGGTTGTCAAGGTGACTGAGAACCTTCTGCAATCTGAGATCAATCAACTCTTTTCTGAGCTTGGCAAGCTCTGCTTCCATCTCTTTATAGCTGAGATTCTTATAAGACTTCTTCATAACTCACTCCATCTCCGAGCGGACGACGAACTTCGTCTTGATCGGGAGCTTTGATGCAGCAAGCTCAAGAGCCTCTCTCGCAAGTGCTTCATCAACACCGCCCATCTCGAACATGATTGCACCTGTCTTTACAACAGCTACCCATCCCTCAGGGCTTCCCTTTCCGTTACCCTGCCTTGTCTCAGCAGGCTTCTTTGTGTACGGCATATCAGGATAGATGCGGATCCATACCTTGCCACCACGCTTTACGTGACGAGTCATCGCAACACGGGCAGCCTCAATCTGGCGGTTCGTGATCCACCTGGGCTCAGTAGCCATAAGTCCGTACTCACCGAATGCAAGAGTGTTACCTCTGTGCGCAACGCCGTGACGCTCACCACGCTGCTTCTTTCTGAACTTTATTCTCTTAGGACTAAGCATTTTCTCAGCTCCTTGCCTCAGCTGTCTCAGCTGTCTTCTTCTTTACAAGCGTTCCGACAGTCTCATCCTCAGCCTTGCCATGATCATAGATCTCACCATTGAAGACCCATACCTTGACTCCGATGCAGCCGAATGTCGTGTTTGCTGTAGCTGTTCCGTAGTCGATGTCAGCACGGAGAGTATGAAGAGGTACACGTCCTTCCTTCATCCATTCCGTTCTCTTCATCTCAGCTCCGCCGAGACGACCTGAGCACTGGATCTTGATTCCCTGAACACCACCGTTGATTGCTCTTGAGACTGCATTCTTCATTGCACGTCTGAAAGCGCCACGGTTCTCAAGCTGGCGGGCAATGCTCTGAGCGATAAGCTGAGCGTCGCACTCTGCCTTCTTGATCTCACGGATCTTAATCTGGACTTTCTTCTCTGTAAGCTTCTGGATTTTCTCGCAAAGCTTCTCAACATTAGCACCCTTTGCACCGATGATGATGCCTGGTCTCGCTGTACCGACAACGAGTGTAATGCGTCCTGGCTTGCGGATAATCTCAACATCGCTTATCTCAGCTCCAGATACCTCAGGTGCGGCAAGAAGTGCCTTCCTGAGCTTAAGATCCTCATGGAGTGTATCCATATACTCCCTTGGATCGACATACCACTTGGACTCCCAAGTCTTGTTTACACCTAATCTAAGTCCGATTGGATTAACTTTCTGGCCCATTATCTTCCCACCTTCTCGTCAACTACGACAGTGATATGAGACATCCTCCTTAGAAGGATATCGCGCTTTCCATGGGAACGCGGCCATACCCTCTTGAGCCTTGGACCGTCATCGATCTTAAGCTCGGAGACATAGAGGGAATCCTCATCCATCATCCTGTTCTGGTTAAGTGCATTGGCACCAGCGGACTTAAGAACCTTAAGGATGAGCCTTGCACCCTTCTGCGGCATTGCCTCGAGAATGGCAACCGCCTCCGTGTATCCCTTGCCGCGGACAAGATCCGCTACCGGGCGTACTTTTGAAGGAGATACCAGAAGATACTTGGCAACTGCTTTATAACCTTTCTTAGTTTCCATTGCTTTCTACCTTTTACTTAGCCGCCTTGTCGGATGCGTGACCACGGAAAATGCGGGTAGGTGCAAACTCACCGAGCTTGTGACCTACGAGATTCTCAGTCACGTAGACAGGAACCCAAGTCTTGCCGTTATACACAGAGATTGTCTGTCCGACCATCTCAGGGATGATTGTAGAGCTACGTGAGTAGGTCTTGATCATCTGCTTCTGATTAGTCTTATTTGCTTCCATGACCCTCTTGAGAAGCTTCTCTTCAATAAAAGGGCCTTTCTTGATTGACCTTGCCACTTTCTACTCCTACTACTTGCGTCTCTTGACGATGAATCTGTTAGACGGCTTCTTCTTCGAGCGTGTCTTTCCACCCTTGGTCGGCTTGCCCCACGGTGTCACCGGATGGCGTCCCGCAGCTGTCTTGCCTTCACCACCACCATGTGGATGGTCGATTGGGTTCATGACAACACCTCTGACCTTTGGTCTTCTGCCAAGGTGTCTTGAAGCACCAGCCTTACCAAGAGAAATATTCATGTGATCCTCGTTGCCGAGCACACCGATTGTTGCGTAGCACTCGCCGAAAACCATTCTCATCTCACCCGAAGGCAGGCGGAGTGTGACATAGTCACCTTCCTTAGCAACAACATCAGCACCAAGTCCAGCAGAGCGTACAAGCTGTCCGCCACGACCGAGATTGAGCTCGACGTTGTGTACTGTCATACCAAGCGGAATATTCTTAAGAGGAAGAGCATTGCCCACTGTAAGCGGAGCTGCTGGTCCTGAAACGACTGTTGTTCCTACTGCAATTCCCTTTGGAGCGAGGATGTAGCGCTTCTCACCGTCCTTGTAGAAAACAAGTGCGATATTAACGCTTCTGTTCGGATCATATTCAATCGTCTTGACAACGCCTGGAACACCATACTTGTCACGGCGGAAATCAATGATTCTGTATGCACGCTTATGACCACCGCCACGGCGACGTACACTTACGCGACCGAATGTATCGCGGCCAGCATGCTTATGGAGATTCTTTGTAAGTGACTTCTCCGGCTTGTCTGCCGTAATCTCGGAGCGTACAAGGACGATCCTCTGGCGGAGACCAGGAGTATTTGGTTTATATGTCTTAAGAGCCATTTTCCTTAATCTCCTTATACACTCTCAATGGCCTGGATTGACTCACCCTTGGCCAGAGTTACGATTGCCTTCTTCCAGGATGGGGTATAGCCCTTAATGTAGCCGCCCTTACCTCTGGAGAACTTTGGCTTGCCTTTGACATTCATCACGTTGCACTTTGTGCACTCAACATTGAATGTCTCCTTAACAGCTGCCATGATCTCGAACTTGTTAGCTGCAGGATCGACACGGAATGTGTACTTCTTGCACTCACCTTCGCGAACAAGATTCGACTTCTCACTGAGAATCGGTTCAATGATTACCCTATCTGCTCTCATCATTCTTCTCCTTATCTCTCACCATAGAAGCTATTGAGATTGGAAGCTGCGCCTTTGAGCACAAGAATCTTCTTCCCATA
>CALXKJ010000012.1 GCA_944388955.1 uncultured Spirochaetaceae bacterium | reverse complement strand
GCCCATCATAAGATACACCAGCAAGGCAGCAAGAAATATCGATATAGTCCCAACCACATATTCAACTTGGGTTTCATAGTAAAGGATATTTCTGAATATGAAGTAGGATGCAGGTATCAGCAGCAATGACAATTTCTCAATATGCCTCTTCTGAAGGACATAATAGATGACAGTGAATACAGGTGCTATTATGCTCCAGTCGCATATCCAGGATAACGGGAAGAACAGCATTAGAGCAGCTATTCCCAGAGGCCATCCCTTTCTATCTATCAGGAGAATTATCAGAAGACTTGCAAGTAGCGTGAATAGGATATTCAACCTCATTCCAAACAGTAGATAGAACGGCACTTCAGATATCATTGCCCAAACAAGAAGACGCAATGCATAGTTCAACACGGATCTTGTATGTCTGAGTCCTCTGACGATGAAGAAGCACATTATGACAATCGTGAAGTTTCCGAAGAACTGACAGATGGCGTATATGACAGTCACCTCAGCAAGGAAAAATGTTGAAGCATGATCTGCTGTCATTGCGATGATTGCAATTACCTTCAGAATATCCCTTGCGGTGTTGTATTGGGGCTTGTCATTGCTCATACGTAGTAATCGCCATAGATTGCGACACAACTATCCCAGTAGTCTTCACCGTAGTATCTGATGATTCTTTTCTTGATATATCTGCACCTGCTTCTGATTCCGGGATGGACATCGAGAAATCCTGAAACCAGTGCCCTAAGTGAGAATCCATCCGTGTACTTTGAAAGAAAGAGATAGTTTCCAAAGCCGTAGCCTAAATCCACAGAGAACATGTCAGCCCTTCTCTCAGCCCATTTTCCATCAATCCAGTAGAAGATCAGATTGATGAGATTGAAGATTATCCCAGTGATTGCACCGAAGACAGTAAGCAGAAGTCCATATAGACCTGCGGCTATACCGAGAAGAGGAATATGTGAAAGAATCCTCGCCATGAATGTAACAATCATCAAAGGGAATGTAACGGTATTGATAGCTACAGTGCATATCAGGGAAGCATCGGTATCATAGTGATAATAATGTCCCAATTCGTGTGCTATAACCCCCTGAACAACCTCGATTCCCTCATCAAAGACATCAAGGGCAATCACGATGTTTCGTCCAGATGAGTAGGCATTCTGGCTGAACGAGTCTGTAACATAGAAGTGTGGACGAGGAAGGAAGAGTCGTCTTATCGGATTGACTCTCCTCAGAACGTCATTGATTCCAAGCTCCTCCAGCTCATCACGGTCAAGGCATTGTCCTTCCCTTACCGAAGATCCACAGTAGATGACTGTCGCAAGATAACAGACAACAAGAACTGCCATGATGACATATGTTTTCAGTGCTGTTTCAAGTCCAAGCGGATAGAGCCAGGTAAGGAAAGGGCTGTAAGTGTAGAATTCAATGATAGTGCCCCATAATGGAGTCTGTTCTATCCTGATAGCCTCGAAGAAAATCAGGTCAACGACCTTCAGGCAAGCCTGAAGGTCGTTGACTGATGTATGTATCTACTCGTTTATTTAAGTCTTTATTCATTGAGCCTGATTCGCTCTATCACCTCGTCTGCAAGAACAATGTAGTCATCGCTGGCTTTGGACTTCACCTCATCCAGAAAAGAATCGATACGTCTTGCTTGGACAACTTCTATTTTTATTGATTGTCTAATTTTTACACCGAAAACGGATGTTTTTATTTTATATGCAATTCTATTAAGGGATTCTAGAACTTCATGGCCACGCCTTGTTCTGGGATTGAATCTGGTAAGAAGAATTCCAAGTATGCCTATCTCATGCTTTCCTTTCGTATTCACAACGCTGATGATTTCAAAAAGGGAAGACAGTCCCTGCAATGAGAATGCGGAGGTGTTTACTGGTACAATCACATAGTCCAAAGCATTGAAGCCGTTGAGAGACAGTATTCCAAGGGATGGCGGCGCATCTATTATGCAAATGTCATATTCATCCTGATATGGCTCAAGTTTTGATGCCAGTATCCCAAATGCATATGGCTGTGTCAGGCTTCTGTCAGCATCTGCAAAAAGTATAGAGCAAGGAATGAGGTCGCAAGCATATGTGTTTATCCGTATATCTCCGATACTCACATCGCTTGTCATCAATTCAAGCAGTCCAGGAACATCATCAGGACATACGCCAAGGGCTGCTGTCAGATTTCCCTGGGGATCTGTATCAATGAGCAGGACTTTCTTTCCACGGCTCGTGAATGCGGTAGAAAGGGCGATTGCTGTTGTCGTTTTGCCGACACCGCCTTTCTGATTGGCTATCGATATGGTAGTCATGTGAGCCTCCATCTGTATTGGGATATTGATTTCAATAAATCTTTATTCCCTTACATCCATAGATAAATGGACATTGAAGATGGTTGGACAAGATGAAATGAAGGTATCTTCCGATTATTGCAACACAGCTTCCGTGTTTTGCATCACGGAGCTGATTTGCACGGTAAGATCTCGCAATGATTGCTGATTTCCCCAGTGATCAGATAATCTTTCCGCCCCAAAGCCTATCAAGGAAAGATTTCCACGGCAATATTCTGATGCCATCATCCGTCGTTCGCTCGAAAAGCTCACGGCATACGATTATATAGTCCTTCACAGCAGTCTCATCCATGAAAGCCCTCAGTCCTTTAAGTTCCTTATTGGTGATGTTCTTCGATGTCTTCACTTCAATGGCAACCTTGTTCTCGATTACGAAGTCAACCTCATACCCTTCACGTGTACGCCAGAAGTAAAGTTCGTCATCTGTCATGTTATAGTCAATGTAGGCTCTCAGCTCCATGAAGATGTAATTCTCAAACATCTTTCCATACTCTGTCATCGTCTCGGTCGGAACAGGCATCCTAGCTGTGGCTCTCGCAACTCCTACATCGAAGAAATAGAACTTTGATGTATTCACGGGAATCCTCTTTGATCCCTTCCTGTATGGTCTGAGATAGTAGCCGATGAAGGTGTCTACAAGAATCTGATACCACTCCTTGATCGTATCAGCGGACATCCCTATATCTCTGGACACATTCGAGAAGTTCATCAGCTCAGTATTCTCGGAAGCGGCGAATGTAAGAAAGTTGCTGAAAACTCCAAGATCACGTCTTTCTCCTTCGGCTGCGATTTCATTATCGAGATAGCCTCTGACATAGTTCCTGAGCTGAGTCTGATACGATTTGGCCATGAATGCCTTGGGAAGCATTCCTGTTGCAAAGATTGAATCAAGATCAGGATTCCTGTCTCTGATCTCCTTCCATACAAGAGGGTGCATCGGAACGATTCCAGCTCTTCCCCCAAGAAGGTTGTTTCCACTCTTCTTCAGTTTCCTTGCACTGGATCCTGTAAGCAGGAACTGGATATCGCTATGGGTCATAATATGCTGGATATCGAGGAGTACAGGAGGGAAGAGCTGCACCTCATCAACGATGACAAACCCTTCAGTCTTTCCATTCAGCATCGATCTCAGAAGTACAGGGTTTCGACGGAATGCGTCAAGAGTGTCACCATCAAGGAAGGTGATTGAGAGAATCGCTTTCTTCTGAAGCTCATTCTCGATATATGATGTTTTTCCTGTCATCCTCGGGCCGAAGAGGAAAAGAGAGCTTTCCTCAAGCATGTCTTCAATCTCAAGTGCTCGTCTGATATATTCCATATTGATACCTTCAATCGGAATTATATCTAAAAATTCCGAGTAAGACTAGGAATTTGATAAAAATTTAGAGAAGAGCAACTAAAATCAAAACTCCTTGGATTATGAATGATATCACTCCTGAGATTAGCATGAATACAAGCCTTGTGTTTTTAGGATCCACGAAGAATGCAGTTCTATAATTTGTACATCCATAGATACATAGATAAATCGGCATTAAAGACGGCTGAACAAAATGAAATGTACTCGCCGTCAACTGTTGCAATACAGCCTCCGTGTTTGTATCACGGAGTTGATTCGCATGGTCAAGATTACTCGAGGGTTCCTTTTTGCAATCAATAATCAGAGTATCCTTCCGTCCCAGAGCCAGGTGAGGAAAAGGTTCCAGGGAAGAAGCATGATTCCATCATCAGTTGTCCTGGAGATGCTGTCCCTGGAAACTACGATGTACTTCTTGAATATCCCTTCTTCCTTCAATGCCCTGAGTCCCCGGAGATCCTTATTCTCATTCACAAGCTTCGTCGTCTTGGTCTCAATGGCAACATCATCACCGATTACAAAGTCCACTTCGAATGATGACTGACGGGTTCTCCAGTACGACAGTTTCTCTTTACGCTTGTTATAATCGAGGTATGCTGATAGCTCTTCAGCAATGTATGTCTCAAACAGCTTTCCGTATTCAGTCTGTGTATCGACAATATCCCTAAGACCGAGAAGAAAGCGGACAAGGCCTACATCGAAGTAGTAGAAGCGCTCAGTTTCAACAGCCTTTCTTTTCTTCGTCTTCGTATAAGGAGGAACTGCAAAGCCAATCATGGTGTCATATAGGATTCCGTACCATTGGGTTATGGATCCTCTGCTCATCATCACATCACTTGCAATGTTGGAGTAGTTGATCTCCTCGGCGTTGGTAAGGGCTGCTACTTCAAGAAAACGTTCGAACTTAGGAAGCTGTCTTACGAGGCCTTCTCCCGCTATCTCGTCCTGAAGGTAGACATTGATGTAATCATCAAGAACATCATCAGGAGTATCTGACAAGAATACGGATGGAAGCATCCCGTATTTTAGGATTCTGTCCAGAGTAGGATTGAGCTCTTTGATTTCCGGCCATACGAATGGATGGAGGTTCATCTTTCCAGCTCGACCTCCCAGAAGATTCACTCCCTGTTCCTTGAGCCTTCTTGCGCTTGAGCCTGTCAGAAGGAATCTGATATCTGTCTCCTCAATCAGAAGATGAACCTCGTCAAGAAGCTCTGGAACTTTCTGGATCTCGTCGATGATTACAAGCCCATCTTGGATTCCTCTTGTCTCAATCTCATCGCGCAGCACTCCAGGATCCGCCTGACACCTTCTTCTTATCCTAGCATTGAGAAGTGACCATGAAAGCTTCACGTCATCCTGGATCTGATTTGCTATCAAAGAGCTTTTCCCCGTCTGCCTTGGACCGGAAAGAAAAAGTGATTTGTTTTTGAGTTTGGACTGAATATCTATGATGCGCTTTACATACCTTTCCATATGTCACCTCTACTGCCATTATATTGCTATTTTTGCTATTTCTACTAGCGATTTTTATAGAAATTTGTCAGTAGAATTCGCATTATGAAGTTCGTTCGTCATGCTGGAGAACAAATCCATACTTATTGCTTTCAAAAGTCATTTAAATATTGTAATGCAGGCTTATACAATCCAAGAATTCAGAGTAATTCCTTTCATAACAATACGTTGCGTAGTTACCAATAAATATCATTGCTTCGCTTATAGCGAATTCTATTTCTCTTCATCAATGCATTCAATATTGAAGATTTCTGTCCTTATTCCATTGTTATAACATGTGATTGTTGTATTTTCCTTCTTCAATGGAAGCATAGATATAGCGTTAGATTGCATCCCAGACATCGGAATAGAACGGAATCTTCGGCCCGCATGAATCTTTATTCCTGGTTTTCACAAGCGTATTGATACACAATGCCATAAATCATCTCTTTCGTCGTCACAATAGAAGATGAATTCATTACCGACATTGCAACAGGGCACAGGCTCCTGCAATCGGCTCATAACAGAACTTCTTGTGCAGAACTGCCACTTTCACCTTGTGTGTTTCATCTTCCCATCAACTGAAAATCTCGTTATTCCATAGCTTATCAAGGAAGATCGTCCACGGCATTATCCTGATTCCATCAACAGTTGTCCGCTCAAAGAGTTCACGGCATACGATTATATAGTCCTTCACAGCAGTCTCATCCATGAAAGTCCGGAGTCCTTTTAGTTCCTTATTAGTGATGTTCTTTGCTGTCTGTACTCTTGTCCGCTATTCGTACAGAATTCCGCCTCAAAGTACAACAGGCAGACTTCTGAAGATAAAGAATAATGAAGCATTCAGGAATCTAATACAGAATCCGGCTATATGCTCGTTTGCTATCATTACGTACGGAGGACAGCTTTTACTTCGTGAAGGAAGAGAATGTCAAGAAACCAGTTACGCTCCTTTTAAAAGAAGATTACAATAACGCAATCGATGCACCTGTTGGCCCCAGCAAAATGCGTAATGAAAGCTTACAAAGAAATGAATCCAGCAAGACAAGGGCGAAGGTGCTCCTATTGGTGATAAGAGAGGTTTTCCGGATATGTTTTTCCTCATAGCAGGTTTACTATGCAGCGCTTCGGTTTCCATTGTCCTGAAATACAGCAGCAGATGGAATTATGACAGGTATGGGATGCTTTTCATCAATTATCTATCCTGTCTTGTTCCTTTCCTTATATTACAGAAAGGAAGCTCCTTGCCACCTATCGACAAGGACTTCGGCAACTGCCTCCTCTTTGCAATAGTCAACGGAGTTCTGTATATCGCAGGCATGCTTCTTAATCAGATCAATGTGAAAAGAAACGGAGCCATATTGCAATCGACATTCGCACGTCTTGGCGTCATAGTTCCTACATTCCTGTCGATAATCTTTTTCGGAGAACGCCCTGCTCCGGGCGAGATAATCGGAATACTGGCTGTTCTTGCCGCATTCATCATAATGAATATCCCAGAAAAGGAGGGAAACAGCAGAGAGAGCAGAAAGTCTGCATTTCCGCTTCTTATAGCGGGACTTCTATTTAATGGTGCTGTTGATAGCTTTCTGAAAGTATTCCAGGAGTTTGGCAATGAAAACCTGGAAAACTGGTTTATGGGAATGACATTTCTCTCCGCGGCGATGATCTGCCTTGCCATTGTCCTTGCAGGCAGGCACAGAATAGGAAGAAAAGAGACAATCATAGGTATATGCCTTGGAATACCCAATTATCTCTCATCGTTCTTCCTGCTGAAATCATTGAGTCTTGTCAGTGCTTACATCGCTTACCCGACATACAGCGTTGGTGCGATTATCGTGGTGATGATTGCAAGTATATTCATCTTCAGAGAGAAACTGACAAAATGGGGATTCCTGAGTCTCGCGCTGATTATTCCATCATTGCTATTGCTCAATCTCTAAAAGAAAAAAACCGGTAACCAATCAATGGATACCGGCGCAGAAAAGAGAATATCATGATTTACTGCATGGAAGCGATTATAGATTGAGCTCTTGAAACGAAGTCTTCAGTTGCTTCCTCTACAGTCATATAGCCATGTCTAAGCTCCTCAGCTGTTGTCTTTCCAATAGCTTCGATCTCACCTTTACCGGCTGGATCCGGAGCGTCTATCGGAGTTGCTATGGCACCGACTTTATCTACATACTCGAAAATTGCCTGATTATTCTCATCGACAAGATTCTTTATCGCGGCTGCGACTTCTGTATTTACCGGTATACCACGCT
This sequence comes from uncultured Spirochaetaceae bacterium, assembly GCA_944388955.1. Classification (GTDB taxonomy): domain Bacteria; phylum Spirochaetota; class Spirochaetia; order Sphaerochaetales; family Sphaerochaetaceae; genus Ornithospirochaeta. Next base: position 55,240 of record CALXKJ010000012.1, on the reverse strand, counting down.
CGGCCATGAGGATTTCATTGCATTCCACGCTGTTTGTAAACCAATCCAGGAATGCTGCAGCTTCTTCCTTGCAATCGCTCTGAGAAGAGATTGAGAAGAACTGTGAAGGCTTAAGATACATCGGCTGATTGACGGCATCCTCTGCGACTGGGTACATTGTCATCTCAAGTTTTCTGCCTGCTGCATTGCTCACAGCGATGAACTGATTCGAGAATGAGAAATCATTCCATGTTGTTCCATCTGTTATAGGCTTTGTCTCGACGACATCAGGATTCTTCTCGGCAATAAGCTCTGGAGAAATAGCTGATGGAGCATCCGCGAACCATTTTACGTAATTCCAATGCTTAAGTGAGCCTGTTGTATCACCAGCTGCAAGTTCATCGAATATGTGAGAGCCATATGAACGGCAGACAATAGCCATCATGTTTATTCCATCGTGGAAATATGTTGACACACCTGTTTTCTCATATATCGTGTTGCTGATCTCATAAAGCTCCTCAACTGTAAGCTGATCAGGAATTTCAACGCCAGCGGCTTCTGTGATTGCTGGGTCATAAATCATGACAGGCGCATTGCTTCCAAGGGAAAGCGCATAGCAATGTCCATCTACAGAGCCAGACTCGATTACAGATGAAGGTATCTTGGAAATATCGATAGTCCCATCTTCAAAGTAAGGATTGAGATCCGCAAGAAGACCGTTCTGCTGATACTGGTTGAGATAGCTGTAATCCATCTGGACGATATCAGGCATATTGCCGCCAGCTGCCGTAGCGCTGAGTCTATCCCAGTATCCTGACCAATCTGCGAACTCGGAGCGGATTTCAATATCAGGGTGCTCTGACATGTAGAGATTAATCGCCTTCTGGGTGATGTCATTTCTCACCTGATTACCCCACCAGTAGATATTGATAACTGTTTTCCCTTCAGAACTCTCAGCAACAGCTGTTGCCTTCTTGTCTGAATTACCACCAGCAAAACACAGCATAGAAACAATCAGAGCCATGCAGATAACAAGAGTAAAACGCTTCACAAGACCTCCTATGCATGCATCTTTTGTTTTAATTAAAACTTGTTGCATGCAACATATGTTAAGACTACCACGCTTTCAGACGTTGTCAACAAAATTCATAATCTCTTCAGGCAAGCATGACACTGAGAATTACATCATCAGTTGCTTTCATCCCCTGACTAGCTATCATTCCTACCCCGCTGATTGTTTCATCTGCATTCTTTTTGACAATACCATCACCGGATGAGAATAAAGAATTGCACATAGCCATTGAATGAGCAATCAGAGCGGCATTCACGCATATAGCAATCTTACCAGCGCATGATGGCTTTGCCCCATCACAGATAATGCCGGAAACGATAGCAAGCGTGTTGACTACAGTATCCTCAATCTGCCGCAAAGAGCCATCAGCTAGCCACGTGATAGCTGCTCCAGCTCCTGTTGCAGCCGTTACAGCACCGCAGAAAGCTGAAAGACGTCCTATAGAAGCCTTCTGATACAACGCAAGCAGATTGCTTATAGCAAGAGCACGCAGCAACTTGTCTTCAGGGATACTGTTCTTCCGGGCATACGCCACCACCGGCACAGAGACAGTCAATCCCTGATTCCCGCTTCCGCAGTTTATGACAACAGGCATAGGACAGCCACTCATTCTCGCATCGGATGCAGCTGCAGCCAATGCCTCAATATCGCTGAATGCACCACCAAGATGATACTGCTCAATCAATCCACCAATACCTGTACCCCAGTTATTCCGCAGTCCCTCAGTTGCGATATCCCAGTTATCTTTTATCTGGGTTGAAAAAGCAGAAGAAAGAAATTCAGCATCCTCCTGTTCCGCATACTCTATTATCGAAGCGACTGAAATGGTTTTCATGAAATCCGAGATGCTATCATCATGACTGATGAAATCAGTTTCAGAGACAATTGACTTGCCATCTCTTTCCGCTCTCACAATCCTTGTGTGAACATCTTTGATTTCAATCAGAGAGTGGTGTATTCCAGCACGCATCCGTATCACGAAATGCAGTTTTGAGTCTGATTCCAGCAGAGAAATCACTATGCTGTGCGATTGCAGATATTCAATTGCTGATGCTATGTCGTTACTGGTTATATTTTTCAGGAGTTCAAGACCGGCATTGGCATCTCCCGAGACAGTGCCTATCGCAACTGCTGTATCGATACCTTTCAGCCCATTGCAATTCGGAACGGTAACGCTCTTTGCATTCTTGATTATATTGCCGCTGCACTCCACATCGATTCTGTCAGGCATTGTACCAAGAAGCTTACGACAGCATGAGGCTCCATACGCCAAGGCAATCGGCTCAGTACAGCCTGTTGCGGTGATAAGCTCGCTTTTGAGAATTCTTCGGATTTCTGTGAATGAATCAGACATTCACACACCTCGTCAAAGTACAGTCTGAAAGCCTTTTTGAAATCTCAGACACTGCCCTGATGTTTGAATATGGTATACCGGTAGGCAGGGTGCAATCACTGCCAAGAATAAGCCCATCAGTTCCTACCTCTGCAAAAATTGAGGAGATGCCCTTTTCCAATTCATAGATATCGCCTGAAATAAGAGCACCTTCCCTATGATCAAGCCCACCAAGAAGAATCTTATCAGGGAAAAGCTCTCTTCCTTTGGATAAAGGAATACCGCTTTCACGGACACCCCAGTTCACAATATCAGCATCATAGCCAAGGAATCTCTCAAGCCTTACTTTTGGCTTGCACATATGGAGAATGACGAATTCCGCTCCAGCATCGTATGCGGCATGTATAATCTCCTTATCAAGCGGAGCGATATATTCAGCATGCTCCTCATCAGTAAAGCCATCCGCCTCACCACCGAGGGCTGCATAATATATACCGATGGCGCCAGCTTTGACAAATTCGCGAGCCATGTTCTTCAGAGTATCGGCAATCCTTCTATAGCCTTCATAAACTGATTGCCTATCCGTACGGAGATGATACAGCTGCGCATATCTTCCAATCGAATCATAACGGGGAATTCCAAGCAAAGCGTGAGAGGCGGAAGCAACAACACCATGAAGTGTCGCAACTATCGGAGAGTCATTGCATTTCTCAGCGACAGAGCTTATGAGATTTGCCTGATTCTGGATAAATGAAGCATCTCGTTTATAAGATTTTATCAATTTCCAGTCAGAAGCGGCTTTTATGCTCCCATCACATGGATACGTCCATTCAGTCATGACCTTGCAGAGGTCAGACTCTGTCTTATCGAAGAATTCAAGATGAGCATTCACTGCCGCATCACCAAAAAAGCAATCTTCAGTGAAATGAATCCAGAAACCAGTCGGGACATAATCGACAGATGCCCTATTCAGGACAGCGCGTATTCTCTCTATTTTTGTCATTGCGATCTCCTATCAGATTACATCTCTTGTTCTGGGACGAGGTATTTACCTCTGGCAAATACACCTGAAAGCGAATTCTCAAATGCCATCAGGTTATCGAGAGGATTGTCTTTCAGAATAACAAGATCTGCCTCTTTTCCTGTCTCAATTGTTCCTGTGATATCAGCCAGTCCACATAGCTCGGCAGCATTACGCGTTGCGCTGTTTATTATATCCGCCCTGCTCATGCCGGCATCTTCCATATAAAGCATTTCACCAGCAAACTTCCCCTGGTCCATCAGGAATCCTCCGCTATCGCGGCCAAAGGCTATCTTCACACCCATCTCATATGCTTCATGGAAACGTGTTTTCTTCTCGCTTACGATAGCTCGTGCTGCCAGAACAGTGTCCATAAGCTGATTATTCTGCTCACCATATAGTGCATAATTCATATATGGCTCGAATGTAGGAACGATATAAATACCTTTCTCAATGAGCTGTTCATCGATTTCCTTATCGAGAAATGTAGAATGCTCTATGGAGGTTGCACCTGCGTTGATAATCATCTGCATCCCCTCCTTGCTATGGCAATGGCATGCCACACGTCTGCCATGACGAGTTGCTTCTTCGGTGATTGCATTCAGCTCATCCTGCGTAATCTCGACGCATCCTGGCTTCTCTCCTGCCTTGCCAAGACCTCCGGTGACCATGACCTTGATGAAATCCACGCCTTTATAAAGAAATTCACGGACTTTCGCTCTCGCCTCGATTGGACCTGTATAATCCATTCCAGGCTCATGACCACCAATTGCTTTTAAAGGAGTACCTGAACAAAGGATTCTCGGTCCTGGAATCTTTCCTTTATTTATATAGTTACGCACAGACAGTGTCTCAAATCGCTTTCCACCGCAATCCCTGATTGTCGTTATTCCATGACGTACCATCTTCTCAGCGTTTATGACAGAATCAACAACCAAATCATTCTCGCTTGAAGCGAAGAAATCCTTCATATGCTGTGTGCCGCATACCATCGACACATGGGCATGGCAATCTATAATCCCAGGCAGCAGGTAGAAGCCGTCAAGCTTCTTTACCGAATCATACTTAATGGGTTGTCTGAATGGAGCGACTTCAAGCTTACAGCCATCAACAATAACATCCTTTTTCTCAAAATGGTCATCTGTCCATACGTATGGATTACTTAAAAGAACCCTCACCTTCCAGCCTCCTGAATAGCATCTCAAATAAAATTTGAGCAACTGTTATGCATGCAAGTATTATAAAATTTAATAATTGTTGCATGCATCTATTGTTAATAGTAGACTAACATGCTTAAGGCATTTGTCAAGGCTGAACACTATAAATCATAGATATTTCTTCATAGCGAACTCACGCGCATTCGTAAGATGGACACGCATGGCCTCCGCCGCTTTTTCAAAATCCCGGCACATGAGATGCTGGACAATGACTATATGCTCTTTGATACTTTCTGCTATACGGGTTTCATTAGAATGATAGATTCTATTCCTGTGACTAACACCCTCAAGATCATGCAATATATTTCTGATGTAATGATTTCTGCACACTTCACGAAGCTTGCTATGAAGCTCCTCGTCCAATGCAATACGGCTCTTCGTGTCAAGAGCGCTCTGACAGCGTGCTGTATAATCATCGAGATATGAGAGCTCGATTGAGTCACCATATTTACGGATAAGCTCTGGCTCAATCATCAGCCTGACATCAAATATTTCCAGCTGGTCATTAAGTGAAATACCATTTACTATCACACCTTTCTTCGGAATAAGGGTTACAAGGCCTTCAGCTGCCAGCCGGATGAATGCGTTGTGCAATGGCGTCCTTCCGAATCCAAGCTCCTTGGTAAGCTCAAGCTCACTCAAAGCCTCCCCTGGCTCGTATTCACAGTTGATTATCTTCTCTCTTATTTCGTCATATGCCTGATCTTTTATATATTTCCCGCTCATCTATTCTATTCTGTTCAAATAATAGCAATTTTACAATCATAAACGTAAACCTTGATAATCGCTATTTTCATATGAAACACATCTCATGGATATTGCATAATCAAATGCCCTGTGCTCTAATGGCAACAGAAATAAACCGCACTACTGGGGAGCCGGGAGAACCTGGCTGAGATATCGGATGATACTTCCGATGACCCTCTGAACCTGTTGGGTAATGCCATCGTAGGGAAGATTCAGCGCAATCTGCGTCAAGGTCGCTCAGCGAAGGCTGTGCGGCTTTTTTCATTTCCTTGCCAGGAGGTATGATATGGATAGGAAATTGGAAACGTGGAAGCTGAAGGATGTCATCATGATGGCAATTCTCGGCGTTGTATTCGCAGCCGTTTACATGGCTGTATTTCAGGGTGGCCTTGCGCTTTCGACCGCGCTGACCCCATTCGGACTGTCTAACTTCGGCTTCGAGATTATCTATGGCGTGTGGTTCATGGCAGCAACTCTCGCGGCATATATAATCAGGAAACCAGGTGTTGCCCTGATAACCGAGATGCTCGCTTCTGCAATCGAGCTGCTGATGGGAAATTCCGGAGGTCTTACCGTAGTACTTACCGGATTTATACAGGGACTTGGAGCAGAAGCTGTTTTTGCGGCATTCCGTTACAGGAAATGGGATACAGTATCGATGATCCTCGCTGGTATCGCATCGGCTTTTCTCATCTTCTGCTACGAGCTCTACTACCTGAACTACATCACACTCTCTCCTGTTCTCCTTATCGGACAGCTCACAGTCAGATTCATCAGCGCAGCCATCTTCTCCGGTATTGTCTGCCGACTTGCTGGCGACGCACTGGCGAAGACTGGTGTAGTGAGAAATTACGCTATCGGTGCATCTGCTGATATCGGGAAAATATATGATGAGGAGGAATAGGAAATGGATAAGCTGAAAGTTGTTCTTGACTGGTTCCCAAATACGAATCACACAGGCTACCTTCTTGCCGAGAAGCGGGGATGGTTCAAAGAAGCGGATCTCGATGTAGAGATTTCCGGGAAAGTACATGGGGCTATGCACCTTGGAGATGCCGATTTCATATGCGGTCCTGAAATCTCGATGCTCGACTGTATGGAGCGAGGAGAAGAGATGACATGCGTTGCCGTTATGACGCAGAAATGCGATTCAGGTATCGTATCGCTTAAAGAAGCAGGAATCACAAGGCCAAGGGAACTCGAAGGAAAGCGTCTCACGCACTGGTCTCCAGCATGGTTTCATAAGGCAATCGGCAGGATTGTAGAGAAAGATGGAGGCGACTATTCAAAGGTAAAACTCCTGAACATGGACGTTGGTGATATCGTGGCAACACTTGGAAGTGTCGCAGATGCAACATGGGTCTATGAGAACTGGGAGAATCAGGTTCTTCTGGAAGCTGGGAAGGAAATCAATTACTTCAATCTCGGTGATGTCGATCCTATCTTCGATTTCTGCGCCCCTGCAATGGCGGCAGCTGCATCAACACTTAGAGATAAATCAGATGCAGTGAGAAGATTCCTCAATGTACTTGACCGTGCATACCAAGCGGTTGCAGCAGAGCCGGAAACTACTGTTCTTGAAGTGAAGGATATGATGCCTGAAGACTCCACTGATTCACTTCTCATAAGAAGTCAGAGACACCTTGCCCCGATACTACTCGATGAAGAAGGCCACTGGGGACGCATAAAACCTGAACGCTGGGACAGAATGGCAGATTACATGTGCTCCGTGGGAGTCATTACCCATCGCCGTAGCAATGAATATACAAACGAGTACTTCGACTGATGGGAATAACCTTCGATAACCTGTCATTCAAATACTCAGAGAATCTGAAGCCTCTAGTGGACAAGCTGGGGTGGAGTGTAGACCGCAGAGCTATCACAGTTCTCACCGGTGCATCAGGCTGTGGTAAGTCAACCCTGCTCTATCTTGCCGCTGGGCTTTATCCGGAAAACTCGGGAATCATCACAACAGGTCATGTGCTGATAGAAGGCAAGGATCCGGCAAAGCTTAATCCCCCTGAGCGTTGTCGCCTTGTGGGAATGATGTTCCAGAATCCGGAACTGCAATTCTGCATGGATACCGTGCGCAATGAGATTCTCTTCTGTCTTGAGAATATAGCGATACCGCAGGAGGAGATGGAAGAGAAGCTCAGATTCTCGCTGGACTTCTGCGGCATCAGAGACCTTGAGAACAGAGCGCTTTTGAGTCTTTCCGGAGGCGAAAAGCAGAAAGCTGCGCTTGCATGCGTAGTAGCTATTTCTCCAGAGTGGGTGCTTCTGGACGAGCCGTTCGCCAATATCGATGATATGTCCGCACGCTCCATCGCAGCAGCTCTTGGAAAGCTTCACAAGGAAAAAGGTGTCGGAATACTTGCCGTTGATCATCGTCTTGATAACTGGATTGGTATTGCTGATAACGTGGCAATAATGAAGGATGGAAGAATCATCCCGGAAGAAATCGATGTCAGGAATGCAAACCCAGAAAAGCTTCGGGACCTTGGAATCATAGCACCGGGAGTACACTACGCTCCTTCCATTCCTCAGCCAACCCCGAGTGATATTGTGCTTGAATTCCATAATCTCAAAGCCTGCAGAGGGAAGAAAGAGATTCTTCACGGTATCTCAGCTTCATTCCGCCGAGGCATGATTTATGCAATCATCGGTGAAAGCGGTAGCGGAAAGAGCACGCTCTTCGGAGCGCTTTCCGGAATCTTTCCTTACAGCGGCAAAGCTCTCCTCGATGGAAAGGATATAAAGCATCTCAAGCGCTCAGAGGCAGGAATGATTGGTTTCATAACGCAGAATCCTCAGGATCAGTTCGTTGGAGGAACTGTCAGGGATGAAATCCTCTCCAGTCTCAGAAAGGATCCAGAAGCCGCAAGCAAAAGCGAAGAAATACTGCGAGCAATAAAGCTATGGCGTTACCGTGATATATCACCATATCTTCTGAGCCAAGGCCAGCAGAGACGTCTTGGAACAGCGGCCCTTATAGCATACGACTGTCATTGTCTTGTATGTGATGAGCCAACATATGCACAGGATCTGATGAACACAATGGCAATCATGGATGCATTATGCCGGGAGGCGAGAGAGAGAAACATCGCTCTGATATTCTCTACACACGACAGACAGCTCGCTGCCGATTATGCCGATGAGATACTCACACTAAAGGAGGGACAACTCTATGCGGACTCTGAATCCAGCCTGTAAGTTCATATCACTGCTAGCTGTTACGCTTCTTCTTGCAGGACTGAAAGATCCATGGTGGAATCTTTCGGCATTCTTAGTCAGTCTGCTCCTATTGCTTCTCTCGGGAATCAGAATGCGGACTCTCCTGCTGTACCTTTTGCCAGTAGTACTTGCCGCAGCAGGCATGTTTTTCACTGGATACAGGTTCACAGCGGAATCTGCCATGCCTGTTCGTTCGGACACATTCATCTTCCAGGGAAATAGCCAGCTGATGAATGGTATTCTGCAGCTCAGCCGCGTACTGGCGTATGCGGGGCTTGGATATCTCTTTGCCCTGACAACAGACAGAGTCTTCATGGTACGCTCATTTCAGAAACAGCTCCATCTGCCGCAGGTCTTCGCGTATGGACTTTTAGCTGCATGGGGTATATTTCCTCACATGGCTCTTGAATACAAGAGAACAAAAGCTGCTTTCAGAGCTCGAGGCATCAGGGTTTACCCTGTGTCCCCGGCACTTCTCGCACCACTTCTTGTGAAATCTGTAAGGTGGTCAGAAGAACTTTCGATAGCAATGGAATCCAAAGGATTCTCGTCAAACGCAAGAAGAACAGATTCCTCTCCTGTTCGTGTTCATGCAAGAGATATCCTATTTACAGTATTCTGCTGCATCATGCTGCCAGTAACAGCATTGCTGACCCATTGATTCCATCCACGCATGCTAAACTTCCATACCAAAATCTACAGCTTTAGTTAGCCATTTATTCGTTTGATCTAAAAAGCCGTCTAACGTTATTAGGCAGAATTCTCCCGCGGGTATATACCTCGCAGGAGAACAATCATCACATCTGGATATCTGAAGAGACCGAAGCTGCAGATACAGATACTTCACCATCAACGGCAGATATTGAGAGTGCTGTGCCGAACTTGCTGTAGAAACGGCTATTGAGCGCTACATCATTAACATACAGCGTTGCTATAGTATCATCCACGATGAGCGTGATGTGATACTTCTTTCCACTTTCAAAGCGGAATGGACGCTCAAGCCCGATGTTCATGCACTGGAACCAGGGCTGATTCGGTGTCACATCGAAAACTATCCTATCCTCCTGGAAAAGAAGCTTGAAGGAATACTCATCACCAGTCTCTTCATTTTCATAGAAATTGATGGAAGCATACCTTGAGCCTTCTTTGTACTCGAGATCGCATTCGAACTTAAAAAGATCCGACGTATCACTATGAAGGACTTTCTCAGTACGTTTACCTTCACCTTTTACAGTGCAGGACTGAATCTGCTGTCCGTTGATGAATGCCTTGAGAATACCAGGAGCCGGAAGGCAGCCAAGTGTTCCATCTGCTCTCTGAATAATCTTATGAGGCATGAAAGTCCCGCCCCACTCGAACTGATTCTTATCATCGCAGTCAACCTTGGTAGGAACCCATCCGAAAACTATTCTCTCTCCATTAAGCAGGAATGTACGGCCAGCATAATAGGCTCTTCCATCGAATGCATCATCGTAAGGAGCAATCCATGGACCTTCGATTGAACGGCTCATGCGATAAATCATCTTGCTCTTATCGCTGTACTCAGTGACTATGTGATACCACCAATCACCGATGCGGAACAGATCGGGCATCTCATGCATCGTATACAGCTCTGGCGCCCAGAACTGACCACCGAACTCCCATTCCTTCAGATCCTTCGAGAAGAACTGGACTGTACAGCCATTTATGCGCTTCTGGCCATTCAGCTTGCGTGCTCCCAGTATCAGGCGGTACCTGTCCTTATCTTCCTCGTAGATAACAAACGGATCACGCCAGTCATCCTTGTCATACCCTGGCTGAGGAGTGAATGTGAGTGCTTCCTCTGTCTTCTCCCAGTGGAGAAGATCCTTGCTGGTAGCATGCATCAGAACCTGAGATGCCTTTCCAAGTTTCGGGAACTCCCTGTTGTATCCCGTGTAGAAAGCATGATAAGTATGCTCTTTATCCTCGAACACGCTTCCAGCATAGATGAACTGATCCTGATCGGTATCACTTCCTCTTGGGATAGCTGTCCCTTTATCGATGTAATGGACAAAATCCTTTGTGGTAGCCAGGCACCATCCAAAAGGCTCTCCAAATGGACCTGGATTCCTGTTGTCCCTCTGATGGAAAAGATAGAACTCATCGCCCTTGCCGAAAGGCATGCAGTCTCCGAACCAGAACCCTTCTGGCTGATAATAAAGCTTGTGCATTTCTTTCCTCCTATTTGCTCAGCCTTTGACAGAACCTGCCGCTATGCCGGAAACCATATGCTTGTTTGTAAAGAAGTACAGGATCAGCGTCGGCAGTATAGTAAGTATGATCATTGCGAATGTAGCGCCCCAGTCAGTAAGCCCCATCGTCCCGACAAAGTCATTCAATCCAAGCGTAACCGTCTTCATCCCGACAGATTTTGTCATCGTATATGTCGTTATGAACTCATTCCAGCAGAACACTCCCTGCATCGTAGCAACGGTGAGATATGTGTTCTGGGCCATTGGTGTGACAATCTTGATGAATACCTGCATCGGAGTGCAGCCATCGATTATCCCGGACTCTATGACATCATTCGGAAGAAATTTATAAAACGAGTAGAACAGCTGTATAGAGAATGCAAGACCGAAAGCAACCTGTGGGATGATGACGGCAGGATATGTATCCAGAATGTCGATGCGGGAGAAAATGTAGAAAAGCGGTATCAGCGACACCTGTATCGGAAGCATCAAGCCCAGATTGAAATAATTTCTGAGAGTCTTGTTTCCCCGGAATGAGAACTTGCTCAATCCGAATCCCGCCATCGATGCCAGTATAAGTATGAACAGAACCGTGAAAAGCGTGATTATTATGCTGTTCTTGAAATACGTAAGGATCCTGCCCTGCTCTATTATCTTCTGGTAATTGGCAAACGTGATTTCAGAAGGGAGCTCATAAGGCTTCTGCTGCTGGAAATCCTCTGTTGTCTTAACGCTGGACATGAATACATAGAACACCGGATAGATACATATGATAAGAAGCAGCGCAGCAATGAGAATTCTTATGATAGGAAGTCCTCTATTCAGTTTCCTTATAACCATAAATCACTCCTCCTTATCATCTTTGATAATCAGTTTCTGCAGTACGACTCCAAGCAGTATGCAGAGAATAACTATCGTAATGGCGACAGCGCTTCCATAGCCGTATTTCAGGCTGTTGAATGCCTGTTTGTACATATAAGGTGTCAGAAGCTGCGAGGTATTTGCGGGCCCACCCTTCGTCAGCAGATACGACACATCGAACGACCGCATGGAGCCATTGAGGACGATGATGAGGTTTGAGATTATAACAGGCTTGATATATGGCAGCTTTATCTTCATTATCTGCGTGAGCATGCCTGCACCATCTATTCTTGCGGCCTCTTCCAGCTCCTGTGGAACTGATATCAGCGCAGCATAGAAGATAACCATATACAAACCAAAGTATTTATATCCTTCAGCAAATGCCGCAACTTCCAGCGACAGATTAGGATTGGAAAGCCATTCAAGGTAAGCCCACTCCTCGTTGAATAGACTCAGGACTGAGTTGATCACACCTGACGGCACAACGGAGAAGAATTTCGTGAAGATCTGGCAGATAGCAACAGTTGAGATGACTACCGGAATATAATACAAGGTCTGAAGTATCGATCTGAAATGTCTTAGCCTTGTAAGGAATATAGCGACAAGAAGGCCGCCCAGAACCTGCCACAAAAGCTCATATATTGTATAAAGGAATGTATTACCTACGATTTCCCAATAACTGCTGTCCTCAAAAAACAGCTGCCTGTAATTATTAAAGCCTACGAATTTTCCACCGGTCATTCCATTCCAGTCAAGAAAACTGACACCGAATACCCACGCGATGGAAACTATCACAATGAGAGTGAAAACTATGAATGCGGGCAGAATGAACGTCAGTATGTCTGATGGTTTATTCAATGTCTTGGTCATTATGCCTCCTGATATTGGCTGCCGCCGGTAATGTGCGGCAGCCTGTCATTGGAATTATCTTCCGTTGTTCGAATCAATAGTCGCGTCCATCTGAGAGATAAAGTCCTCAGGTGAAAGCATACCCAATGCAAGTTCCTGCTCTGCATCCGCCAGGGATGTCATTGTTGCAGCATCAAGCTTATCATCCCAGCTGACCCAGCTCTGCTCTGCATTCTCAAAGAGTGGATATACATCGTAGAAAAGCTGATCCATTCCCTCAGGAATTGGGATATTGTATGGAGAATAGACTCCTGCGTGGTAGCATGCCTCTCCATAGTGCTCTGCGATATACTCAAGAAGCTGTCTCATTGTCGCATCATAAGTCTTGGCATTGAATCCGATTCCGACGCCAGCGTGGATTGGGATATCTGTGCTCATGTTCTCCATGCCATCCATTGACGGAACAGGGAATACACCGAGCTTGCCTTCTGCATACATCTTGCTTGCATTCGGAATAAGGCCTGAACCACCATAGAAAATCGCACCAGTTCCACCGAAGAAGATATTCACCGCATCAGTATAGTCAGAGCTTGTGAAACCTCTCTGGAAGTAATTGCCAGTACCAAGTGTCCTTACAAGCTCTACGCCAGCCTGTGCTGCTTCGTTGCTTGCGAAATCATCTGTTCCAGCAATCCAATCCATGATGAAATCATCGTGTGTAACTCTCCATGGAATGAATGAAAGGTAACGTGTGAGCTGCCAGTTGTCCTTACCTCCGACGACTACAGGAACCTCTCCATTGTCAAGAAGCACCTGGCATACGTCGATGAACTCCTGCCATGTTGTTGGAGGCTCAAGACCATATTTCGCGAAAATGTCTGTCCTGTAGAAGAAGAATTCGCTGTACAGTGCCTGTGGATGGAGGTACATGATTCCATCATTCGCATCCTTGAGGAAGTCAACAACTGCTTTGTTGAGACTATCGAAAGCGCCGATGTCCTCAAGTTCAGCCTGAACGTTGAGAAGAGCCCCGGTTGCCTTCGCGGCATCTGAATATGGACCATTGAAGCATCCATAGATATCAGGAAGCTGATTGCTGGAGATATAAAGCTGAAGCTTGTTCATGTAATCAGCCTTATTGGAAATGAGCTCATATTCGAACTCTATTCCTGTCTCAGCTGTGAAGCCTTCGAATATCTCAGCCCATGTGTTGTAAGTCTCGTCGCTACCGCTTGAGTTGAGAAGAACGGTGATCGTATCTCTTTCTCCCGAATCCTTGGAACCGCCCGCCCATATAAGCGAAACAGATACAAGCAGCAATACGAGAATGGTTGTTAAACGTTTAACCTTCGTCATTGTTTCCTCCTTTATTTTTTTGCAGTAGACCTGCCTTCTGCTAACACGATTCGCGGATGATCAGGTGGGCTTTCAGAACCTCATTCCTTATATCCGTATTCCTATCTTCTATTCTTTTCATCAGAATATCCGTAGCCCTCTCTCCTAGCTCTACCGTCGGTTGCTTTATAGTCGAGAGAGGCGGACTTGTGATGCCTGTCCACATATAATCATCAAAGCCGATAATCGCTATCTCATCAGGTATAGAGATGTTGCTCTCGACAAGATAGCGCATCGCACCGATACTCATCATACTGGTTGAAACAAACAGCGCTGTGACATCCTTGTGGGAGAGCAGCTTTCTGCATATCTCATACCCGGAATCATCCTTTGCCCCACCGAATCCCACGATATCCATATCAAGAGGTATTCCATGCGCTTTCAGAGCCTCGGCATAGCCGCCGAAGCGGTCTACAGTAGTACTGAGCTCAGGAAGAGCTCCAATGAATGCAATGCGCTTATGTCCTTTGCTTATAAGATATTCCGTGGATTCCATGGAAACACTTTTTGTATCTACATATACACAGTCGCCCTGCGGAGTATTAAGACGTCTATCGATAAATACCACCGGATAATCATAGGTATGAAACAGCTTCCGGTAATTGTACTCCCTTGTTGTGGGAGCTATTATCATGCCGCTTACCATGTAAGACTGCAGATGTGCAATCTGCTGTTTTTCCTGCTCAAGATTCTCATCAGTATTGCAGAGAATCAGATTGTAGCCAAGCTTGCGAAGCCTCATCTCCACAGCCCCTGCAATCTCCGTAAAGAAGAAGTTGGATATATCAGGCACCACAAGCCCTATTACATTTGACTTGTTCTCCTTCAGGCTCTTTGCAAGGTAATTCGGACAGTACTCCAGGTCCTTCATAGCCTTCTCGACTTTCCTGCGCGTCGCATCTGATACATTCCGTGTTCTATTGAGGACATGGGATACGGTAGCAATGGAAACACCGGCTGCTGTTGCGACATCTTTTATTCCACAAGCCATATCCTACCTCCTTGTAAAACGATTACGTAAACGTTTTACTTTTGTAAAAATTGTATTATGAAATCTGGAACTGTCAAACTTTTTTTCAATGATTTCAGCTAAATGAACACATCAAGGTGTAAAGAAGACTTTCAGGATGACTGTCACACTTCATTTAGCGCCACAAGAAGAAAACAAGAATCTTCATCTATGACAAAGACAACCTCCCCCAGAAGGTGCAAACCGATTGAGACGAAAACCTCTCCTCCGATATCCAATCTCCAGGTGCTATTTCCCTCTATCCAGTTTCAAGACAAGGGAAATGCTTTTCTCTTAGACCTTTTATTCAGGCTTCGGATCTTTATCTGCCTTGCACGCATTCAGCATTTTCAGAATCCCGGTACAGAACTTCTCTACACCCCCATATCTGAAAACATTGAATCTCATTTCAATGAATTCAATTTCAGTTTTTATTGACACGTGCAAGCATACATGAATCTCATTCAAGGAATGCTTCCTGTTCAAGACGTACGCGCTTCTTAATCATCAGAGGAATCAATGAATGGAACACAGAATATGACTCATCAGAAAGAAGTGCCTCCAACGACCTCAGGTAATCTTCATCAGTGATTTTCTCTGCTGAATCCATATAATTTGCAAGCGTGTCTTCATCCATCATGAGAGGAGTCACTTCCGGTATCAATGCTTTGAGCTGAGTGAATATGCGGAATCCACCAATGTCTATATCACCGGTATGACGATATTCCGCTTCAGGAAAGCTTTTATGGATAAGCGACAGAAACCTGCCTTTTGCGGGGCTGAAGAAGCCTCCCAGAAAAATGACAAGTTCATCATCCTCTTTGTTGAAAACCAAGTGAATGTAATTAGCCTTATTTTCTACAGTTATTATCCTGCGGATGTTTGAAGAAGTGCATCCTACAGCCCGTTCTACATCAGTCGATGTGATAGCAACACTACCATTCAAAGCAGAGAAATCGGTAATCCGTTCATCGTCGAATTCAATCGAAAGATTCCCACTGAATATGAATTCCTCAGGATATCTTACAACAGAATATGCGGAAAGGAGCTCTTCATCTCTATCCCCTGTTCTGATTCTACGAAGGATTGAGAGTACAGATGGACGTACGTTCTTCTCGAAATGCTTTGAATCTCCGTACAGCTTAAGACTCATTACCCTTTCCATAATCTCGTCTTCATTGGAGGCTATGAAGTGAAGTGCCTTAAGAATATCATCATCAAGGGAAGAACCTGTGAAAGGACGTGGAATCACCTGCTCCTCTATCCTCACAAGAACCGATTGAAGATATAATCTAATATTGCCATCCGGCATTGCCGCTTCCGCCTGTGATATCTTCATCTTGAGATCTTCGATAAGACTGTGGCGGTCGACTCTGCCTGCAGCAGCATATGCCTTTTCGATGCTTCCTGCGTCAACATCTAGGAAGATTAATGAAGGATATGAGTCATCATCCCTGTCACGCTCATATCCAGCAATGCCTTCTTCTTTCAGGAAGGCAATTGCCTCAAGAAACGGGCGCCTGTCTGATGGACTTTCCAGCATCAGAAAGAGACGACTGTCTTTATGAGGCGTAAGGATTATGCGTCGCTTTCCCCCTTTGAATGCTTTGCTCCTCTCATATTTATCAAGAAGTGCATTAATAATCTTAAGAGCTATCTCATCTTTACGCATCGGCTTTCTTCTTTCTTCTCACATAAGAGGAGTCATTGGAGCGGAGAGCAATCAATGTCTCATCGGAAAGTGGATCGATATCACCAAGCTTCTCAGGAGGAGCAGAGAATACGGCTTGCAGGCCTATCTCCCTGAGCAGTCTTATTGACTCCCTTATTCTCTCGCCGTCCATTTTCGAGAAGGCTTCATCAAGGATGATAAGCCTGATTGTATTGTTATGGCTTGTACTTCTGATACGGCAGATTTGTGCGAATGACACAAGAAGGGAAATATAGAACGGGAGCTGTGTTTCACCTCCAGATTTCTTTCCCATCATGACAGAAAGTCTCTGATTGCGCCCTGATTCCTCATCAGTCACAACCAGATCGAATGTAAGATATGTCCGGTAATCTGTGTATCGTCTCACTGCTTCTTCATATTCAGCCCTTCTCTCGCCTTCGCTGCCGGAAAGGATTATCGCCCCAAACAGTTCATCTATCTCCTTCTTATGGCTCTCCGTGAATGAATCCTGGAATAATGAAGGATTGCCTTCATTCATACGCATCAGAAGGGGATCCATGAACATATCATAGAAGCGTCTGTATTCCTTGTTCGGCTGAACGGTGAAACGATATCTGTCATGACCGAACCGGAAATGGCGCAAAGTCACATTCATGCTCTCAATCTGTCTCCATACACTCTCGATATTCTCCTTGATTCTGGAGATGAAATCATCACGGAATTGTCTGTCGGCTGTAGCCTTCGCATCCTTTATCTTTTCAAGATACTCAGGAAGTTTCACATCTTTCAGAGCAGAGAGTTCTGCGTTGTATTCATCATTGTCCTCCCTCCTGGTATCGAGGCCAAGCTGGAAAACTGTATTATAGTCAGTCCGAAGACTATCGCGAGCAGTCCTGAGGTTAGTCAGTCGTGTCATAGTTCCACTGATTGCCACTGTAAAGCGTTCAAGTATGGTTTTTCCTCCCTTATCGTTCAGCTTCTCCTTCTGATAACGCACCTCTCCTATCTGGTGTCTCCACTCATCATCATACTCAGATTCTATTGCTTCCATTTCTTTTCCAATCGTCTTCTCAAGTTCTGGTATGACATAATCAGAAAGTCTTCTTATTTCAGCAGAAAGCTCACCACGATGCTGGACAGCTGTATCACGCTCACCCCGCTTCCTATTTTCCTCGGTCTTAAGGTCTTCTATCTGTTCTTCAAGTCTGCTCAGGAAGAACATATCGATGCTTGAAAGTTCTTCTTCAACAGAGGACAGTTCATCATCAATTGCAGGAATACGGAGAACCGCACTTCTGCCTTCGTCCATTCTCTCAGAAGGAGGCAGGCCTGGTCCACTCTTTGCGCCAGCAAGGAAATCAACACAACGGCAGATATTCTCCTGTTCTTTTCTTTTCTCTTCTCTCTCGAGTTTTCTTGCCTTTATCTGATAATCGATTGCAGCACGACCCAGAAACGGGAAAGTGTATATATTGCGGCTTATTGCCTCCACTCTGGGTACATTGAAGAATACAGCGCTGATATCTATATGAGATTCACCTGCATCGCCCTTGAGAATGCCACCCAGAAGATACCGCAGATACCTGTCTGCTTTTTCGTCAGTCGCAGATACAGATTCATAAAGCGAATCATGCAGCACTTCCATTTCTGGAACCGATTCAGCATCCACAACAGCTACACCTTCACCGTTATACTCTGCTATAAGGTCCTCTGCTTTCATAAAAGCCTCATGCGAGAGCAGGATATCAAAACGATGCTTTCCCAGATATCCCTCGACAGCATCCATCCATACAGGCTCCACCACTTCTGCAGCATCTGCAAGGATGACGGGCTCCTCAGCGGTATTCTGCCAAAGCTCTTCTTTCAGCCGGACAACAGCCTCAGGGAATGGCTTTATTCCGCTTTCAAGCCTGCTTATCTCGTCGTTCAATGAATCAATATGCCTGTTCAGCTCGTCCAGCCGTGTCTGGTAGCTGCTCCACTTCTCCCAGATTGAGCTTTTAAGCTCATTGATATACCTGTCAGCCTCATCAAAAGGATATGATGACAACTCTTTACTATCTATTCTGGCAAGATCAGACAGCATGAACTGTGGAGAAGGAAGCTCCAGGGACAAAGAGAAAGCGTCGTCAAGTGCTCTGGTCCAGAAATCCCCGAGGCGCTGCAGTCGCGCAATAAGACGGGAGATGAAATCTAAAGCCTTTGACTTCTCTTCCGAAAGGCTTTCCTGTTTCTGCCTCAGGCTCTCTTCCCTTTTCTTCTCATCAGATGAATACAACGTCTTCTGGAGTTCAGCAATCCTGTTGCCAGTTTCCTCAATGGCCGCATTTATCAAAGTGAGCTCTTCATCATTCCGGCTGTTTTCATCCAGAAGCCCGGCAAGTCTGGCTTTACCTGCCTCCATCTCTTGCGCATGCTCATCCACGCCGGCTCTTGCAGCTATATACTGCTGGATTCTGAGAGTATCCTTGATGCCTTGATAGTCCACATCTGACTTCTCTATTTCCTCCAATCTGGCGATGCGGCTCTCCATAGTCTCCGCTTCATGCTCCAGTTCCGTGTATTTTCTGATGTCACTCTGCATAGCCATAACATCAATTTCACTCTTCACATCACATATATATTCCGTTATGAATCGAGTGATATCATTCATAGGAGTGAATGGAACAGCTTTTCTGAGAAGTGAGAGATATTTCTCGTTGATGGCACCTTCCTTTGCAAGAAGCGCCGCCCTGTATTCCCGATTAGACTGATACCAGGCACCATCCGAGCTGCGCACGAAATCCTTAAGCTGCTCCCTGTTCATCGGAACATCATTCAAGTGGAAAAGAGAAGCAGGAAGTTTTTCCGGAATTATAAACCATATGTGGCTGAATGCTCCGTCCTTATAGCATTCCGCTGCAAACGATGCCGTGAAATATGAATTCTGATCAGTGTCATGGAATTCCAGTGCTATATAGGTCATGAAATGGCTTGAACGTTTATACGTAAATCCGGTGTCGCCATCATCTCCCTGTTCTCCGAAAAGATAGCTCTGAAGCGTTCTCGTGGATCTCTGGTTCGCAGCTTTATTGAAGAATGTTCCGGACGTATCACCAAGAAGTACAAGCTGCATCGCATCAATGATTGTTGATTTGCCTGAACTGTTCTTTCCAGTAAGGAAAGTAATCATCTCGAAGGGGATTATCTGCATGGAGAAATTATGCCAGTTCATCAACAGCATCCGCTCAAGCTTCTTCATCGTCATCCCCCCTTGTATCCTCATCAATCATTCTGGCAATTGTCGCAATCTTCTCATTGGTGACAATGAAGAGGATTGTCGGATGTATGATATATTTCGCATCTCCTTTCTCAATCGACCCAGATAATCTTGAGATGATTCTGAAATTCTGTAACTTTCTGATGCTTTGTCTCAGTACATCATTCGAAGGTTTCTTCTGGAACAGTGAAAGACTTATCATACGCTGAACTATAGCTGCCAGAGAAATTACCACATCTGCTGATAAGGAAAGATTATCTCTCTCCTCATCGTAAATCAGCCGCAGCATATAAATCAGCTGAGTTGTGAATTTATCAAGCCGTTCTCTTGTGCCACCTTCATCAGGAGAAGCATATATGACACCGTAGTTCTCATCACGCCTGAGTATGATTCCCATCACTGACAGGTACTCCTCAAGAAGGGGAAAGCATCTGTCCGCAAAAAGGTACTCAGGATTAGTTTTCCTACGTCCTTCTTCGGCATCATAGACATACAGAGTGATAAACGTATGGAAAAGCAATGAATTCACGGCCTTCATGAAAAGCACCTTGTCTCCAGATGAAAGCTCAACATATCCATCAATCATGACTGTTCCTCCTGAATACAGCATCCGGAAGGATATAACCTCCGCAAATCACTTCTTCATCGCCCATCTCCATTATGAACGGGGAAAGGATCTCAGAGGAACGCATGAGAGCAAGAACAAAAAGCAATGATGTATTCTCATCTTCAATGCAAAGTTCCTCTGTATGGATTTCGTCCCGACCATCCAGCTTCGACATGATGAAGTCATCTATCCTGTCATTCGAATATGCTGACTCGAATTCATTCATCAGCATTTCCGCTTCGCCATCAGGCAACTCCACTCTTTCTATTCTATCAATTGCTCCTTCATCGAGCTCGGTGCGCCTGATTCTGTCATAAAGTGACTCTGATACAAGGAATCTTGATGAGAACACGGAAACAGAATCAGACAGTAATGTTACTGTATTGTTGTCAGAACTATGCATCAAAATCTTTGTAAGAAGTCCTCTGCTGCCACGGTCATAACTGACCATATAGCGCATTCTATCAATAGCAGCACGTGTATATTCTGCATGCCTGTTCTCTATCATTGCTATCGTATTCTGGATGCTTGAATAAGTATCGATAATGAAATTGATTTTCCGGAGCACATCTTCACTTGCTTTGCTTTCATCGGATTCAGGATGTCTTTTACTTCCTTCTGCCGCCAGGGAGAGAATAATCTCATCGCTGTCACTCCATGACTCAAGAATAGAAAGAATGGACTGTTTGAAACGATAGACGGAATCGGTTCTCTTGATTGGATCCAGCACCTTCTTCAGAATATCGTGAGCATAACTGTCAAAATGATCTGCAAGCAGAGCATTGACATCGAGCGTTGAAACTCTCTGCATGTATCGTCTGATGTTATTGTAAAGGGTCTTCAATGATTCAATGAACTCTGACGTATGCCTGTATGACTCTTCAAGTGCCGTGTAACGGAAGTCCGGATCAGTTTCAGATTGTCGCAGTACAGCGTATGTGGAGAACACAAATCCATTGTACTCAAGGTGCGTTTCATTCATCATTGCATAGAGCGCATCAATCATGGTTACGGCATAATCCGGGATTATGACATTCTCATTAAAAGATGAGGAGGAAGCATATTCTATCTGAATCCATCCACATTCAATCAGCCTGCGTATGATGATGGATACTTTTGAAGAAATATCATCAGCAGTTCCATATTCTTTTTCCTCTTCAGAGAAATCTCCTGAGGCAACAACAGATCCAAGCCTGTCAATAAACAGCATCTGAAGATACGACCTGCTTATTGTAAGCTCGCTGTTCCTGGCAGCTTCTCTTAGAAGCATGACGGCCTCAAGATAGATTTCCTTCTTACCTGATGAAAGAATACTGAAAAATCTGTCTGGAACTATATCGAAAAGTTTCACATCTGAATGATAGCATAATTGTGTTCCGAAGAAATAAGACAGATGGTTTACATTTCTGCTTCAAGCCAATGTTCATTCTGTACCCTGAGATAAATACTTTCCTTTATTCCCAAGTAAAAATCTCATCTGTCGCTAACAAAATGGGGGTTATCTATTTCTCATGGCTCAAGTCCGAAATTTGAGAACAAAGGAAGTTCTTTCACATCTATGACCAAATCCCGGATTCTTAAAAATTTAGATATATTATTGATATATACTCAAAGTTTTTTTTAATTTACATATTATTTTTGAATAAACTTAAAAATTATGGTACGCTTGAACCATGCTAAAGAGAGAGAAGTACCTCAGCCGCATAAGGCCCTATTATGAAAGCGATTTGATAAAGGCGATAGCAGGAATCAGACGCTGCGGGAAGTCGACAATCCTTGCACAGATTATGGAAGAACTGTCAAAACGTGTTTCTGATGACCAGATTATCTTCTACGACTTCGAGGATTTTGATAACGAACACTACATCAAAGACCCGAAAGGATTCTATAGCGACGTGAAGGACCGTATCGCAGCACTTGCAGGCCGTAAGGCCTATGTCTTCATTGATGAGGTCCAGTATCTGGACAGGTACATCCCGGTAATCGCATCCATCAGGTCTGCTCTCAGCGCTTCTGTTTTTGTGACAGGATCAACATCCACCCTGATTTCAGGGGAACTGGCAAATAAGCTCACGGGCCGTTACGTGGAATTCACCGTTTTCCCCTTCTCTTATGATGAGGTTGTCCAGTTCACCGGACATGATGACGATGAGACCCTCGCTGATTACCTCAGATGGGGAGGATTTCCTGTACGATTCGCTCCTTCAATCAACGCAAGGACGTCAATTCAAGACATTCTTTCCAGCATTATTGATCGTGATATCCTTGGCAGGCATTCAGGATTTGACAGCTGGAATTTCAAGAATTTCCTGACATACATTCTAGCTTACACTTCGAATGTCATATCAGCCGAAAGCCTTTCAAACTTCATTTCTGTCAACGAAAAAAAGATTAGCACAACAACCTGCTACAAGTACCTTGATGCTATGTGTGAGGCAAATCTCATCACAATGCCGTTCCGATTTGACATCAGGGGAAAAGAGATGCTTAAGACACGGAGAAAGTCATATGCAACAGATCCTTCTCTTGTCACTTTGCAGCGTGGATCGACTGCAACCTTCAACCTCGGGGACATTCTTGAGACTGTAATCTACAACGAGCTGATTTCACGTGGATATGAAGTTCATACTGGTAAAACATACAAGGGTGAGATAGATTTCGTTGTCACCAACGGAGTGGAGAGATGTTACATTCAGGTTGCTTACCAGCTTGCCAGCGAAGAGGTTATTAAAAGAGAGTTCAATGCTTACTCCACTGTAAAGGACAACTGGCCAAAGTACGTAATCTCGATGGACAAGCCTGACTTCTCACAAAGAGGAATCATCCACATGAATGTGAGAGATTTCCTCACCGGACATAAAAAGCTGGCAATCGAGCCCTAAGTAATGGGTATCGAAAGTTTTACCTTCTAGAAATCTTAATTTAAAGAAATCAGATAGAACATTATCCAAAATAATAGAAATAATACGTATACCAGTTTAAAATGTTTTCCGCTGGCAGGAATTTGGCAGGAAAAATCTGAAATAATAGTGATAACTGACATAAAGCAGAAAATCGTCATAATACAAGTCATTGTATTACAACGATTTTCTTATTATAGACAAATTGGAATTACTCCCACTCAATAATTCCACTGTCTCATACACTAGCTGTAGTGTTACAAGATTCATTATAACCGCTATATTTCTCACTCATATCATCAGTCTCAAACATCTCAGGAGCTTTTGAGGTCAAATTGGGATCAGACAATTTTCTATTCAACAATGCTCCACCTACCATCAGCCCGCGATCCTTCCCTAATAATGATTCCCTTATCCTTCAACCAATCAAAATCTCTTTCCATTGTGCGTGCGGAAACCTTTTGTAAAATTGCGATTTCAGGAATAGTTATGGTTTGATTACTTCTTATCAAATCAAGTATTGCATTACGCCGAGTCACAGACCCTTTTGATGATTCTTTGGACAATAACATGACATCCTTCCCGACATCCTTTTTAACATCTGCAATAGCGAGGATGAGTTTGTCCTTGCCGGTTATCCTGCTCTTCCCAGCAAGCAGGAACACACCGTAATCCGACCTGCGTCCGGTGATTGTCTCCCCAAAAACAACCATGCTGATGTCATATGCAGAATCCGTGTTGATCACTCTGCTGTCTCCTGTATAAGAAGAATCTCTCCCAATTCTGGGAGATGTCGTTTGCGAATAGGTCTTCACCTATATCGGATCCCCTTGCTACAGTCTTTGCCTCCGCGTTTTTTACAGCTGTCTGTGTTGCCTCATTCCGATGAGATCCGATTGCCGCCTTCCCTTCTTTTCCCTCCCGGAAGGCTTTCCAATTTCTGGATTGACATCTGTTCCTGACTGCCCCGAAGGGGCTGTTCCTTTCTTGAACATCAGGTTTACATTGAGTGTTCTTTCCTGAAGCCAATTTCGTATCCGAACCGATAGAGAAAGCATTGCGTGGCCGATGTTTGTCATCGGTAAGCAGACAGCCTTCTTTTCTGATCTGATATTCATCTGGCAATTGGAACTGAAAGCGCTGGAAGCGCTCCTTCCTTCCTCTTGATTCGTATAGCGATGGCCTCATCGGGTCAGGCAAATGGCAATGTGAGGGTTTATAAAATTTGGAACAGCAAACAGATCGAACGATATATCTTGCTTCGAACAATAGAGATTAGCTTAAACTTAATAAGGAATTGGGCTTAGTTACTTCTGCAAAGCCTTTTATAACAACACTAATATATTTTACTAGTCTGATTTCGAAATATAATATTTGGTACTTAAACGATTTTCAGTCAAGATTAATTAGGCCTTATCAATCAGCAAGGTGATGTATCAAGCAGAGGTTAGGAATTTACTGGCTCGAAAGTACGAATACAGAATGTGCTTATAACCCACACTTTTGAGGGTACAGTGAATCTGCACTGCTTCATTCCAGATTTGAAAAGGAGGTCTCAATCTAAAGGGATTGAGAATCTCTGACTAACAATCTGTGAGAAGGAATGATTAGGAAGCTTCTGGCTTAAAGTATTTTTCTGTAGAAAGTGTCCTCAATCTCAATTTCAGTAACGAATTGAATTCGGATCTATTTGCATCAACTACTTTTTTTACTGAAGAATCATCAGCAAAAACAAAGCCCACTGAATAAAACTTGTAGATTAATCTCAAAGCATAAGCAACCTGCTTTTCAGATAACTCTTCCAAGGAAGTGGTCAGCATAGAAATACACATACTCCGATCAGAACGAATTCCTTCTTTGCTCTTTTCAATCAGATTACATTGTTGCGACATTTGAATCCAATCTTCTTTTGAAACAAGCAATAGTGTTTTTGCAATAGCGTTAGAGATTTTTGTATTTGTAAGTATTGGTTTCAGTGCTTCTGTTCCAATATAAGAATAGAAATTACAACAATTAAAATCGATTGATTTAATTTCCTGCCATGTTGCAAGGGGTTTTGTATACATCTCAATACTTTTCTGAGCCCGAATTGCATGCTCTCTGATATATGGACACATTTTTCGCACCAGATTATGGATGTCTGCTGACAGATCGTCTGAAATGGCCTGGTTATTCCAAATATCCTTCAGATTCAGTTTGTTTTTACACACAACGGCGGAAAGATAAGCTACTACATATGCGGTCATAGATTTCTTTCCCTGTCCATATCCTTCCTCGCCAATAATAGCTACCGTTTTATCATAAAGAATTTTCTTTGCAATTAGTTGCTTGAAAGTCTCTTCATCAGGCATCGAAAGATCAGGGAGATTTTGGGCAAATACCTTATATCCATCTTCAGCTCCCTTACAGGCCAGATATGGCAATCCCTGATAAGAAAGCTCTATTGTGGAAAGATCTGTTTTTTTAATCTTTTGCGTTTCAGGATATTCTCGCTTGAATGAGTTTCCGTTTTCGCTCGCTTCAATATTATAAGCACCATCTATATTTTCATAAAACCATTTAGTAGGAAGTTTAGTGCCAATAGCAGGAGTATAGATTGTTCTTGAAAGCTTGGCTAATTCTATATTATAGGCATCATTAGAACTCAAATCAGAAATCTTGATTTTATTCTGTGTATTTGCATATCGAGAGATATTCTTGACCATCTCTTTATAGATATCAGGATTATTAATCACAGTGATTTTTGCCAGTACATATACATTATCAAGATTGGCATTTGAATCAGACTTTGCCTTATAAATAGAAACAGACGTCTGGCCTCCGTTGACTATTTGAAGATCAGAGATACTGATTA
This sequence comes from uncultured Spirochaetaceae bacterium, assembly GCA_944388955.1. GTDB lineage: Bacteria > Spirochaetota > Spirochaetia > Sphaerochaetales > Sphaerochaetaceae > Ornithospirochaeta. The sequence goes on along the minus strand of CALXKJ010000012.1, from coordinate 29,018 downwards.
TATCTCCATTGTCATCGGTATCAACACGACTAGCAGTAGCAGATATACCATTGTTGTAGGCAAGAAACTTTTCAGGAGAGGTTGTTATTGTTCGCATTATTTCTTTATTCACTTCTCCCCGGAGTTGCAGATAAGTACGCACATTGCTATTCAGTAATCGGAAATGGAATTCATCAAATAACCTATAAATTACATTGCCACTGAGAATACAGGAATAGACTTCATAGCTGTTATCAGCAATTCTTAAATGAGTACATTTCAACGGATGCCCGAGTATATCCAGATCAGCTATAATCTCTTCTACAGTTTGGCCGTCAATGAACCTTTTATAACGTTCTATATCATAAACAGATACATTTACCTTTTTTCCAAACAATCGAAAAGCTGGAAGCTTAATTTCTCCCACCTTGCCATTTGTAAGAAGTACGTAGTTGACTGAATCGTACTCATTTGGGTGTGATTTAAGTTCATATACTAATGAATACAGAGGATGCTCCTCTTCTATCGAAGACAACAATGTATCTTGAAATTGCTCAATCATCTTCATGAAATTGGATAGCTTCCTAAGATAGGCATCCACATCAGTTGCCCCAAGTCGATACAGCTCCGGTTCCTGAGAAAAAAAAGTTACATAAACAATGATATCTTTCTCTACATCATCCAGGTGAAAGGCATTGATTTTAGAATTGCTTGAACTTGATTCATATCTGAAAACCGAATCGTCATAGCCTCTTACAACAGGAGAATTTCCACTACTCAAATCAGAGATAATCTTTCGGGTAAAAATGTTTTCACAATTATCTCCTTCCTCTCCGGAAGTTTCTAATTCTCGATTCACATAAATCATACAGTCTTTATAAAACTGTTCAGTACTACTACTCACTTTCTACCCCTCCAGATACCAAGCTTTCGAATTCTCCATATGGATACAAATAACGAAGACAGTGTGAAAGTTCAATGCTATAAGACACATTATGAATCCCCTGCTTAAGATCTGAAGGTATAATTCTAGGAAAATCAGGAGTTACCTCATAGCAATAAAACACTTGAGGAGCAATCCTCAGTTTATATTGCTCTTTGAAAGCTTCATTATATCCAATCTCGTTTAATAATGTCCTGAATTTAAAATGTAGCTTTTGATCAGCTACAGTAAACTCCATAATTTCATCTACGATTTCAGGGATGGTTTGACCATCCACATTATCTTCGGCGACCAATAAATTAAAAAGAAAAAGCTTTGCAAGCCCAGATGAATCTAGTTGATATTCATTTGAAATGTGAACAACATTGTTGTCAGAAACTACGGAAGTTTTTATTTCAACAGCAAAAGAATTAAATACAAAGTCCTTTGCAGCTTTATCAGGACCTTTCCAATTCTTAATTATGTTCAGATTTCCTTTTTCCAGATACATCCGAAGAAAATATAGCTCACCAAATAATCCAATCTGCTGTTTTTGATTAAGTATACCCGAAGGATATTTTTTAAAAAAAGAAGCCCATTGCATTAACCGATCTATCAGATTGCTAATAGAATCAACAGAGGCAGAATTGTAAACAGCTTCTATCAGGTTCGCTATGAATGAAAAGAAAATATCATTATCAATATGTTTCCTCTTTATTATTCTATAGGCCTTTTTTGTAGCTGCTTCATTTGTTGACAATGTATCAGGAACTATTTGAAAACCATTTCTTGGCTGAATTTCTTCAATCTGCCTCCATTTGTCTTTTTCTGCTATGAATCTGAAATAAGGTTCTTTATCAGAACTTACTCCTAAATAAATCTCAGCTTCCGAGGGGATGTCAATTCTGCGATAATAGTCATTATCAAACCCTTCTGCCAAAAGTATTTCAAATAGTTTTAATAGTTCAGACTTCATATCACGACTTATCATTTTCAAACCTCTTTCTATATTCACGCTCAGCTATTGCATTAAGCTGATATTCCACTTCCGTTTCTTCTCGTCCATGTCCAGACTCGGAAAAACTAATCATAAAGGAAGGAAAAACACCAGGAATATAAGCAGAGTTATCATCTGTATGTAGCCCTAAAAAATATAGAACAAGCAATGCATTAGTTGCGGGCCGAGCTTTCCTAATTTCTACTGGAGATGGTGTGGTCGTAGGTTTCTTATTTTCTCGGCTCCTTGCCGCATTGGTAGCATCCAAAGCTTTCTTGAATTCCACCTTAGTAAGATCAATTGATTCATTTGTACCGGTAGCAAGCCGTCTTTGGTTAATTTCATAATAAGAAAAATTGTCTTCACTGGGATCAAAAATAGTACGCGATGATGCAGATACCGAGATGGTGTCAGTAATTGATACAACATTCCCCATTTTCTTACCATCACCTTGCACTAATGCAACTGTCCAATTGGTCAACTCGTTGAATTCTTTATTAAGCTTCTCTATATATTTTGCCAAAGCATCATACGAATAAAGAGTATTTTGCGGATCGACATATAATTCTCTCCCGATAAATCCACTGAGTATTTCTGCTACAGGCACATTTTTCCAAATATAAGCGTTATGCTCATTGGAACAAGCTAGGCCTAATTCCTCTAATTCCCTAATAAAAGCTCTAACCTTTTCGTAGTTTTCATTATTTTTGGTAGCATCCTTTGTTATGTACGGAATAGAAGTAGCATTTCCTGAAAACGAAATCTTACGTTTCGTAGTGTTCTTGGATTTATTAAGGGCCGTTACCATAAGAATTGAAGAAGGATCCGTCTTTACCATCAGTCCAAAATCTCGCGGCGATCTTGCTGGTTGCATGGTGGCTAACTGATGGAACTGCTCTGAAAGATCCTCGTTAGCTTTTGTTATAATTTGATAATTCCTAATTAGTTGCTCAGATGCAAATATTCGGCTTAAATCAATATAACCAGTTCGATACCCAAACCACCTTCCCATCTGGAGTAAAGAATCATACATCCTTGAATGTCTCATAAAATAGCTTATTGATAATCCCTCAAGAGTCAAACCTCTAGCTAATTTGTCACCACCAATAGCAATTAATGTTCTTCCATTTTTATATTTGTCATATTCAAATCCTTTCTTTCCATTTTTTGAATTAATTTCCAAACACTCAATAGAAAGAATTACATGCCGGATTTCTTTCTCTACACTCTCCCAATCCAACTGAGTTAAAGAAGTGTCCTTAGTCATACTTTTTATAGTTTCAAACTTAGGGGAATACTCTTCTGTCCATATTGAGAAAAGGGTATTTAAGTATGACTGCTGTCTATTGACTGTTCCAACTCTAAAAATACTTTGAAAGCCGGAAATGTATTCGCTTACCCATTCAAGTACTTTCTTTTGGGTTGCATTTAACCGATCAACATGAATCAACATCGTATTGTGGATAATAGAACAGCGTCTAACATTCTTCCCTGCTGCTGAAATAATGAAGCAATCTATTGCATATCTCATAGATTCTGGCATTTCAGTAGCAATGAATTTTACCGATTTGCCTGTCTTGCTTGTGCGAAGAATTGAAGCCTCATCTTCAAACTGTGAAGTCTTTAAAACTATTGGCAATCCGGGCTTTCCTTCTATTCCAAAAATACTATCCGGTCCATAGTAATTTGCTCCAGAAGAAAGCTCTACAATGAAATTCCTCGGAAAAAGATCTTCTCCAATTATGATATCTCTTTTTAATTTGTCATCATAAACCTGTGCACTTCTCTTTTCTGGTTCATTCGGCATAATAAAAATGTTGGCATATGGAGTTGCTGTATAGGCAACATATGCAACCTTTTCAAAACTTGAAAGGATAGCCCGAATGTATTTATTTACTTGAGCAGGATCAATTTCATTCTTATCGACAAGTTTTCCTGTTATCAAATCATAACTTTGCTGCTTTCCATTCACGGAGGCATTATCCGCCTCATCGTCAATCATTATCATTGGAGCTGCAATTTTTCCATTAATTTCAAGATTGTTTTGTAAATCGCTATAAATATTTCTTAAAATACTTGCATTCTTCTTAACCACATACAATATTGCATCTTCCCCGTCAAATCTTGTGTTAACAAAAGAAATAGCCTTGCCATAATCTCCATTTAAATCACTGGTTGTTTTTGTCTGAATAATTCGACCTTTATGTTGTCGACTTGAGGCAAACTTTCCAGGCTCACTTTTACTTGAATCATAGCCAAGAAGTCCTTCGTCAATTCTTTTCTGTGTCTGACTTCGAAGATCATTTGTGGTACCCGCAAGCACAATAAGAATCCGATATCCTGCATCTACGGCCTTTGCTAGGAGTCCGATATAATTTGATGTTTTGCCTGCTTGAATATTGCCAACAACCAGTCCTCTTACATCCCAAGGGGCAGGTCTATTTGGATTTTCAAGATAAGAAAGAATCTGCTCAGTACTGTTGCTAATTTCTTTTAGTTGACTTAAAGGAGCTTGTTTTTTACGTAAATAATTTCGATAAATCTGCCAATGGCTCCACTCTATTTTATCCTTTTCATTTTCAAGCCATGGGATATGATCTGCTGCTTTATCGACAAGAGAATAAGTTGGCTGATCAGTTTGCGATTTTGCAATTTCAAGTCTGACTCTGACACGTCGTTTTAGTTCTTCCTTTCCGGGTGGATAAACATTTCCCGCAACATTATTCAAAACCTCACTGACTTCCATTTCAAGCCTTGTTTCAAGACTTTCTTGAGACACAGGCCTACCTAACTTCTGCTCATAATTATCGAGATAATCGTATACTTGCTGAAAACATAAATCCTCAATTGCTTTTTCTCTATTTTCTTCCATGATTCAAATTCCTTTCTTAAGTCTTTCACTTACTTCATCGACTATTTCTAGGTGGCTAGAAAAAGGCTCCGTAGAGCGCAGAAAAACTATAGCTTCATTCAAATTCAGTCCATCATAAGTGACCAAACTTTCTACCATATCTTTAAATGATTGAGCGATTTCCTCATCAGTTATCACCGAAGCAGGATTGTCAATATATTCACCATTTGATACGGACTCTGTTTCAAGGATGCTCATTACAGGAATATAGTCTTCGACAGCTCGAATCATTATGCTGAAATTTTTCTTTTGCCTATCATCGAGACTCTCTATAAACATCTTAATGAGAGGATTTTCCCTGTTTATCTCATAATATGGCTTATCATTTTTCATGCCGTAAGACCATAAAAAGGTTGCTTTATCATTGTTAGAATTTCTTCTCAGGGTTCTTCCCTTAGAACGGAATATCTTCCTTGAATCTGCACGAGCCTGCTTTGCATATGAAATGAGTTTATCGACGATAGCAGGAGGACATACAGCATTCTCTTTTTTTACATCTATATGCCAATATTCATCCATCGAATTATCAATATCGAGTCTTATTCGAGCCAAACGGTAGGCTTCCTTGTTTGTCATTTTTGGTAAACCTAGCCAACCTCCATATTTGATTAGCCGATTGTTCCTATATATATAGAAACCTTGCATATCATTCATGGATTTATTCAATGAGGCTCTCATCTGTTCTTCGGGTGTCATGGATTTAGGAAGGATATAAGTCCTTATTCTTACAAAACTGCTTCCTAACGGGATTTTCTCATCTGTACTAATAACAACATTCTTAAAGTCAAAAGGATTCCACAGCTCAACAGTATTGTCATTGAAATAGAAAGAAATCTGTTTTCCCAAATCCCCATAAGTTACCTGAATATGGCGATAGACCCTATCCAATATACTTATCCACAGCTTTTCTTTCTTGTTGGCTTCAAGTTCCGCTGGTACATTCAGCTGGTCCAGATTCTGCCAAATGACAACAGTACCATTGTTTTGGGGCACAGAATCAGACAACCCGACTTCTTCCGGAGTACAATCAGTCAGCTCAAAGGCACCCTCTTCCTTTATATGATCTATATCCCACTGTTTACAACTTACACTAAATCCTTTTTTTCTAGATATTACAGTCAATCTGCGGCATTGAGAAAATGAGGCAGCTTTAAGCCCTAATCCGAAACGTCCAAGATCATCAGGCTCTCTGTAATCCAAAGGGCTCCGGCTTGCAAGACGCATTGCCTCATACAGTTCTTGGTCATTCATGCCTACACCATTATCTCTAATTCTAACAAAGGGTTTAGAAGATTCATCCTCTGGATCCCATTCCATATCCACATGAATTTCATAAGCTTTGGCAGATATACTGTTATCAATTATATCGGTAATTGCGGTCTCTATTGAATATCCTATGTTTCTATAGGAATCGATGAAGTTTCCTGCATTGATATCACAATCCACATACCTCAATACGCCTACCCCCTTCCATAATAATCATTTTAGACGCCACTGTTCTTCGGTAATATTTGGAGCTGTCCATTCGTAATCAATTCCGGAAAAGGTTTTTAGGATAGCTTCGAATATAATTTTTGCTCCTTCACAAGGAACTGCCATGCCTATTTGCCTGCGAACTCCTTCTTTAGACCCATAAAACACATAATCATCAGGGAATGTCTGCAACCTTGCTCTCTCCCTGTTTGTCAAAGCTCTAGGTTCAGACCAGTGATAAATATGTGTTCCTCCCCCACCAGAACCTGTAACAGTATAAGAAGGTTCGGAAGGGTCCAGACGCCTGTAAATCTGACTTAGCCGAGCTCCTTTAACATTAAGCTGGAATTCCGTTGGTATGTCAGAATTGAAAGCGTTCTTCCCCGGACCGATATGCAAGAGACGATTAATCACAACATCAGAATTCTTTGTAAATTCATTATTTGGGGCATCTTTGGAAATCGGAGGATGTTCAATAGCCTCTTTGCAAGTCTTCTTCTTATATCCTGCAGTACTCGGAATATGAAAAACCTTGTGCTGATCATTTCTTATTCCTACTATTATGATTCTATGTCTTTTTTGAGGAATTCCATAATCTTCAAAAAAATAAATATTAGGATAAAGATCGTACCCACAATCTTTGAACCTGTTCATTATGATAGAAAAGGCCTTTGTATCAGCTTTAAGTCCATTCACATTCTCTGCAAGAAACCATCTCGGCTGAAACTTCTCCAAAGCTTTTGCTCCATATTCGAATAATGGGCCATATTCACCTTCTAATCCCTTTTTCTTGCCAACTATAGAGTAATCATTGCAAGGGAAACCAAAACTAAGGGCATCTATAGGAGAAAGTTTATCAAAATCTAGACAACGAACGTCCCCATTTATCACACTGTTAGGAGATTCTGGACAAATATTGTGAATATAAGTCTGACAAGTATCATAATCAAAATCATTCGCCCAAGCATGAACTATTTTCTGTCCCGGCACATCGGTATGGAGTGCTCCATAAGCGATTCCTCCGGGACCGCAGAACAATTCACCCATTCTGTAAATGACTTCGCCCATATAATCCTCCAGTATATTATAGAGTAAAAATTCTTTTTTTTTCATCTAGGTGGTAACCGTGGCTGCTGCAATCGCTCATGCCATCAACCAGTTTACCTAATCAAGGAGTCTCCTCTGGCACGAAAAGGCCGTAAAAAGCAGATTGGCAACCAGCCCGGAAGGCCAGAATCATGGCATCTTACTATCCGGAAACATCGATTCTTATTTCTTTTATCTGCAATCAGTTATTTTTGCTCTCAGATAATAGAAATAATACGTATACCAGTTTTAAAGATTTTTCCGTGGTAGGAATTTGGCAGGAAAAATCTGAAATAATAGTGATAACTGACATAAAGCAGAAAATCGTCATAATACAAGTCATTGTATTACAACGATTTTCTTATTATAGACAAATTGGAATTACTCCCACTCTATCGTTGCTGGCGGTTTAGAGGAAATATCATAAAGCACTCTGTTAACACCGCTTACTTCATTGCAGATACGCGTTGAAGCACGCTGAAGAACATCATAAGGCATATGATACCAATCAGCAGTCATAGCATCCTCACTGGTAACAGCGCGAAGTGTGCAGACCTCCCTGTATGTTCTCTCATCGCCCTGAACGCCAACGCTTCTGACAGGAAGAAGATCTGCAAGAGCTTGCCAGATTTTTCCATAAAGACCTGCTTTCCTTATCTCTTCAATAAAGATTGCATCGACTTCTCTGAGGGTATCCAGTCTTTCCTTTGTCACCTCTCCGATGCATCTAACGCCAAGACCTGGGCCGGGGAATGGATGACGATAAACAAGCTCATCTGGAAGACCAAGCTCCTTTCCAAGCGCTCGGACTTCATCCTTGAAAAGCTCTTTAAGCGGTTCAAGAAGCTCCCACTTAAGATCCTCAGGAAGACCACCTACATTATGATGTGATTTGATTGTCGAAGAAGGTCCGCCAGATGGGGAGCGGGACTCAATCACATCAGGATAAAGCGTTCCCTGAGCAAGAAATGCAATATCTCCGCACTTTCTCGCTTCCTTATAGAAAACATCAACAAAGACGCGCCCAATGATCTTTCTCTTCGCTTCAGGCTCTGTGACACCCTTGAGCGCTGAAAGGAAATCATCAGTCGCATCCGCATACTGGAGATTCATGTTGAAATGCTTGCCGAAAAGATCAAGAACAGATTCCGCCTCATTCTTCCTCAGCATGCCATTATTAACGAAAACACATACAAGCTGATCTCCGATTGCCTTATGGATGAGAACAGCAGCCACAGAAGAATCAACACCGCCAGAAAGTCCGCAGAGAACGCGTTTGTTGCCGACTTTCTCCCTTATCGCTTCGACAGCATCGGAGACAAAAGAGCCCATATTCCAGTCTGCATTGGCTTTGCAGATATCAAGGACGAAAGACTGAATCATCTTCTCGCCCTCCTCCGAGTGCACGACTTCAGGATGGAACTGCACACCATAGAATCTGCGCTTTGAATCTTCGATAGCTGTAAATGGGCACGTGGGCGTTGTTGCAGTTACCCTGAAGCCCTCAGGGATCTTATCAACGGAATCACCATGGCTCATCCATACACGGCTCTTGTCTGACACAGCTTTCAGAAGCTCCGAAGAGCTATCGATGATATCTATATTCTGAAGGCCATACTCCTTCTTTCCAGAGGATGAGACATGACCACCAAGCATCTGGGACATCACCTGCAGACCATAGCAGATACCAAGAATAGGAAGTCCAAGAGAGAAGATGTCCTTATCAGGACGAGGTGAACCCTCTGCTGGTACTGAACATGGACCACCTGAGAAAATAAGGCCTTTTGGATTAAGTTTCCTTATTTCATCAGCTTTTATTGTGAAAGGAACAATCTGGCTATATACGCCGCATTCCCTGACACGCCTTGCTATAAGCTGGCTGTACTGTGCCCCGAAATCCAGAACGAGAATCATATCATGTTCATTCGTTTTCATATGGTCTCCTTAGGTTTCACCACCTGAGTGTATCGAGATTCCTGAAGCCTTTTCTGACTGCAGAATAAAGTACAAGGCCGATTACAGCACCGACAGAGCTCTGGGCAATATTGCCAGGAACTTCCAGAATAGCTTCTGAAATGATAGTCAGACCGAAAAGCGTTGTAAGTGAAAGATATCCAAGACTTACTATGACAACAGCAAGGACAATCGCAACCACACTGGAAATCATCGAATCATCTCCTTTCAGAAGGAAACTGATGACAAAAGAAAGCACGATAAGAGAAAGTGCGATTGAGAATGCTGCATGCTCGCTTCCCTCTTTTAGAAATGTCTCTGCGGTGAATAACGATGAGAAGAGATAAAGGCTGAGAACAATAGCCAGTATCGCCATCACCACACCGGTAAGTATCGAAACAACGCTTTTGATAGTACCTGTAGATGAGCCATTCCTGACCATAAGGCCTATGATGAAAGCCTCAAAGCCATGAACGATAAATGAAATAGCCGCCCACTGCGGATAACCGCCGATAAGATCCGCGAAAGCAGTACCCAGACCACCAGCAATAAAACCAGTAACTGGGCCGAATGCATAGCTAGCAAAAACAACTGCGGCATCACAGAGTGATATATATCCCCCGATTGGCGATGGTATTCTTATAACAAGCGTGAAGACAGCGACTATTGCTGTCATTATCGCAATCAAGCTGATACGCATAGCAGTTCTGTTGCTCTCTGCCATAATCTACCTCACAAGCAATAAACTGAGCGGAATGATAACACTAAAAAGCCATTGAATTAAATAGCCGGAAGGATGTGGTATCCGCTCTTTGGGAGGCTTGATTCTTCCGAATCCTCTCTCCTCGAGCGCAGATGCCGTATCAGGAATCATCCTGATAGCTGAAATGACAAGGGCTGTTATAGAGGGAAGCATAGGATAACCTCTCTTACCTTCCTCCAGCCGAAGAGACATCGCATCCCTTATCTCGGAGAAAAGATGTCCAAGATATGGTATGTAGCGGAGTATCATAGAACATGCGAGAGACGCGTTATAAGGCAGATGAAAGGCTCTGAGTCCTCTTATGATGCTCTCATTCCTCTCGGTAAGCAGAAGAAGCATCAGCACCCCTGATATCCCGCCAAGCCTTGAGATTATCCTCAGCACATTCCAGAAGCCTTCTTCTGTTGCTAATGTGAAGCCACGAACCACAAGGAGGGAATGCCCATCCCTGTTCTGGAATGGAATGAAAAGAATCATGATTACGAATAGAGGAAGAAGGCGGGAATAGCAACGCCATGTCTCTCCCTTCCCTACTGATAGCATCATGATTATCAGAGGAAGAATGAATATCACAGCGATGGATATATGCGATGAGAGCACGAATGAGATAACAGAGAAAAGCAGAGTGAAGAAGAGCTTCGGCCTCACATCAAGCTTATGATAGAAAGATGTCCCGTAGATATAGCTGCTAATGTTCATTGAGTACCCCGCCTTCTATCATGAGCTTACGCCCTGGAAGCGTTGCCGCCACATTCATATCATGGGTAATCACAAGCACGCCCGTGCCGTTTTCAAGAAAAGATGATATGACTTTATAGAAATCCTCAGTAGAGAGAGCGCTGTCCATTTCATCAAGAATGGCAAATCGTCTTCCCAGAAGAAGGAAAATCGCGGCTTGCACCATCTTCGCTTTCCCATATGACAGTTCTTGCACATACTCACCTCGCTCAAGAGAGAAAAGCGAAAGGACTGAATCTATCCTCTCACTGCTTGCGCCCGTGCTCTCAAGCTCATCGGAAACGGTCGGCAGGAAAAGCTCTTCATATGGATTCTGCATGAGATAAGCCACATCATGCCGCCGTTCACGCACTGTCAATGCCTTCCCGTCTATAGAGACACTGCCACTCTTTTCTTTCAGCAATCCCGACAGCACTCGCGCCAGTGAGCTCTTGCCACTGCCGTTATCACCAAGAAGCGTGACGCACTCACCTTCACACAGCTCGAAGTCTGGAACAGATAGCGTGAATGTGCTTCCAGCGCTTCTATGCATTCTCTCGATTGAAAGATCTTCAGCTCTAAGGAGAGACCCGCCTTTCTTCATAACAGGTATTGCAAACGAAGAATCATGTGGAGTATATGGTCTAAGAGTCCCATTTTCTATCGATAGGATATTATCAAACGTGTCCACATACTCGCCAAGCATATGGCTGCCAAGAACTATCATGGAGCGCTCTGAGCTTCTGATTGTATCCCTGAGTCTTCCTCTCCAGTAAGGTGAAAGCTCGTCAAAAGCCTCATCAAGAATATAAATATCGGGGTCTATAGCAAAGAGAATCGAAAGAATGAGTCTGCGCTTCTCACCTCCGGAAAGCTCTGAGGTGGAAACTCCTCTATATTGCGTCAGACCAAAAAACTCCAGGGAGGAAGAAATACGCTTTTCCCTCTCTTCCTTATCCAGCCCCATGTTGATAAGAGGAAATGATATCTCCTCCTCAACAGATGAGAATAAAAGAAGCTCGTCGGTATTCTGGCTAACGCGTCCTATCATCTCCATTCTCTCATAAGACAGAAGCGAAAGGATGTCTTTGCCGTCAATCTCGGCATGCCCGGTTATTGTCCCCCCTGTATAACCAGGAAGAGCCCCTGTAAGGATGCGCGAGAGAGTTGACTTACCGCTTCCGGGCTCAGAGATAATGAGAATCTTCCCGCCCTTCTTCAGAGAGAAAGAGAGGGAATGGAAGATATCTCTTCCATCAGCATAGCTGAATGAGAGATCAGCGGTGAGCATATGGTTCAGGAAGCGCTGAATATGTATCTCTGATCATCTTTTCCACAACAGAATGGACATTTTTCAGCTCATCCTCGGACATGATGGATGTATCAATCGGAGGAAGTATCTGAACATAGACATTGACGCGCTTAAGGCTGTCTATAGCCTCAAATGCTGTCCTTGTATTCTTTATCACTATTGGTACAAGAAGCGCCTTTGCTTTCGTCGCCATCTTGAAAGCCCCGGCCTTCATCTCAGCAATCTCTCCTGTACGGCTCCTTGTTCCTTCGGGGAAAATACCCATGGGATAACCGCTCTTTATCCTCTCGACACCAGCAAGGATTGACTGCAGACCGGCACGCAGCGATGATCTGTCAAGGGAGATGCATCTGAGAAGCTTCAGGAGACTATGAAGGAATGGAATCCTGAAAAGCTCCTTCTTAGCGACGATTCCGCACCATGCGCCTGTACCGAATATCGCGGGGATATCGAGAGCACTCTGATGGTTCGCCACATAGCATACACGAGAGCCCCAGCGAGGGATATTCTCCTTGCCGTAGACATGGTATCTGACACCTAGACAGATGAAAATCCACCAGATGAGGATATCGAAGATGAAATGCACACTGACTTCCGAGGCTCTTCTCAGCCTGATAAGCGAAAGAAGATTGCCGACAATAAGCGCGAGAATCCCGAGCACAAGGAATACAGGAACGAGGAATATCAAACCAATGGTCAATCTGAATGCTTTCAATTTTCAATCCTTGAGGGAATAGAGCCTGTAGTAGAGACCACGCTTATCAAGAAGCTCCTGATGCGTGCCCGACTCAGCAACCATTCCCTTATCTATGACAAAGATTATATCCGAATCCTTTATTGTTGATAACCGATGAGCTATGACAATGGATGTCCTTCCCTCGGCAAGCCTGTCGAAAGCATCCTGTATAAGTTTCTCGCTCTCGGTATCAAGTGAGCTTGTCGCCTCATCAAAGATGAGAATCTTCGGATCCTTGAGGAAAATACGGGCAATGGAGAGTCTCTGCTTCTGTCCGCCTGAAAGTCTTGTGCCACGTTCCCCGACTTCAGTATCAAGCCCATTCGGAAGCGAAGCGACAAAATCCTTCAGGTTCGCATTCTCAAGGGCTCTCCACATCTCATCATCATTCGCGTCGACTTTACCGTAACGAAGATTCTCCCTAATAGTCGCATCAAACAGGAAAACATTCTGCTGCACAAACCCTATTGCCTCATGAAGAGATTTCTGCGTAACTGAATCGATATCAGTGCCATCAATCTCTATCGAGCCACCCTGACGCTCGTAAAAACGGCCTAAAAGAGAGACTATAGTGGACTTACCTGCACCTGACTCACCCACAAGCGCAACTTTCTTTCCTCCTGGAATATGCATCGTGAGATTCTCTATCACTCTCTCCCGTCCATCATCGCTTTCATAAGCGAATGAAACTGAATTGAAATCAATCGTACCGTCTTTCACTGCAAGCGGAACAGCATCGGGATTGTCCGTAATCTGCGGTTTAATATCGAGAATCTCCGTAAAACGCTCAAATGACGCCATGCCTTGGGTGAACTGCTCAGTGAAGTTTATAAGCCTATCAATAGGAGGGAGAACAACAGAGACATAGAGAAGGAAAGTGACAAGATCGTAGACTGCCACAGTACCACGGGCAATGAGGATTATACCGCCTGCGATTGTCATGAAGTAGTAGAAATCACGCATGAAACCTATCCCGGTCTGGTAGAAAGCCATTGTCTGGTACATCTTTTCCCTTGATGTCTTGAGCTCCGTATTCGAAGCGTTGAATTTCTTCTCCTGGAGCTTCTCACGTGAATAGCTTTTCACTTCGCGGATACCTTGGATTGAGTTCTCGGCAGCGACATTGACTTCTGCAATCGTACGCCTGATAGCCCTGTTTCTTTCCTTGAGCCTGTGGTTGAATATGATTCCATATACAAGCATCACAGGAAGTGGGATAACAGAAACAAGCGCCAGCTCCCATGAGAACGAGAACATCAAGATATACGCGCCAAGGATAGTGGCTATTGAGATAAGGAAATCCTCAGGACAGTGATGCGCAACTTCCGCGATGTTGAAGAGGTCATTAGTGATCCTCGACATTATCGTTCCGGTCTTCGTGCGGTCGAAATATGAGAATGAAAGCTCCTGAAGATGAGAGAAGAGCTCTGTGCGCATTCTGTTTTCCATGTAGACACCAAGGTAATGTCCCCACTTGATTCTTATGTACGTCGCTCCTGCCTGAAGCATGTAAATGACGATTATCGCGATAAGAAGCCATATTATATCCACAAAAAGCCTCGCGGGAAGTGCTGTGGAAAGTATATAGCGGACTATAGCGGGAGAAACTAGCGACAGAAGCGATGAAATGAATGCCACAGACATATCAAGGGCAAAAAGACCTTTGTAATATCTGTAATAAGAGCAGAATCTTCTAAGCATCTCACGCTCCGAAGATACGTGCCTTGATACGGCTGAAAAGTCCCTTTCTGGCGCTCTTGACCTCTGTCTTCACCTCTTCAACCTTAGGCTCAGGCGCTTTCCTCATGCTGTCTTTCGGTGCTTTCTGGACAGCAGGCTTCTGTGCCTTCTTCGGCTGAGGTCTCTTCTTCTCGCTTTTAGGCGCGGCAGAAGGCGCATACTGTTTTTTGTAATATGCCATTCTCTCATCAAGTGACATCTCAGAAAGCTTTGAGAAATCGGTATTGGACTTCTCTATCACACTGTCTTCATTCTTCTGAGGCTTTCTTGATTTGCTGATTCTCTGCGTCTTTCTCGTATTCTTGCCGCCACGGCTTCTGGAGCTGTCTTTTCTATCATCGCGTCCTCTTCCGGAAGAACGGTAGGATCTGTAATGATAACCAGCGGACTTATCCTCGACACTCTCAAGCCCGACTTCATCAGGCCAGAGAACTGGAATCTTCATCTGGATATAATCCTCTATAGCTTCCAGCCCATAGATATATTCCTCACATGCAAGCGTGATGGCTTTTCCTGTCTTGCCAGCTCTTGCTGTGCGTCCGATTCTGTGGACATAGTTCTCATAATCCTCTGGAATATCATAATTGACAACAAGCTCGAGATCATCAATCTGCAGACCTCTTGCCGCGACATCGGTAGCTACAAGATAAGGAAGCTTTCCTTCCTTCATCTTCTCAAGAGTCTTGAGCCTCTTTGACTGAGGCATGTCACCCATGAGGTATTCAGCCTTATAGCCATTCATCGAAAGTCTTTTAGCGACCTCGACTGCCCTGTCTTTCGTGTTCGTGAAGATAAGGCATGATGATGGATTCAATTTCTTCAGTATCGACAGGAAAAGAGAGAACTTCTCGTCCTTTGTCACATGAAAAAGCTCCTGAGTGATGTTCTTCACGGTTATTTCCTCAGGCTGGACAGCTATCTCCTCTGGCTCTGACATATACTGCCAGGCAAGATTCCTCACTTTTGTGGAGAGCGTCGCGGAAAAGAGCATCGTCTGTCTCTCTGAAGAAGGGACCATCTGCGCGAACATGGATTGGACATCAGGATAGAATCCCATATCGAACATCCTGTCAGCTTCATCAAGCACGATTGTATCAAACACACGGAAATCGA
The DNA here is from genome assembly GCA_944388955.1 of uncultured Spirochaetaceae bacterium. Taxonomy (GTDB): domain Bacteria; phylum Spirochaetota; class Spirochaetia; order Sphaerochaetales; family Sphaerochaetaceae; genus Ornithospirochaeta. The sequence goes on along the minus strand of CALXKJ010000012.1, from coordinate 13,316 downwards.
GCTTGTTGGATTTAGCGAAATCCAAAAGGCGGCCAGGCGTTCCCACATAGAGATTAAGCCCTGATGAAAGCTCCTCGTTCTGCTCTTTATATCCAACTCCTCCATAAAAGCATCCAATACGGTAATCTGGGAAACCCGCAGCCAGAACCCTGGCATCTTCCTCAATCTGTACCGCAAGCTCTCTGGTAGGAGAAACTATAAGAGCGGCGCCACTCCGGTTCCTGCTGTATTTCTCAAGTATTGTGAGAAGGAAAACCGCTGTCTTGCCGCTTCCGGTCTTCGATTGAACCATGACATCCTTTCCAGAAAGCGATATAGGAAGGACTTTCTCCTGAACAGGCGTGCACTCTGTGTAGCCGGCCTTTGCAATACCGGCAAGAACATCCTCAGAAAGAGGTAATTCAGTGAATTTCATATATTGAACCTCAATGGTAAAATTGCTTTAAGTGACACCTGAACAATATAGTTTCTGTTATCTTTTGTCCATTGCCATCATTCTTTCTCCCACTGGCGTTCAAGCGTGTGGATTTTCCTTATCTCCTCCCAGCTCCTGCGGTTGAGCACATGGCCATTCACAGAGGAAAGCGGGATAATCCCATATGGAGTAGATGACAGGAAAAGCGCGTCAAACATATGGTAGTTCGTGTCAGTAGGAGGCGTATAGACAATCTCGAAGCCAAGAGCCTCTGCCGCTTTCAGCACGCTTATACGCGTTATGCCTGAAAGCACTGCTCCATCTGCGGCTGTATAGATGCGTTTTCCGTAAAGACCGTATACATTGCACCTTGTTCCTTCGAGTATCTCACCCTTCCTGTTTACAAGCAGGGCTTCGAAAGCTCCTTTTCTCTTTGCTTCCTCTGCCGCCAGATACTGCATCAGGAGATTGGATGTCTTAGCTTCCGGCATAAATCTCTCTCCGTAGTAGAGAATAGCGGGCACACCTTCACTGTAATAACTCTCGGGAAATGGCTCCGGATCACTATAAGTGATGAAAAAGAGCGGATCAGGACCTCCGACAATGAGGATACGGCATGACGCGTCTGAGATGGCATCATGCTCTATGAGAGAATAAAGCGATGAGGAAATCATCTCATCAGAGAACGGATGTGAAAGCTCTATCATGCGGCAAGACGCCTTCAGTCTCTCCAGATGATCCTGAAGATGCACAGGTTTGCCGCTTTCTGTCCTTATCGTTTCGTATACAGAGAAAGAATACTGCACTTCCCTCTTTGTCACAGGAAGCACAGCCATCGATTCATCAACGATTATTCCGTTTCTAATGGCGCTTTTCATACGGCAGATGATACTCTCAAAAAAGCATTGCGGAAAGACTCATTCATATTTGAGGATTTCTCTTGGCTTGGAGCCGTTTGGCGGACCTATTATACCCCGCTCCTCCATCATCTCAATGATTCTGGCTGCACGGTTATAGCCAATCTTCATCCTCCGCTGCAGATATGATGCCGAAGCATTCTTCCTTTCATAGACTATCTGCTTGGCCGTCTCATAGAGAACCTCATCGGAATCCTCGTCGGAGACATTGACTTCAACGCCCTCTCCTTCACTGCTCTCTGGCGGCTCCTCAAAGATATCCTCCGAAAGATAATCAGTGGTGCCATGCTTCTGAGCATATGACACGATGCCATATACTTCATCATCGGAAAGGAATGCACCCTGTATTCTCTGCAAGCCAATGGTTGAAGGCTCCATGAGAAGCATGTCGCCCTTGCCAAGGAGATCCTCAGCGCCGTTCTCATCGAGGATTATCCTCGAGTTGGTGCCTGAAGAGACAGCGAATGCTATACGAGACGGGAAGTTGTTCTTAATCGTGCCTGTGATGACATCAGTAGACGGACGCTGTGTTGCAAGTATCAGATGAATGCCCGCAGCACGCGCTTTGGCAGCAAGCCTCGCTACATAGTTCTCGATATCCTTGCCGACTGTCGCCATCAGATCAGCGAACTCATCCATGATAAGGACAATATACGGAAGCTTCTCGCACGGTATATTCTCTTTCTTTATCTTGTCATTGAGTCCCTCGATATTCCTTACACCGAAGCGGAAAAGCATCTGATAGCGTCTCTCCATCTCATCGACTAACCATTTGAGCATCCTGACGACTTTTTTATCCTCTGTGATAACAGGCGTCAGCAGATGAGGTATGCCATTATAAACAGTAAGCTCTACGACCTTCGGATCAACCATTATAAGGCGCACCTGCTGCGGAGAGCGTGTGTATACAAGCGTGCATATGAATGAGTTGATACACACCGACTTTCCAGAACCTGTAGTTCCCGCAATAAGCATATGAGGCATCTTTGCCACATCAATCGTACGGGGCTCGCCTGTAATAGTGCGTCCGAGAATCATAGGCACACGCAGCTTCGCGCTATCAGGATTGCTTTCCATTGCATAGAGCATATCCTTGAAGCCAATGACCGCCCTTGTCTTGTTCGGAACTTCGATTCCTACAGCCTGACGGCCCGGAACAGGAGCGAGAATTCTTATATGCACACCACCAAGGCTATATGAGAGCTCATCATAGCGTGACTTGATGCGCTGTACCATCACGCCCTCTCCGAGCTTAAGCTCATACATCGTGACAGTAGGTCCCTTGATGATATCATCGAGCGTCACGGAAACATGATAGTCAGCAAGCGTCTCAACGATTATATCGCCCTGCTCTCTCGTGAAATCATCAATCTCGGATGACGCCTGAGGATAGTCCTTGAGTATAGACTTTGGAGGAGTGCTGTAGCTTGCCTTCTGCCGCCTTGATATCGAAGCATATCCAAGCTCATTGCTCTCAAGGCCGCCAATACCTACAGAGTAAAGGAATTCATTCTCCTGCTGAGGCATCTCACCAGTTTCATCATCGTAATTCTCATCATCTTCCGAGCTCTGTGTCTCAACAACAGGTTTCTCTTCCTTGATTTCAGGAATATATGTCTTCTTCACTTCATGAATGGGCTTTTTCTCTTCGATCTCGTCTTTCACGAATGTGCTGCCATAAGAAGGCTTATCATCAGAAGGGGCAGTCTCATCCGCCTCGAATGATTTCGCAGGGAATGATGAAACACTCTTCTTATGCGTAAGCGATTCAAACATCCTGTAGCGAGGATGCTCCGGAGAGAGATTCGAAGGAGCAAATGACGAGTCATTTTTTCTCTCAGTCTCATCCTTCTTCTCGAATCCCCTGATAGGAGCCTGTACCGGCTTATCATCTGAAGAGGCAGCCTCAGCCATGGTGATCATCGTCTCTAGCGTGGCTTCTATCATGCCGCCTTTATGAAAGCCTTCAGTGCGTTTCGGGCTATACTTAGGCTCTTCCTTCTTCTCTTCCACTGCTTCTCTCTCCAGCTCTTTCTTTATTTCTGGAAAGACATCGGAAACAGGTGGCATTGTTTTCTTAGGCTGAGGGGAAGCGTTATCGCGCTTTACCATCCTGATACGCTTCATCTGAGGCATCTCCCCCACCTCAGGAACATCGACGGGAGCATTTGGATCTATATAGACCTTCTTCTCAGCTTCCATTCCGGGAGTGGTGAAACGATCCTCATCATCTTCAGCGATGTGCTTATCATCAGTTTTTTCAGCCTTGCGCTCGGCTTTAAGACGGAGCTTCTCTTCTTTTTTCTCCGCTATGAGGCGCTTCTTTTCCTCTTTCTTCTCAAGCTTTGCCTCTTCTTTCAGCCTTTTCTTCTCCATCTTCCGCTTCAGCTTCAGATAAGCTTTATCTTCCTTTTCATGGGATGGTAACTCTTCTTCCTCATGCTGTGAGTCATCATTATCATCGGATTGTGCTTCCTCTCTTTCCTTCTTCAGTCTCTCCATGCGATTTCTCTTCTCCGCCTTCCTGAAGAAACGCGCGTCGAGCTTTCCGGCAAGAAGCATGAGGATGACATAAAGAAGCGCTTCAAGAAGCACACAGAGCAGAAGGAGCTCCGTGCGGTTTGCGTTGATTCTCGAGAGAATGAATTCAGGCTGTGGATTTCCAGCGGCTTTATGCGCATAGGAAAGCGCTGTCAGGTATATCAGAGCGAGAAACGGCACTGAAAGGAAAAGAGAGAACCGCTTCTTCTTCCTGAATATAAGAATAATGAAGCCTTCTATGGCAAGGAACGCTCCGAATGGCACTATTGAAGCCGTACCATTGCCTATACCGATATAACTGCCCGCGATTGCAATCGCCTCTGACACGGCGGCTGGAAGATAACCTGAAACGAAATGCAGCAGAACGGCTGCAATACCTAAAAAGAATAGAGCCAGCCCCACACCAAGGGATAGCCTGTATTTTCTCTTCATATCCTTCTAAGCTTCCTGAGGACAGCCATAGTCCTCGCCTCATCAAGATAGGGAACTTTAAGATTCACTATCTCTTCTTCAAAGCTCCAGCCCTCTCCCCTAAGGACATCAAGCTCTGATGACACACTCACACGCGGTCCTTTGTAAAGAAGAAGCGGCGCTCCTTCTTTCAGCAGCGGATAGACCTCATCAGCTGCATCGTAAATAGGATGGAAAGCGCGGCATGTGACGGCATCGAAGCTTCTCTCGGCATCTTTGATATCACAATCACAGACCTCTGCGTTCTTCAGTCCCGTCCTCACAAGAACTCCCTTGAGGAACCTCGAACGGCGCTGCATCCTCTCTATAAGCACGAAGTCCCTATCCGGAAAGAGCATAGCAAGCACAACACCCGGGAACCCCGCTCCCGAGCCCATGTCCGCTATCACGGAAGAGGCTTCTGTATTTTCCAAGAATACTGGATAAGCCGCGGCAGAATCCAGCACATGCTTTATTATAATCTCATCGGCATCCTCAGCGCCGACAAGCTTCAGCGATGGATTGAAGAAAAGAATCTCATCAAGATAGAGCTGTATTCTCCCTATAAGCTCATCGCTCGGGGTTATACCTATACGCTCAAGACTTGATGAAAGAAGTTCCTTATCCACGTTTCCTGCTCCTTACAGCGACAGAAAGCACTGCGATGTCAGTGACTCTCACGCCGGAGATTCTTGAAGCCTGACCAATCGAAAGGGGTTTTACAAGCTTCAGCTTCTCCCGCGACTCACTGGAGATACCATCAACTGAATCATAATCGAAATCCGCTGGAATCTCCATATTCTCCATGCGTTTTGCTTTCTCTGTCTCTTTTTCCTGTCTCTGGAGATAACCTTCGTATTTGATATCAAGCTCGGCTTCGTGGAGAACGTAAGACGGGAATGATGAAAGCTCTGGAATAGACAGCTCGGTTATCTCAGTCTCAGGCATACGGACCAGGTCATAACAGCTTCTGCCATCCATTCTTGTCTTCCTGAGGATTTCCTTTACAGAGAGTATATCCTCGCTCTTCTTCGCAAGTCTCGTCATTCTTTCCTTCGTAGCAAGTCCTGCATTGTAGGAAATCTCAGTAAGACGCTGATCTGCGTTATCATGACGCAATGAAAGCCTGTATTCAGCGCGCGATGTGAACATCCTGTATGGCTCTTTCGTTCCCTTCGTGACAAGGTCATCTATGAGAACACCTATATAAGCATCTGTACGGGAAAGGATAACAGGCTTCTCACCCTTCAGCAGCTGAGCTGCATTCATTCCAGCGATAAGACCTTGTGCCGCAGCCTCCTCATAACCGGATGTGCCATTGGTCTGACCTGCTATGAAAAGAGATGGAAGAATCTTGCTCTCAAGCGATGGATAAAGATCCATCGGATCAAGATAATCATACTCAACTGCGTATGCAGGTCTCATAATCTCGGCATGCCTCAACCCAGGAATGGAATGGATGAAATCATGCTGTACACTCTCTGGAAGCGACGAAGAGAGCCCGTTGAGATACATCTCCTCAGTCCCCACACCCTCTGGCTCCACGAATATCTGATGCCGCTCACGGTCAGGGAAGCGCACGACTTTGTCTTCAATTGACGGGCAGTAACGTGGTCCTTTGCCGACAATCTTACCACCATAGAGCGGGGAAAGGCTGATATTATCTCTGATAATCCTATGGGTCGTCTCATTTGTGTATGTGATGTAGCAAGGAAGGGATGGCCTCTCGATTGTCTCGCTCTCAAAAGAGAATGGCTCCATAATCGCATCCCCATATTGCACTTCCATCTCATCAAGGTCGAGGGATGAGAAGCGGACTCGGCTAGGTGTGCCTGTCTTCATGCGTCCTGTATGGAATCCGAGGCGTCTGAGGCTGTCTCCAAGCCCTATAGCTGCACTCTCTCCCAGGCGTCCGCAAGAGGCATCATACTCACCTATGAATATTTTGCCATCCATGAATGTACCAGTAGTGAGAACCACAGTCTTTGCGGAGATATGCCAGCCACGCTCAGTGATGACACCGGCTGCTCTTCCTCCATCGACAATCATATCGACGACAGTATCCATGAAAAGATGGAGATGGTGCTCCTTCTCCAGGGTCTCCTTCGCAAGCCGCGAGTAGCTGAACTTGTCAGCCTGTGCGCGGGGTGCCTGAACCGCAGGTCCCCTTCTGCGATTGAGAATACGCATCTGTATCATCGTCTTGTCGATAAGATGCCCCATCTCACCGCCCATAGCGTCAATCTCACGCACAAGATTGCCTTTCGCAAGCCCTCCTATCGATGGATTGCAGCTCATGCGTCCTATCGCATCGAGTGACTGTGTTATGAGAAGAGTTTCAAAGCCCTCTCTTGAAAGGGCCAGCGAGGCTTCAATGCCCGCATGCCCTCCACCTATTACTATCGCATCATAATCACGCATATCATTTCCCCAGACAGAAAGATGAGAAGAGACGCTCAAGGACATCCTCCCCTGTCACTGCACCTGTAAGCTCCCCTAGCAATGAGAGCGCGCTCTGCAGATAAAGCGCTATGATATCATAACCGGAAGAGACAGCCTTTTCCGCATCTCTGAGAGCGGCAGCTGTTTCCAGAAGCTTATCTCTTTGCCTCTCAGAATCGATGGAAGGGACAGATGAGGTAAAGGTATTGCCTTTCATAAGACATTCAGCAATCTTCCTGATAACCTCATCCAGTCCCTCTCCCGTAACTGACGAGAAAGAAATCGCATCCGGACGGAGTGTTATATCACGCTTGGAATAGACAGTAAGCGTGTTATCACCAGAAGGCGGGGTATCATCATCACGAGGATCTATAACATATACAACCAGATCAGCATCGCTCATCAGAGCCTCGGAGCGCTTTATTCCCTCCTTCTCCACCTCTCCATCAGTCTCTCTTATACCGGCTGTATCGAAAAGACGCACAGGAATACCATCTATCGAGGCATCTGTCTCAAGATAATCGCGGGTAGTACCTTCTTCTGATGAGACTATAGCCCTGTTTTCCTTCAGTATGGCATTATACAAAGAGCTCTTGCCGGCATTAGTGCGTCCAGCGATGACGACTTTCGCACCTTCTGAATAGAGTCTCGATGCTGAATATGTCGCAGCAATAGCCTCCAGCCTTGAGATAATTGAGCAGATTTCATCATGGGGGAATTCCCAATCCTCAGGAATCTCATCCTCTCCGTAATCGAGCTGGACCTCAAGCGACGCGAGGATGTTGAGTATCCTTTCCTTAGCATCCTCAGCCTCACGCTTTATCGCACCGGTAAGCCTGGAGAGAGCTTCAGAGCCTGCCTTCTCGCTTTTAGAGCGCACAATCTCCTCCACAGCCTCAGCTTCAGTGAGATCCATCCTGCCATGCATGAATGCCCTGTATGTGAATTCGCCTTTTTCAGCTCTTCTTATGCCGATTGCCTCCAGAAGCTCCTCAATGCTCCTGATGACAGGAAGTGAGCCATGGCACATAATCTCAAAGGCTTCTTCAGATGTGTAGCCATGTCCTTTCTCATATTTGATGATCATCACCTCATCGATATTCTTCCCATCCGTACCCTTCAAGAAGCCATGAATCGCATGGGATGAGGGATATTTCCGGAAATCTGAAGTGAAATATGGAGCGATAATCGAAAGAATATCATCACCGCTGCCTCTTATGAGGGCGATGGCTGATGGTGAGAAAGGCGTAGCGAGCGCATATATAGGCTCGTCTGTAGTATAGCAAGGCATATGTGAAATACTATTGAAAGTTGCATCGATGGGCAATACAATCGCGACATGTACAATTTCCGCTTCCAGCGTCTCAAATCGGAGATGCTCATGAACATAAGAGAATATTTCATCGGCAAGGAGTATCTGGAAGTCTCCACGCCGACGCTATCGCCTTATCTCATTCCGGAGCCGACAATCAAGACTTTCAGGACTGAATTCATAAACCCATTCATGGAGAAGTCATCGCTTTTCATGATCCCATCTCCTGAAATATTCATGAAAAGGCTTCTCGCGGCGGGTTCAGGCTCTATTTTCCAGATATCACAATGCTTCAGGAACTCAGAACAGCTTGGCGAGATACATAATCCTGAATTCACAATGCTTGAATACTACACTGTCGGTGCAGACGAGAAGGATTCGATTGGCATAACCCATGAGATGATAGAGAAAGCCATCCCCTCATCTCTCTGTGAAGAATGGATGCACAAAGAGCCATTAGTGATAACAATGCATGAGGCGATGCTCAGATCATGCGGTGTCGATATGGACAAAGCCGAGGATACAGAATACCTAAGAAAGGAAGCAGAGCGTCTTTCATTGCAATACGATGAGAATGAAAGCTGGGATGACACATTCAACAGGATATTCATCACATACGCCGAGCCATGGCTTCCAAAGAACAGGGAAGTCTATCTCACAGACTATCCTGATAAAATCAGATGCCTAGCAAAGCGCTACAGCGACAAGCCTTGCAGACGTCGATGGGAAATGTACATAAACGGCATTGAAATCGCGAACTGCTATGACGAGGAGACTGACAAAAACGAAACCGAGGCTTATTTCAGAGAAGAGCAGGAAATCCTCGAAAAAGAGAGAGAAAGCACAGGCGATGAGATATCCCCTTCTGATCCTGAATTTTCCTTTCTGGAGATTCCGCAGTCATCAGGAGGAGCAATGGGGCTTGATAGACTTCTTGCAGCCGCACTTGGTCTTGATACGATAGAGCCTTTACTATTGTTTCCTCTTTCTGATATGCTACGTTCCGTTAAAGCTAATTTGTCTAATCAGAGGTAGATAATATGATTAAAGCAGGTCAGATTGACAAGGGAACGGCACTTCTTATCAAAGGTCAGCCGTTTGTCTGCATTGAACGTGAGTTTGTAAACCCTGGAAAGGGTTCTGCATTCGTACGTCTTAAGCTCAAGAGCCCTTCAACAGGTCAGGTGCTCGCCGAGACAATGAAGAGCCAGGACAATGCTGAGGATATCACTGTAGAGGACAAGGATCTCCAGTACCTCTATAACGATGGAGAGAACTTCTATTTCCAGAACACAGAGACATTCGACCAGATTGATGTTCCTATGAAGTCCTTCACAGACTATGAGTACTTCATGAAGGAAGGCGAGACTTACAGAGCAACATTCTGGGAGGATCAGGTTCTTGATATCATCATTCCTTCAAAGATTGTCTTCACAGTCGCAGAAGCAGAGGAAGCTGTAAAGGGTGATACAGTCCAGGGCGCAACAAAGTATGTCACAACAGAGACAGGACTTCGCGTCAGAGTTCCTATCTTCATCAAGCAGGGTGAGAAGATCAGAGTCAACACAGAGACTAAGGAATATCTCGAAAGAGTAAACAGCTAAGAAAGGAAATGGCTGTTGCATAGCAGCCTGATTTTCTGCACAAAGCCACAAGCCAAGCTTGTGGTTTTTCTTTTGCAGCTGAATTTAAACCAATGGACTTCTCGTAGTTTTGAGAAAAAAATAATAAATATCGAGTAATATACCCTTATATTGCAAATATAATATTAGTAATTGAGCAGAATACGACCTGTATGATACATTGTCTTTGGCACTGCTATAAATGGTAATAGGCGGTTGGCTTCCAGTCGTAACACACTGGAGCCTGTATAGGCTTCATGGATTCTTCATGATGAAAGGAGCTTATATGGTTTTGGATATATTACTGAAACTTGCGGATATAGCTTCTAAGGCTCTCTCCCTTGTAACAGCAATTCTCCTCTTCACAAATAACCGCCCCGGCCATGGAAAGCATTAGGGGCGGATTGCTAGCATAAGCGTCCGTGCTTAATCGCGGACTCCAGAGGTCAACCGTCTATCGGCAGTGCCTCTCTGATTGAATATTAAGCCATTGCGTTTAAGTCGTCAATCAAACATATATTGTCTATCGGCATGTCTCTCTTTCAAGAGAATATTCTCTCTATATCTTTCCGCTCATTTCCTGAGAAAAGATTTTATAATAAATATTGAGCAATATATCCTCATGTTTGAATAAAAACATCAATAATTGAGCATAATCAAAATATATGATATATTGTATGTGGCACTGCTATACGCGGTAGGCGGCTGTTCCTCCTGTATTTCGGTTATCGGATGTCAGGAGGCATTGCTTCCTGACCCTTCGGCATCGTTGGAGAAGGAGGCGCTTATGACGGATTTTGAATTGCTGTCGCTGGTGATATCCATCATCAGCTTAGTGATAATTGTTCGAAAAAAAAGTAAGGCCGCCCATATTTGATGTAGCGATCAAGGACGGTCTTATGACTATTTGATTGTGAGGTCAGCCGCCTATCAGCAGTGCCTCTTTCTTCTTGAATATTAAGCCATTGCTTTTAACTCGTCAATCAAACATGTATTGTCTATTGACTTGGATCCCTTTCGAGAGAATATTCACGCTATGGCTTTCCGCGCTTTTACTGAAAAAGATTTAATAGCAAATATTGGGCAATACCCTTTGATATTCGAATATAAATATTAATAATTGAGTATATTTAGGCTATATGATATATTGCCTATGGCACTGCTATATGCGGTAGGCGGCTGTTCCTCCTGTATTTTGGTTATCGGAGGTCAGGGGGCGTTGCTTCCTGCCCCTTCGGCATCGTTAGGAGAAGGAGGCGCTTATGACGGATTTTGAATTGCTGTCGCTGGTGATATCCATCATCAGCTTAGTAGTTATCGTTGTAAAGAAATAAGCCACCCATAGAACTCGCGATTCTGGGCGACTTTGTCGTTTCGGTTATCGGAGGTCAGCCGCCTATCGGCAGTACCTCTTTCTGATTGAATATTAAGCCATTGCTTTTAACTCGTCAATCAAACGAATCTTTTGAATGATAAGCACTGACACACATTATTGCTGCAGCTAAAGTGCCTCACCGTCACCTTGTATCTTAATGTTCTCCGCATCCTTTATCCAGCTATCAGAGATGGCATCGGAAGGCATTCGCCAGTCAGAGCGCGGAGATAACGTGACTGTACCCACCTTAGGACCATCAGGAAGGCAGCTGCGCTTGAACTGCTGCTGGAAGAATCGCCTGATAAATACGATAAGCCATTTCTTTATGAAAGCTGGCGAATACTCATTCCTGAAAGATGTGACAGCAATACGGAATATCTTATGTGGCGGGAAGCCGAAACGAACCATGTAGTAGAGGAAGAAATCATGGAGTTCATACGGTCCCACTATATCTTCTGTCACCTGCGATATAACTCCGTCTTTCGCTGGCAAAAGCTCAGGAGAAACAGGAGTCGCGAGAATGTCATAAAGCACAATAGCGGCATCATCGGGAAGCGATGAAGCACTATGACGGACAAGATATCTCACAAGGGTCTTGGGAATGGACGCATTAACGCCATACATGCTCATGTGATCGCCATTGTATGTCGCCCAGCCAAGCGCGAGCTCAGACAGATCACCTGTTCCGATGACAATGCCATTCATCTTGTTCGCCGTATCCATCAGAACCTGCGTTCTCTCCCTCGCCTGCCCATTCTCATATGTCACAGAAAGGTCATCAACACTCTGCCCTATATCCTCAAAATGCTGAAGTACGCTTTTCGTGATATCAACAGTCTGGAATGTAACACCGAGAGCACTCGCAAGTTTCTCAGCGTTGGATTTCGTACGCTCTGTAGTACCAAAGCAAGGCATTGTGACTGCCACGATATCCTTCCTGTCTCGACGTAATAAATCAAACGCGCGGACAGTGACAAGAAGAGCAAGCGTCGAATCGAGTCCGCCTGAAAGCCCGACGACAGCTTTCGCGGCATGGGACGCGACAAGTCTCTTCTTGAGACCATAAGCCTGCAGCGTGAGGATTTCCTCACAGCGCGAGGACCTCTCATTCTCATCCGATGGCACGAATGGCTGAGATGGGAATGAGCGTGTAAGCTTCGTATTCTCGTGCCTGAAGGATATATCGATATGCGTATAGCCTGAAGCGGTCTTGAAAGTATTCATCCTGCTTCTCTCGCCCTGAAGCTTATCCGTATCTATCTCACTGACAATAAGGGCACCTGCATCAAACCGGGATGAGGCAAGAATATTACCGTTCTCAGCAATCAATGAGCTGGATGTGAAAACCATATCAGTGGTGCTTTCACCATCTGAGGCATCGGCGTAGATATAGCCAGCGACAAGACGCGCGGAGACAGAGGAGATGAGATTTCTCCTATACTCGTTCTTCCCTATGATCTCATCGGACGCGGATAGATTGACAATAACCGTCGCGCCATTCTCGGCAAGCTTTATCGAAGGCGATTCAGGCACCCAGAGATCCTCGCATATCTCACAGCCAACAGAGAGCGTTGATGGGTAATCTGCATCGAAAACAACTTTCTTGCCGAAGACGGTCTTCATACCAAGGAAAACCACTTCCTCATTCTCATCAGGAGCTGGAGTGAACCATCTTGTCTCATAGAATTCACCATATGACGGGATGTTCGTCTTTGGAATAATCGCAAGGACTTTACCGCCCTTTATTGCGGCGGCTGCATTATAGAGCTTCGATGAGTGAAGATAAGGAAAACCTATGAATATAAGAACATCGGAAGATACGGAATCCTTTACGATAGCGCTCAGAACAGAGAGCGTCTCGTCTTGCAGGGCTTTCTGGAAAAAAAGATCCGAGCATGTGTAACCTGTGATGGAAAGCTCGGGGAAGACAAGAATCTTCACCCCTTCCTTCTCTGCCCTATGAATCATATCGGAAATCATTCCTGCATTGTATGCAGGATCCGCAACTCTGAGCTCAGGAGATGCCGCAGCAACCTTCACGAATCCGTCAATCATAGCTACATGATAAATACAAGGCCGAAGAAGGTCAAAAGACACCTTTGATCTCCGGTTTAAAGTGGAGACCTTTCAGGTGAACGCTCTCCATCTTATCCGGACATATCGTGCGTCTTGAAGATGGAGCTTCCAGCATCGAGTGCCGAAACTTTTCCTGCTTCTTCCATATCGGGGCACTGCTTCTTAG
>CALXKJ010000011.1 GCA_944388955.1 uncultured Spirochaetaceae bacterium | reverse complement strand
AGCATAACCACCGCTGCCGATATCCTTCATGTCACGCAGCCAACCCTTTCAGTCCAGATGAAGGAACTGGAGGAAGAGCTTGGGAAAAAGCTGTTCAGCCGGGCGAAAAAAGGCTCACGCCGCCTGGAGCTTACAGAAGAAGGACTCATACTGCGCAGACGCGCTGATGAAATCCTGGATATAGTCAGGAAGACAGAGCTTGAAATCTCCTCTGAAGGAGGTGCTGTGAAGGGCGATGTCTATATCGGAATGGGAGAAGCGGGAAGCCTTGAGAGAATCATCAGGATAATTGATTCAATACAGGCGGAACATCCAGGCATACAATTCCATTTCTACAGCGGCAACGCAGAGGATATAGAGTACAGGATAGGAAGAGGCCTTCTTGATTTCGGAATCATCTTCGGCCGTCAGGCGTCAGAAGGTTTCTCGTCCCTCACTATCAATGAGAAGGAAATCTGGGGTGTTCTCATGAGATTCGATTCACCGCTTGCTGCACTGAAGGAAATAACCCCGCGGAACCTTATGGAGAAACCTCTGGTTGTCTCAGAGCAGGCTGGATTTCTTCATCGTCTCTCGAAATGGGCAGGCTCAGCATTTGAGAAATTCCAGATAGCCGCTACATACAATCTCATAAACAATGCTTCCCTCATGGCAAAGAACGGAGGGAAATACGTTATAGGCTATGGCTCGATAATCAATACGGAAAACAGTTCCCTTGCATTCCGTCCGCTTTCCCCGGAAATCTCAGATAACCTTTCCCTTATATGGAAAGGGCAGCCTCTGACGAAGGCTGCCACCATGTTCCTTGATAAGATGAAAGAATCCTTTGAAGAAGATTCAGTCTGCTGAAACCTGCATTCCGAATGCATCCTTGAAGAAGTCCTCGATCTTATCGAATGGGATAAGATCCGTTCTATCATAGAGGTCTATATGAATTGCATCCGGCACCACATAAAGCTCCTTGGGCTCGGAAGCATTCTCATATGCCCTCTCGCTGAATGCAACTGAATGGGCATTCTCCCCTACTATGAAAAGTATCGGACGGGGCGATATCTCTGCGATATGGCTCAGAAGCGGATAATTCATGAATGCCATATTGCTTGTCGCGGTGAATGAACCACCTGCATTCGGATGCCATCCGCGTTCAAGGGCATAGAATGTGAACCATTCGATATTAAGCCCCTCAACACCCTCGGGAATCTCTTCATATGGTGCCTCTTCCGGATACACTCTTGAAACGGAAGCAATTCCATTATCCACATCAACCCATCTCTGCTCTGCAAGAGCCTGAAGCTGCTGCTGTCTAGCTTCGCCTGTTGCATCATTTCCGAATGAGGAAATGTCATACATGCTTGCTGTTGCGACAGCCTTTATACGGGCATCCATGGCTGCTGCGGAAAGCGCAAATCCACCGGAACCACAGATTCCAAGCGCACCGATTCTCTCCCTGTCAACATATGGAAGACGCCCAAGGAAATCAACACCGGCACTGAAATCCTCACTGAAAATCTCTGGAGATGAAATATGCCTTGGCACTCCACTGCTCTCCCCATTGTATGAGGGATCGAATGCGAGGACGATAAATCCTCTCTGAGCCAGTTCATTGGCATATACTCCCGGCCCTTGTTCCTTTACACCGCCATATGGAGCACCGATCACCAGAGCTGGATAGGAATGCGATTCATCGAGGTTCTTGGGTGTATAGAGATCTCCTGCAAGCGTGATTCCGAACCTGTTCGGATAGAACACCGCAGTGCGTTCGACATTATCCGAAAGATCGAAAATGTAATAATTGTCCGTAACTACCTCGTTAGTAGTAATCGCCGTTGTCTTCATGGAACCTCCTGCTGCAAAAGTCAATGTAGCTGATAGCATCAGCATCAAGGTAAGCATGATTTTTCTCATATCTTTTCCCCTTGGCTTCAACATAAGCTCATGAAGATAAAATAGCAAATACTGATTTCTTTTCAGATTAAATAGATTTTACCTATGGATTCTGTATTGTTTGCATCCTTATTGCAAACATAATCGGAGATATAGCTTATTCCTATGTAATCAGAAAAGAATAAGATATTTGAAATACAGCCCCTCGTATGGTTATATCAAAATGAATTCATAATGGAAAGGAAGTGAACGTGAACGTACTTGTCATATCATCAAGTCTGAGAAATGGAAGCAATTCAGAACTACTCGCACAAGAGTTTACGAAAGGAGCAAAGGACGCAGGGAATGAAGCTGAGGAGATCAGTCTCAAGGGAAAGAAGCTCGAGTTCTGTACAGGATGCTTATCATGCCAGAAAACAAAGAAATGCTGTATAGCAGATGACTCTGCCGATATTGTCAGGAAAATGCATGATGCAGATGTCATCGCATTCGCATCCCCAGTCTATTACTATGGAATCTCCGGACAACTGAAGACGCTCTTGGATAGAGCAAATCCACTTTATGATACAGACTACAGATTCAAGGATATCTATCTTATCCTGACAGCGGCTGAAAACGAAGCAAATACTCCAGACAAAGCTATTTCATGTCTGCAAGGCTGGGTTGATTGCTTTGAGAGAGCAAGAATCGCAAAGGTCATATTCGCAGGGGGAGTAAATGAACGAAACGAAGCGAATGGACATCCCTCAATGAAGAATGCATATGAAACAGGAAATCAGGTAGGATAATAAAAAGCGCTGGCAGCTTTTCGTGTTTTCATGGAAGCATTCAAAAAGGAATATCTAGAGCTGAGTGAGGCGGAGCATCACTACCCCGCCTCTTTCCGTCACACATCACCGAAAATATGCTCAGGTGTTCCTTCCGGCCAGCTGTTGAAATCAGCCGGCTCGATTCCAAGGAGTTCCTCTTTGTAATCCCCTTACTTTACTCCGCCGATTTCCAGGTCATCCTCTGAAGGGACAAGCTCGAGAATCTCTCCTGTCCTCAGATTCTGGCCGCAATAGGCAGTGCCGACGACAAGCCGCTCATCAGGCTCCAGCTTCATGAGAAGCTCCTTGGCTTTCGTCAGCGCCTCACGCACATCGAGATAGCACCATGTCCAGGTGTCATCATTGTTTCCGAACTCGACACAAATCACCTTCACTACGCGGATGTGATAATCCTGTCCTGCAGCGATCTTCTCAATCAATGCCTGGTCATAGAACTATGCCAAGTCTCTCTGCCACAGCCTTTTCTATACGATGGCCTCCACTTCCGAACCTCCTCTTATTGTTATGATTCTCTTATTCATATCCTTTTCTCCTGCTTCCTTGATAATCCATCCATCTTTCTGATCTCTCTGATACACAGGATAAGACAGAGAATGAAAGCAAAAGTATCTGCAACCGGACCTGCCATGAGAACGCCGTCAAGCCCGAAGACAGGAGCAAGGATAAGCATTGCAGGTATGTAGAATATAAGCTGCTTTGAAAGGGAAGCGACTGCGGCTTTGACAGGCTGGCCAATAGCCTGGAAGAACACACCAGTGCACATCTGCAATCCGTTGAGGAATGTCAGAAGCAGATAGATGCGAAAGCATCTGACTGCAAATTGTTCATACAAAGCTGATTCTGTGCCGAATATCCTTATAAGATGCAGAGGAAAGCACTGGAAAATAATCCAGGAAAGCACTGTTATGATGGTGCAGACAACTGAACCCAGAAGGAACGTCTTCTTCACCCTGTCATATTTCTTCGCTCCGAAGTTAAAGCCGATGATAGGCTGGCTTCCGCTTGCAACACCTATACCGATGGAGAACGCTATCATGCTAACCTTCATGCAGAGCCCGAATGTAGTCAAAGGAATATCTGCCCCGTATTCTGATAGTGCTCCATACAGTGTAAGAAGATTGTTGGAAACAAATGCAACCACAGTTGACGTGAGGTTGTTGAAGCAGCTAGCAAATCCAGGGCTTGCAAGACGCCCTGATATCGACCACTTCATGACCAATGAGGAGCGTGAGAACCTGATTGTCTTGAACTTAAGCAGGTATGCGATATTGAAAAGAAGCCCTATGAACTGTGAGAGGATTGTCGCAAGAGCGGCTCCTTCCACGCCCCAGTGGAAAACGAAGATGAAAAGCGGATCGAGAATCGTATTCAGAATTGCTCCGACCATCATCGAGAACATCGCATAGCGTGGGCTTCCATCTGTGCGGATTGCAGAGTTGATGACTGTTGCCACGATTGCAAAAGGAAAACCTATTACGATTATGCGTCCGTAGCCGAGTGCATAAGGCATTATGCTGTCCGTCGCACCGAATATCCGGCAGAGCGGAGAGAGGAATATAAATGCGAAAGCTGCGAAGATGATACTAACATCGCTTGAGATGATGACGGCAGTCCCTACCCCTTTCGCGGCTTTATCAGCATTGCCTTGCCCGAGATTCAGGCTGAAGAAGGCTTATTCAGATGGCCTTCTGGAAAATTACAAGCTGGTAGCTGCATACTCGAAAGAGAAAGAGGATACCGAAGCACTTGTAAAAGGCTCTGAGGCAAAGGCTCTCTCTTCGATGGATGAAGTCATCTCTCTCAGGCCTGACTACATAATCGAGACAGCTTCAATTGCCCTTCTTAAGGATTTTGCCATCAAAGCTCTTGAAAACGGAATCAATATCATTCCACTTTCCATAGGAGCTTTCGCCGATAAGGAATTCAAAGACAGGGCAATGGAAACAGCAGAGAAGAACGGAGCGAAAATCTACATACCATCAGGAGCAGTCGGCGGTTTCGATGTTTTGAAAACACTTGCATTGATTGCTGAAGTGAACAATTGGGATATCAAGGCAGGAATACATACCCATAAAGGAGCTGATTCACTAAAGAACACCTCGCTTTATGCAGACAGACTTACAGATAACGAAGAGAGCGTTTTCTCAGGTTCGACTAAGGATGCAATAGCGCTTCTTCCCACGAAGGTCAATGTGGCTGTGGCATCAGCTCTGGCGACAGTCGGGCCGGATAAGGCTCAGGCTGAAATCACAAGCGTGCCTAGCTTCATAGGCGATGATCATTGCATCACAATAGAGACAGAAGGACTGAAAGCCGTTGTTGACATCTACTCTGCCAACAGCGATATCGCGGCGTGGTCCGTTGTTGCATTGCTGAGGAACCTTGCATCAGCTATGGAATTCTTCTGATTAAAGCTTTTATATCGATGTGCTGAAATGAAAATAAAATTTCTTTCAGCACACCTAGAAAAATCTGCTGAAACAATTCCGAAGATGAGAAATGCAAATCAATACTCTCCAGCTGATAAACCTATCACTGGATTCAAGATGCAGATATACTCAGCAGCTTAAGAGCAGGCTTCATCAGAAAAAAAATAATATTTTCTTTGCAATTTCTACCCTTTAAATACTTTATCCATATTAAAAACAGCGCTAAAGTCTCTCCTATGAATACTCTTGTAATCGTTTTGATTGCCGCAGTGTGTCTTATAGCAGCTTATATGCTCTATGGACGCTGGCTGGCAAAGAAATGGGGAATAGACCCTAAAGCAAAGACTCCTGCTGTCGTTCATAATGACGGTCAGGATTATGTACCTACAGATGGCTGGACGGTATTCGCGCACCAGTTCTCTTCAATAGCAGGTGCAGGACCTGTAACAGGCGCCATACAGGCGGCTGTGTTCGGATGGGTTCCTGTTCTTCTCTGGATTGTGCTCGGAGGCATCTTCTTCGGTGCGGTAACAGACTTCGGAGCACTTTATGCGAGTGTGAAGAATGATGGCAAATCAATGGGGCTTCTCATCGAGAAATACATCGGAAAAACAGGAAGAAAGCTTTTCCTCGGTTTCTGCTGGCTTTTCTGCCTTATCGTAATCGCCGCGTTTGCGGATATGGTTGCAGGCACATTCAATGCATTCACAGTTGTCGATGGAGCAGAGACACTTGTTGAGAGCGCAACAATAAATGGAGCTGCAGGCAGCATCTCGATTTTCTTCATCATCTTCGCCATTGTTGTCGGACTTATCCAGCGCAAGGCAAAGCTCACTGGATGGAAGGAAGCTGTACTCGGCCTTGCCTTCACAATACTTTCTTTCATCTGCGGAATGAATATGCCCATCCTTTGGGATAAGCAGGCATGGGTTCTCTTCTCATTCGCATTCATCTTCGTTGCTGCAGTCCTTCCTATGTGGCTGCTGATGCAGCCAAGAGATTACATGTCAACATTTATGTTCATTGGCATGATCGCAGGTGCTGTCCTTGGTCTTATCTTTGCGCATCCTACTATGAATCTTCAGCCGTTCACGGGATTCACGAATCCTCAGCTTGGGACACTCTTCCCTATCCTCTTCGTAACCGTAGCATGTGGAGCGGTATCAGGATTCCACAGCCTTGTTTCATCAGGCACATCATCCAAGACAATCTCAAATGAGAAGGACATGCTTAAAGTCGGCTATGGCGCGATGATTCTTGAAAGTCTTCTTGCTACAATCGCGCTCTGTGTCGCAGGTGCAGCAGCTGCAGCAGATGGCACAGCAGCAGTGGGAACTCCTTTCCAGATTTTCTCTTCCGGTGTCGCAGGATTCCTTGAGATGTTCGGAATTCCTGTCTTCGTCGCGCAGAGCTTCATGACAATGTGTGTATCCGCACTTGCTTTCACGACACTTGACTCCGTCGCGAGAATCGGACGCATGTCATTCCAGGAGCTTTTCAGTGTAGACAATATGGATACAGCTGCCAGCTGGAGAAAAGTACTCTGCAATAAGTACGTATCAACGCTAATCACGCTTGTATTCGGCTACATTCTCACGCAGGTTGGATACTCCAACATCTGGCCACTCTTCGGAAGCGCGAACCAGCTTCTCAGCGCGCTTGTGCTCATCACACTCTGCGTCTTCCTCAAAGTCACAGGAAGAGAGATGAGAACGCTTATTCCACCATTTGCGATTATGCTGATTGTTACGTTCTCAGCTCTGATACAGCGCTTCATCGCGCTTGTGAAAGCTTTCGCTGCCGGTACTGGTGTCTTCATGGTCGAAGGTCTTCAGCTTATCGTGGCGGTTCTTCTTGTGATTCTCGGTGTGACGATTGTAGTGACATCCGGCAAGGAGCTCATAAAGAAAAAAGCTGGTCAGAAAGTCTGATCACAGCTTAATCAGCCCTCCTGCCGTCTTGGTATGGAGGGCATTATAGTCAGAGACTATCGGAGCCAAGAGCAATATTCACGGCGTCTTTGTCAAACTCGAGAATACTTTCTTCGTCCTCTGACACGCCAAATTCCTTCTCTTCCTGCATCATATCATTCAAAGCCCATACTCCACCGCAATCCTCAATGATACCAGCACCTTTTCCCTTGAGGACATATGGAAGAAGCCCAGAATGTTTTTCATCGTCAAGGATATCCTCTAGCTTGAGTCTTATCGTCCAGTCATCACCATAATCATAAAAGAATCGCAGCTGCTCACCCGCATTCCTGACAAGATCTGAAATCTTATAATCTTCTGCAGCAAACGGCACTGGTCCCCAGATCTGGAAGTCATCAGAATTCTCTATCTGGCTCCTTGTTTCATATTTTGCATTTGCTCCATACGACATGCCAGGCACATAGACTTCCAGATGATAAAGGTGATACCCATCCATCATGAACATCGTCATAAGAGTATGCATAAGATCTGCAGCGTTATCATCAGCGCTGATAAGAAAACGTCTCCACATCCGAGGTGAACTACCTTCGAGAAGCGCATGGAATTGATAAATCATGGATAATGGACTCCTTAATTTTGACTACAAAGATATCAATATCAAGCTGAATTATAGCGTCTTTTCTACACTCTGTATTATTTGCAGGAAAAAGATTCAAAACAGTTAGCATAAGCTAACCAAATATGCTAATATCTCTCTGTGATGTTCTGGACAGGGATATCTAAACCTTCTCTCATCCCTGTCTCAGAATGTCTTTAATCTAAAATTTACAGTTAGCTATTGCTAACTAATTGGAGATGATATGAGTTTTGAGCAGCTTCTGGTCATGCATGCCTCCCCCACGCTGGCGAATATGAAACCATCTTCGCTTATATCAGCCAGTCATGTGGAAAATGAAAGTGAATGCATCGCGAAACTTGAGCGGAGAGGATTGCAGTTCCTTTTATTGGCAAACATGAAGGGACAGCGTCTTATCTTCGTGTACAGACAGGCAATGCTGGAGAAAGCATTATCATCACCATTAGCTGCAGAAATACTGGAACATCTAGGATACCCAGACACAATCGATGCAAGGCTCTCTTATCTGAAAGAGCGTTTTCTCTCATCGCCATGTCCGCACGAAGTCGGTCTCTTTCTTGGATATCCTCCAGAGGATGTCAAAGGTTTCATCGAAAACAGAGGATGCAATGCGCTCTGTTCTGGAATATGGAAAGTCTATTCCAATCCGGAAGAAGCGGAAAGGATTCTCGCAAAATGGTCAAAGTGCCGGATGAAATACATCGAGTGCTTCATCCGTGGAACAGATATAGCAAAGCTGTGTGTTACAGCTTGAGGAGGAAAAATGAAAGTCGCACTTGTTTACTATTCAGGAACAGGTAACACTGAGAGCATGGCGAATGCAATCGCTGATGAACTCTCAGGAAAAGCAGATGTCGATATCATCGATCCAGTGGTATTCGGCCCCGGAGATGTTGACTCACATGATGCCATCGCATTCGGATGCCCAGCGATGGGAGCTGAGGTTCTGGAAGAGGAAGTGTTTGAGCCTATGTTCGCTTCTGTAGAAGGAAACCTGGCAGGAAAGAAAATCATACTCTTCGGCTCATATGGATGGGGAGATGGAGAATGGATGCGCACATGGAAGGAAAGATGCATTTCTGATGGCGCTATCCTTGCTGCAGAGCCTGTAATCGCGAATGAAGCACCTGATGATGAGGCAATAGAAGCTTTGAAGAAAGCTGCGGATGCGCTTATAGCATAATCTGTCACGAAGGCTGGGAAACCAGCCTTCGCATCATGTTAGAACCAGCATTCATACTCATTGACAGGTCTGGTAAATATGCGTCCGCTATCCTCATCCTGCTTTGCCTGATGATACTTGAAGAGCATGGAGTTCCCGAATTTTCCAAGAATTTCTATCTTCCCTGTCGGATGGGACATCGCATAGCGGAAAGCCTTCGCAGGACCAGACATCATGGATTTCGCTTTATCCACAATCTCAGACCCCCTGATAAGAGGAACCTGAAATTGATTCTTAACACCTTCAACGGGGCGGCATTGGAAAACGTAATATGGCTTAATGCCTATTGCTACCAACTCGTTGAGAAGGGCAGAAAGAATCTCTGGATTGTCATTGATCCCTTTAAGAAGCACAGTCTGATTAAAAACAGAACAGCCAGCAACTAAAAGCATCCGGATGCTCTTTACCGATTCTTCTGTGATTTCCCTCGGATGGTTGAACTGGGTAACTACTATGATATGCTTCTTCAAAGCAAAGTCAGAAAGGATAGACGTAAGCTCTCCATCGTCTTCTGTAATCCTGAATGGGAATGTTACAGGATTTCTTGTTCCGAATCTGATGAATGATATATTCGGAATAGCCATGAATGTCTCCAGATACTTTATGATGACCTCATTGCTGTTGAGAAATGCATCTCCTCCGGAAATAAGCACATTCGATATCTCTGTATGACGCCTGACGTAATCAGCCATCTCAGGAAGTCTTTCCGCGATTTCCTCGGATGAGTATCCGACAAGCCGTTTGCGGAAGCAGTGCCGGCAATACATGGCGCACTGATTTGTCGACAGGATAAGCGCAGTCTGCCTGTATTTATGCTGCATCCCCTGCACTACGGTATTATCAGCTTCACCAGAAGTATCCTTGAGACCGCCTTCAGAGAATTCCATGACATCCGGCACGCACATCTTCCTGATTGGATCATGCCTGTCTGATGAATCAATGAGACTGAGATAGTACTCCGGAATGCATACCGGATATCGCTCCTCTATGCTTATGAGCTCATTGATCTCTTCATCTGTAAAACTGAATCTGTCGCTGATGTCTGCTACGCTTCTACAGCATTCCTTGAGTTTTCTCTGCCACTCCTTTTCATTTTTCATGGTAACCCCCCTTTTGATCTATTCCTGTGATATATCCTCCTATCCTGATTATTTCATTATAGCATATACGAAAGCACGGTTATCTAAATATGAGTTTCTCCAGACTCATGAATATCTTGACCACGAAATACATGAACATCCAATATGTAGTACTGGAGGATTGTCATGAAAATCAAACCATTCAAAGTAGAGGAATGGATGAACGCATATGAAGAAGGTGCTGAATTCAATATAGCAGAAACATGTGTTGATTCAGTGTCTCTGGATGAACTATTCAGTCTCACAGGAGAAGACAAGGAAGCATTCCTCTCGTCTTTCTCCGCCAGAAGATTGACTTACGGTGACATAACGGGAAGCAAGGCTCTGAAAGAAGGAATATCCGAGCTGTATAAGACTGCCACGCCAGAGCTTATTGTCCCGACTCATGGCGCTGCAGGTGCCAATCATCATGTCTTCTGCTCACTCATCGCTCCGTCCGATCATGTCATAAGCATAATGCCAACGTATCAGCAGCTGTATTCGATACCTGAATCAATCGGGGCTGATGTGAGCATCATGCATTTAAGGAAGGAAAATGATTATCTGCCGGACATAAATGAGCTGAAATCGCTTATGAGAAAGAATACTAAGATGATTTGCATCAATAACCCGAATAATCCTACAGGCGCGCTAATGCCAAGTGATATGCTCCGAGAAATCATCAGCGTTGCAAGAGATAATGGCGCGTACATCCTTTCTGATGAAGTCTATCGCCATCTGACACAGGAGGACATCTGGTGCGAATCGGTTGCTGACTTGTATGAGAAAGGAATCTCTGTGGGAAGCATGTCAAAAGTCTTCTCTCTCGCAGGTCTTAGAATGGGCTGGATATTCACCCACAATGAAGAAGCACTCCGGGCATTCCTTTCGCATCGCGATTATGATCTCATAAGCTGTGGCATGTTCGACGATGCGGTATCAGCTCTAGCCTTGAAGCATAAAGAGGCACTTCTGGCAAGAAACCGCGGTATCGTGAAGAAGAATCTGTCGATTCTTTCAGACTGGATCGATAATGAGAGTCATTTTTCTTTCGTGAAGCCGAAAGCGGGAACAACAACTCTTGTCTATTATGATTTCGATATACCTTCCTATGATTTCTGCCAGGCGCTTTATGAGAAGACAGGTGCCTTCGTGACCCCTGGAGATGCTTTCGAGGAGAAGAAGTGCATACGTATAGGCTATGGCTCCGATACGGAGACACTCAGAAAAGGGCTTCAGGCTATTTCTGACTTCGCGAAAACACTCTGAAATGTGCCCCGCCGCGAAGGCAGGGCATTTCTTATTCACCAAGATCTGATGTCGCGACCAGATCAGAGCCTGTATCAGCGATATCATGGATAATGACATCCCCGATTTTCAGCGGAGGCGATACAACTGTCCGCTTCACTTCCTCCATGACACGGAAGATATCCTTCTTCGGTATCTCAGGAACTGTCTTGACTGATACTCTCCTATGTACGCTTCCCTCTGTTCTGACTGTTGAAGTGACAGTGCGTTTCGGAGCAAGAAGCTCCTGACGTGCGTATTTATCACCACGTGGACATGTGTTGCCTTTCACAGAGATGATTTCATTCCCATCATACTCGACTGTCAGCATGCATCCGAGCGGGCAGTTTATGCATATGAACTCGCTTTTAGCCATTTGAGACCTCCAGTGTGATGTCATCATTGAAATCGACAGATGAGAGCTCCACCTTCTCCATCTCGCCAGGAGTCAGGATACGCTTCTTTATGCGTTTGATCACATCATCTCCCTTTCTGACGACAATATATTTATTCTCAAAGACGCCTGAGACTCTGAATCGGATAGTCACGGAGCCGGCCTCCTTCGAAATATACTGTGGAATTGTATACCTCACGCCATTGATAGCTTTCACGGCAACACGCTCACCTTCCACGAAGCTGCCTTTGATGTATTCTGCTGCATTCCTTCCAGCGATTGCCGCTTCTTCGGAAACGTAGTCCACAAGATCATGGACATGAAGGACATTGCCTGCCGCGAAAATACCATCAAGAGATGTCTCAAGCTTGTCATTGACAACAGGGCCATTCGTCACAGGAGAAAGAGCCACACCAGCTTTGCTCGAAAGCTCATTCTCAGGGAGAAGTCCGACAGAGAGAAGAAGCGTATCACACTCAAACTCAATCTCACTGCCTTTTATCGGTTTTCTGTTCTCGTCAACTGCCGCTATCGTAACACCTTCGACTCTTTCCTTGCCTTTTATATCGACAACTGTATGGGAAAGATAGAGAGGAATCGAATAGTCATTGAGACATTGCACTATATTCCTCTTCAGTCCTCCCGAATAAGGCATGATCTCAGCGACAGCGAGGACTTTAGCGCCTTCAAGTGTAAGACGCCGTGCCATTATCAGCCCGATATCCCCAGATCCAAGAATCACAATGCGCTTCCCGACATCGTATCCCTCGATATTCACAAGTCGCTGAGCTGTTCCCGCGCTGAATATTCCAGCGGGCCTGTAACCAGGAATATTCAAGGCTCCTCTAGGTCTCTCGCGGCATCCCATCGTCAGGATTATCGCCTTTGTCTCTTCCATGACAACTCCGGACGGACACACATAAGTCACGCAATGCGGCTTTATATCGATAACCATCGCACCTAGGACATGCTCGATACCGCGCTCTTCAGCTTCCTTTATGAAGCGGGAGGCATATTCAGGGCCTGTAAGCTCTTCCTTGAATGTATGAAGACCAAAGCCATTATGTATGCACTGATTGAGTATTCCACCAAGTTCGGTGCCTCTTTCGACAATAAGGATATCTCGGATACCGCTATCATAAGCTGAAACTGCAGCAGCAAGTCCTGCAGCTCCGCCTCCTATAACAACAAGCTCTCTCATACAAGCACCTCTGAGCCTCTATTATTCTTCCGTATGCTTTCCATAGGAACATGAAGCTCCCTTGAAAGTATCTCCATTACGCGAGGTGTGCAGAATCCTCCCTGACAGCGCCCCATGCCAGCTCTGACACGTCTCTTGACACCATCAAGCGTTGTCGCACCCCGTCTGATTGCTTCCACTATCTCACCTTCGGAGATTTCCTCGCATCTGCATATGATGTTTCCATAGCGGGAATCAGAATCTATGAGCCTAGCCCGCTCAGCAGGTGGAAGAAGCGCGGATTTGACTATTCCTTTTCTCTCCTCGATATAGCGGCTCTTCTTCTTTGCCTTGAGATAATCAGAAACCATCTCAGAAACCATCTCGCCTATTGCCGGTGATGAAGTCAGACCTGGAGATTCGATACCCGCGGCGTTGAAAAAGCCAGGGAGAGGCATATCGATGATGAAATCACCACCCTCAGGATGGGCTCTCAATCCGGAGAAGCTTGTAATGATCTTCCTGAAATTCACTTCAGGCGCGCTCTTACGGGCACTTCTCATCACATAATCCAAGCCCTCTGAATCAGTTGCGGTGCACTCCTTGTCTGCAATATCCACGCTATCCGGTCCAACAAGGATATTCCCATGCGCTGTAGGTGTCACAAGAACACCTTTCCCCGCCGCTGTGGGCATCTGGAATATCGTTGATTTCACGAAACCTCGTTCAGTCTTATCCAGAAGGACATACTCTCCGCGCCTTGGTGTTATCGTGATCTTTCTGGGACTCAGCATATTGTTTATCAAATCGGCATAAACACCCGCGGCATTGATAACCGTACGTGCCTCGACAACTCCCGCTGATGTCGTGAGGATGAAGATATCCCCATTCTTCTCTATATTCTTCACATCGCATCCGAGTCTGGCTTCCGCATTGTTCGCATGTGCGT
Source organism: uncultured Spirochaetaceae bacterium (assembly GCA_944388955.1). GTDB lineage: Bacteria > Spirochaetota > Spirochaetia > Sphaerochaetales > Sphaerochaetaceae > Ornithospirochaeta. Next base: position 64,712 of record CALXKJ010000011.1, on the reverse strand, counting down.
TCTCCCAGAAAGCGTATGTGAGCGAGAAGGGACAGATTATTCCGCTTGTAGGGAAAAAAAGTGCAGATAGCACATCCTTGCTGAGATTCGGCTCCCTTCTCAGTATCTCATCCCTGTCAAGGACTTCAATTCCCGGCACTCCATTCTCAATACCCTGCCTTCTAAGCGTCTCAAGCTGTACAAGCTCATCTTTGGAGAAAGCAAGAACCATTGCACCATTCTGTACAAAGTCATAATCAAGGACATCGCGAAGCTCCCTGATCATCTGATTGCCTCTGATGTTCATCTTCGCCTTCAGAGAGCCCGGAATGGGATCATAACCAGAGTGGACTATTCCGCTATTGGCTTTTGAGGTGCCCTCACAGAAATCACTCTCCCTTTCGACAAGAAGAATGGAAATATCGTAGCGGGCAAGCTGCCATGCTATCGCAGTACCAACAACACCGCCACCAATGATAACAGCATCGTAAATCATCTATTTTTTCTCCATCCAGCAGAGTGTTCTGGACACAGCCTTGTGCCAGAAATTGACTCTGTTATCTCTATCTTCATCTGTCATGCAGCATTCGAATCTCTCTTTCTCCTGCCAGAGGGATGAAAGCTCATCAAGGCTGCTGTAGACACCAGTTGTGAGACCGGCGGCAAATGCCACACCAAGCGCTGTTGTCTCAAGAATCCTTGGCTTTATGATAGGAATACCGAGGATGTCAGCCTGGAAAGCCATCAGAGGCCGGCTGTTTGTCAGACCACCATCAGCTTTCATCGATTTCATCGTTATGCCTGAATCCATCTCAAGTACCTTCACGATATCGAAAAGCTGGAAAGCTGTAGCCTCAAGTATCGCCCGTGATATATGCCGCCTATCTGTATAGCCAGTAAGACCTGCGATGACACCACGTGCATCACTCCGCCAATATGGCGCGAAGAGTCCGCTGAATGCAGGAACGACATATACACCGCCTGAATCCGCGACCTCCTCTGCAAGCTGGTCAAGCTCCTGTGGATTCTTGATGATCTTCAGATTGTCCCTAGCCCACTGAACGAGAGAGCCAGCGACAGCTATAGAGCCTTCGAAAGCATAAACAGGCTCTTCTCCTTCTATCTGGTAAGCCACTGTCGTCAGAAGCCCGTTCTTGGAGAAGCACACATTCTTTCCGATATTGGCAAGCAGGAAGCATCCGGTTCCATAAGTGCATTTGCCTGTTCCGGGCTTGAAACAAGCCTGACCGAAAAGCGCAGCCTGCTGATCGCCAAGGATTCCAGCTATTGCAACAGCGGCGTCGAATGGACCATCAGTCTCCGTATAACCATAGATACGGCCAGCGGATGGGACAATCTCTGGAAGAGCTTTCTCCGGTATGCCGAAAAGCGAAAGCATCTTCTCATCCCATTTTAATGTACGGAGATTCATCAGAAGGTATCTGGATGCGTTCGTCACATCAGCTATGAATATCTTGCCTCCTGTAAGCTTCCATACAAGATATGAATCAATAGTACCGAAAACAGCCTTGCCGTTCTCTGCATCTTCCCTGAGTCCCGGGATGTTATCAAGAAGCCAGACAATCTTCGACGCGGAGAAATATGGATTGAGAATCAGCCCTGTTGTCTCCTGGATTTCCTTCTCCAGCCCCTTTTCCTTGATGGAGTTGATGAGATCCGTACCTCTCAGATCCTGCCAGACGATTGCATTGTAGTAAGGCTTCCCAGTTTCCCTGTTCCATGCAATGACAGTCTCTCTCTGATTCGTTATGCCTATTCCCTTTATCTCGCTAGGCTTTATATCAGCCTTCCTGATGGTCTCCTTTATGACATCAGAAGTGTTTTTCCAGATTTCCTCAGGGTCATGCTCGACCCAGCCCGGCTTAGGAAAATGCTGTTTATGCTCCTTCTGAGCGCTTGCCGCGATTTCACCCTTTTCCGAGAAAAGTATGAATCTTGTACTTGTTGTACCTTGATCGATTGCTCCGAAATACATTTATTCCTCTCTTTTGTTTTGTTTTCCACTCAGATATGGATAGCCTTATCCTCTGCTTCTATCGCGAGCTCGATTGCTTTGAAGACATGCTCCTGCTTTATCGCGGTCTCTGTCCCGTTGATACAATCGAGAATCATCGCTGAGAAGAAAGGATAGCCTACCTTTCCATTCACTTTGTAATGATACTCCGCCTTATCATCTACTAGGATAACATGATCTGGTGTATTTTCAGCTGCAACATCTATGTATTTTCTAAGTTCAATGTAGCCTTTCGTACCGATTATGATCATACGGCCATCGCCCCATGACCCAAGCCCGTCAGGCGTGAACCAGTCAACATTGACATAGCAGGGAATTCCATTATCTGTCACGAACATGGCATCCCCGAAGTCCTCAAGCCCTGGGTGCGCTTTGTGATGAAGATTGCCTACTCTGCTTGCGATGAGCGTGGCATCAGATGCACCTGCATACGTGAGGATCTGCTCAAGCTGGTGTGAGCCAATATCAGTGAGGATGCCCCCGTACTTATCTTTCTCGTAAAACCATCCAGGGCGTTCGGAAGACCCGATTCTATGGGGTCCCCATCCTCTTATCTCGACAACATCGCCTATTGCCTTGTCCCTAATGAGTTTTTCAGCATACACAGCGGCTTCGACATGAAGGCGTTCACTATAGTAGACGAACCACCGCCGCCCCGTCTCTTCCACCTTCCGTCTTGCTTCGTCAACTTGCTTCTGCGAGACAAATGGAGGTTTGTCAGAGAAGAAATCCTTAGAGGAATCCAGCGTTTTCATCCCCACTTCAGCTCGTTCAGACGCAATCGAGGCGCATGCAATCATTCTTATGGATTGGCTGTGATATATATCATCAGGTGAAGACGGCACAGCCTCCGGGAAGACAGAGCGGAAGGCCTCAACTTTCTTCTCATCAGGATCATAGACCATGCAGATCTCAGCACCAGCTTCCCTCAGCCCTTTGCACATGCCATAGATATGTCCATGCTCCAGGCCAATCACGCCGACACGGAACTCTCCCTTGCCGACAACAGCCGAAGCTTTTCCTTCAGGTGCATAGTTCATCCCGCTTTCAACGCCCATTTCAATTCCTTCCCAGCGTTATCTCGCCATCAAGATTATCAACAGAGACGCTTTTCTCATGATATACAGGAGCTTTCTCCAGCATTCCTGATTTCGTATAGAATGGAGATTTGCTATCCACGGGAATGGCAACCTCATGTTTTTCTATCGCACTTTGGTATATTCCATAGATGACATCAAGTGCTCTTTTACCGTCATCACCATCTATCAGGAGCGGTTCTTCGCCACTGATAGCCTTCAGCACATTCTCAAGCTGTGCCGCATGGCATTCCAGCTTCAGATCCGGGATGCTGTCGTATGCATCCTGTATCTTTTTCTCCATCACATGATCCTCTGTGAAGAATCCATTCGGAAGCTGCTTCACAGCATGCACAGACCATGGAATCGTGATAGTCGCATTTTCCGTCACTATCTCGAATTCCTGTCTCTCATCATGATTGCATAGCGTCACATTCATCTCCGCAAGCGCGTTAGGGTATCGCAGTATTGATAGCGATATATCCTCTATCTCGGCGTTATCATGATTGAGATTCGCCATGACTGATGTAATGGATTCCGGCTCTCCCATAAGATAATTCAGGATATCAATCTGATGTACCGCATGATTGAGCGTGCAACCTCCGCCTTCCTTATCCCATGTGCCACGCCACCAGAGCGTGTAGTAATTTGAGCCCCGGAACCAGAATGAATTGACTTTTGTGAATAGAATCCGTCCGAGAATACCCGAGTCGAGGATCTTCTTCGCTTTGTAAAGATTATTTCTGTACCTGTTCTGAGAGATGACAGAAAGAATCACGCCTGTTTTCCTCGCTGTCTCATTCATGATATCAGCTTCCTCAAGAGAGGCAGCCATTGGCTTCTCGCATATGACATGCTTTCCAGCTCTCATGAAATCGACAGAAGCCTCCATATGCATTGACGGAGGCAGACAGATTGATACAAGCTCCACATCTTCTCTCGAAAGCAGCTCATGATAATCGGAAACTATATCAGCTTTAAGATCGTAATGAGAGCGAAAGCCCTCGGCTTTATCGGGGAAGATATCGCATAAAGCCCTTATCTCCGCTCTCTCTGTCAGCTTAAGATAACCCTCAGTGTGCTGATGGGCAATGTTGCCTGTACCGATTATAGCGACACCTATCCGCTTCATCTAAGGCACAGCTCCTTTGTCTCACCCTCGCCCATCGCATCAGGATCGAAGCCATTCGCTCCATTGACGCTGAATATCCTGCCACTGACAGCAAGTGCTTTCTTCACCAGCGTGAACCTGACTGAATCACAAGAGACAGCAATTCTCCAATGATTATATTTCCCGCTTTCAAGCATCGTCTCACCATCATCCTCGAAATAATCATTCACATGTTCAGCATCCGAGGGGAAGACAATGAAATCCGTTATTACGAAAGAGCCTGAAAGCTTCCTGCAGCCTGGTGCTGTCGCTATGGCAGAGCCTGAACGCGCGAACCAGATTGCATGTCCATCAAGAGGTGCTTCTATTGAGAAAGAGACACCAGAAGGCACTTTCTCCCCGCTTCTGCCGTCATACCATATCTCTGAAGAAGGAAGCTTAAGTGTCAGACTTTCCACGCTCTCTTCCGTGACAGGCACTTTGATGACAGAGTCCCCGAAAAGTGAGTACACAGCATCGTTTGGGATATCATCCTCTGGATATTCCAGATGCAGATTCCTATCTATAGGGATTCCCGTCATGGCGGCCTTGATCGCTTCGGAATAGATATAAGGCATGAACTTATAATGCTCTTTAATAAGGGATTTTATCTTCTCCAGTGCATCTGGATACGTCCATGGCTCAGTCGGATTTCCGTCCTCTCTCCACGAATGAATGACAAAACGCGGCTGGAACACTGCGCTCTGGCAGCTTCTTACAAGCAGTTCCTCAGAAGGAGGATCTCCGAAGAAACCTCCAAGATCATGGCCGTAGTATGGAATACCTGACAGTCCGAAACCAACGCTCATATACTGGTTATATTTATATGAAACCCAATCGCTGACGTTATCGCCGGACCATGTCCGAGCATATCTCTGGATACCGGCATAGCCGCTTCTCGAATAAATCCAGCCGCGCTTTCCAGGCATAAACTCCTCAAAAGCTTCCTTCGAGGCCCTGCACATCTCAATAGGAAGCAGAGTCCTCAGCCTGTAGCTTCCAATCTCGGGATCTTCCATCTCAAACTCGTTGTTGTCATTCCATATTCCAGAACAGCCCATCTCAAGGTATGTCTCCTTGAGCTTCTCCTTCCACCAAGAGAAAGCCTCAGGATTGAGAAAATCAATAAGCGACGCCTCCCCTCCCCAGAAGAAATCAGTATAAGGCTTCCCTTCTTCATCTTTTATGAAGTACCCCTTAGAGGCAAGTTCATTATACCAAGGGTGGGTTTTCAGTATTCCCGGTTTGAGGTTCATACAGAGGTGATAGCCTCTTTCCTTCAAAGCGCCAACAAAACCTTTCACATCAGGGAACTTCTTCCTGTTCCAGATGAATGCATAGCGTTTCCCGTCATCAGCTTTAAGATAACCACTAGAGAAATAGAGACCTTCACACGGTATCCCAAGCTCTTCTACTTTGGAGAAATAGCGGAGGATACGATCTCGTGAATTATCTGGATCCGCATAGTTCATTGATGAAGCAAAAAAACCGAAACTATAAAGCGGAGGAAGATACGGCAGCCCGGTAAGTTGCGCATAACGTGAGAGAATCGCATGATAGTCATCGCCGGCAATGATGAAATATGAATATGGACCACCTTCTACCTGCCAGCTGTAATAGAATTCGCTTTCACAGGCGAAATCAACATAATCAATGCAAGGCGCATCAATAAAAATTCCCGCTAGCGCTTTCGTCACAGGATTAGACTTAAGGAAGAAAGGCACAGACTTGTACATAGGATCTGTTCTGGATGCATCATATCCAAGGGAATCCCTGTTGAACATCAGAAAGCGTCGTCCACGTCTGTCTGGAACACCTGTTTTGTCGCCAAGACCATAGAATTCATCATTGTCTGCAACGGGGAAGTTGAAACGCGCATAAGCATTCTTTCCATATCTGGAGAATCCCCTTACCTGTGATGACGGCACAACTGTATCGGAAGTGCCTATATTCCCTCCATGTATCAGAATTCCCTTCCAATACGCGGAGAGTGCGGCATTTTCCTTTGACACAGTCAATTGAAAATCATTTCTTGATAATACGAACTCTGAATCGTTTTCTTCTATTCCGGCTTCGGCTTTCTTTACAAGTTCTGGAGTCAGAACACGCTTGGAAACATCAGCGTCCAGAATATCGCCCAGAGCAATGAAGTCATAAGAAATCCTGACAATGCCATCATCATAAAATGTCAGTCTGATAGATCCATCATCACCATGGAGAATATAATCACCATTGCAGTTTTCAATCTTTCCGATATTCAGAATCTGATACTTCACGGCTTCCTCTCTCTGCCCGTCTTGAGCTTTCCCGGATGATAAGACGTGATTCAAGAACATAACGCATCTCCACATCCGACCTGTTCGCGATGAGATTTCTCAGCACACCTATTCCGACAAGCCCCATCTCCCCCAGCGGCTGCTGGAATGTGGTTATGGAAGGCTTCCAGAATGATGAGAAATCACGATTATCAAAACCAACGACCTTCACATCCTCAGGTACTCTGATTCCATGTTCATGAAGTGCATTGATAGCTCCTGCCGCGATATAGTCATTACCAGCGAAAAGGCCATCGAAGCGAATGCCTTTTCTCAGTAGCTCACGGCATGCATCGTAACCATGCTCAGCGTCATAGGCTCCGTAGCAGGGAGATTGCGGCAACGGCAGTGAGAGAGCCTTCAGCCTGCTGCAGAAGCCTTTATACCTAAGCTGCGTACTGACTCTGTCTTCTGGACCGGAAATCACTGCAGGCTTTCTCATACCCGCGCTGTAGAGATGCTCTGCAGCCATAGCACCGCCAGACTCACCGTCAGCAACGACAGAGACTGTATTCTTGAGCTCCATGTTGATTGAAACAACAGGAAGGTTATCATCAATCATACGAATGAGCTTTTCATTCGGTATAATGTGATGACAGATGAGAAGGCCATCGATATCATGGCTTCTGAGAAAGCGGAATGCCGCTTCATAATCGCCACCGAACTCGACAAGCGAGACAAAAAGAAGCGTCTCCGTACCTCCTGCAAGCCCCTGTTCGATTCCTCGCACTATACGGTTCACGAAGGTCTCGCTGATATCTGTTGCGAGGCATCCGATCACACCGCTGAAGCGGCCTTTCAGCCTTGATGCATTCCATGAAGGAACATATCCAAGCGCTGAAATGGCATTCATGACACGTGCTCTGGTTTCTGCCTTGACAGGACGTTTGCCATTGAGTGCGTGAGTCACTGTAGATGGCGAGACATTCGCCATCCTCGCGACGTCCATGATTGTCTTGCCGCTTCCAGTCATTTTCATAAAGCGCTACCCTTTGACGGAGCCCGCTGTTATTCCGGACATGAAGAATTTCTGGAAGGCAAAGAAGACTATCAGGACAGGAATAATGGAAATAGTCGTCATAGCCAGAAGATTGGACCAGTTGATCTGAAGCTGGCCAACGAAATTTGCGAGGGCTTGCTGCATCGTCATCTTGTCGTTGTCAGTAATGACAATGAGAGGCCAGAGATAATCATTCCATCTCCACATGAAGGAGAATATCGTGATCGTCGCGATAATCGGCTGTGAGAGCGGAAGTATGATACGGACGAATATCCTCAATTCCTTCGCACCATCGATACGCGCTGACTCAATCATCGAGTTGGAGAGATTGACCATATACTGCCTTGCAAGGAAGATACCTGTTGGCGTTGCAGCAGGAGGAATGATGATTCCCCAGAGACTGTTGAGCATCCCAAGGTTCTTCAGCTGAAGGAAGATAGGTATCATGATTACCTGCAGCGGTACCATCAGGGTGGCTATCATAAGACCGAATATGAGATTGCGGCCTCTGAAATAGTATTTCGCGAGTGCATAGCCTGCCATGATGTTGATAAGCACAGTAAGCACAGTAGAGACACACGCGACAAAGACAGTATTCATGAAATACCGGGCGAAGTTCCCCTGACTGATTGCTGAAATATAATTTCCGAGCGTCCATGTCTTCGGAAAGAAAGTCATCGGACTGCTGAAAAGCTCATTCTGAGGCTTGAATGATGACAGGGCGACCCAGATGACAGGAAAAAGCGATACAATTGCCAGCACAATAAGAATTACAAGGAATACTCTGTTTGTTGCTTTTCTGCTCTTAGTCATACTGTCCATCCTTTCCAGCGAACTTGAACTGGACAAGCGTGAAGATGCCGATGATTACCATGAGGACGATAGACATCGCTGACGCGTATCCCATCCTATCCTCCTGGAACGCGACCTGATAAACCTGCTGAACGATGAACTTCGTGGCATATCCAGGACCGCCTTTCGTCATTGTGACAATAAGCTCATAGGCCTTGAATGACGCGATTGTAGCCAGGACGAGGACAACAAGCACAGTGCTTCTCAGAAGCGGAAGCGTAATACGCCAGAATGTATTCCAAGGAGATGAGCCATCGATAGTCGCGGCTTCATAGAGCTCATTCGGGATAGCCTGAAGACCGCTTATGAACATGATCATGTAGTAACCTGAACTTGCCCATACGGAGACGAGGATGACGCACATCATCGCCAGATTTCCGTCTGTAAGCCATTTCACGCCGCTTCCACCCATGCTTCTGAGAACATAATTGACGATTCCCATCTCATCGCCGAGTATGAAGCGCCATGCGATACCGACAGCTATCATTGAAAGAAGCGACGGTATATAGAACACAGCCCTGAATACTCTCTCACCTTTCATCGAGTTCCTGCTGAGCATCAATGCAAGGCATAAGGAAACGACGGTGAGAAGCACAACAGCGAAGAATGAATAAACGATTGTATTCTTTATCGTAATAAGGAATACTTCATCCTTGAAGAGATTCGCGAAGTTCTTCAATCCGACGAACTCCGGAACGGTGAAGATTCCCCAATCCATGAATGCCATTCTCAGGCCCTGGAATAACGGGATTATGATAAAGAGCAGGAATATCAATATATTAGGTGCCAGAAAGAGCATCGGTGCAAGCGTCTGATGGAAATTTCCTTTGGTCCGCACATGAATCCGCTCATCTTTTTTCTTAAGTTTCTTCATCTGACCTCCAACGCAATCATCATTATAGGATTGCAAATGTAAAATCATCTTTCTGCATGCTGGAGTTGACTATGCAGGATATTTCCTTTCCTGAAGAGCAAGACGCTCCTCAGAAAAGGGAATGGATGCCGGAAATCCGGCATCCGTGAAAACAGATCAGGCTTCTGATCTTGCCTGGATTGCCTGACAGGCTTCCTCGGCTGTCTGGTTGCCAAGAAGGACCTGTACAATCTGCTCGACCATGAAAGTTGAAAGCTGCGTGACTTTCGCGTTGCCCCATTCGACTGCTGTGAAAGCAGGTGTGATGGAGAGGTCATGCTGGAATACAGCAAACTCAGCGGAATTAGTAGGATACTCAATCTCTGCATCAGCGCGGGATGAAAGGTTGAATGTATCGAGGCAATACTTCTCGTTGTGAGCTTTATCGGAGAACCATGCCATGAGATCCATAGCGGCTTCCTTGTTCTTGCCATCCTTGAAAGCTCCGATGAACTTACCACCAGGAACGGATGAGTTGATCTCTCCCTTAGGCGTTGATACTACAGTCCATTCGAAATCCTTAACATTCGTGTTGTATGTATTGATATTCCAGCTTCCACCGATGTGGCATGCCACGAGGCCAGCCTGGAAGAGCTCAGCAGGATTCTCAGATCCGAGCCATACGCTCTGAGGCACGAGGCCTTCATCATGGAGATGCTTGAAGTAGTTTATAGCGTTGATATTCTCTTCCTTGACCATGTCAAAGGCAGTCTGGTCCTCATTCATGAAGCTTCCGCCGAACTCATAAAGGAGAGTTGCGAATCTGTGGATTGTGTAATCAACAGCGAGACCATACTTCATGCCTTCATTGGCTGCGATGACTTTCTTCACAGCTTCTTCCCATTCATCCCATGTCCATGTCTTTGAGATCTCTCTGACATCGATTCCGGCATTCTCCCATGCGGTAAGATTGACTATCATGCCATTTGCTGTCGCCTCTGTTGGGTAAGCGAGCATCTGGCCTTCCTTATCAAGAGCGAAAGCGAGCATCGAAGGCATGAATTCCGCTTTTGTTGCCTCTGGATTCTCAAGGTATGGATCAATTGGCTCGAGTGAGGCTGCGAGAATAGGAACATGGCTTGTTGTAAGACGTGCGACATCTGGTGGGTTTCCACCGCTTATCATCATCTTGAGCTTCTGCTCATAATCGCCGAACGCGATAACCTGAAGGTCAATCTTTACATTTGGATTCGCGTCAAGATAATCCTGGATTGTATCCATGAAAACTTCAGATTCATTTGCGTCATTGAACCAGAGTACTGTAAGCGTTACATCATCAGATGCAGAGGACTCTTTGCCGCCTCCAGCGAAAAGAGGGGAAAACAGTGCGAAGATGCAGAATAATACAACTAGACTCCTTTTCATTATTATCTCCTTTTGATTCAGGTTAACATCGAATCCGGCATCCCACAAGAAAATTTTGTCAAATTGTTTTTACCGCTTCAGATACAAAGAATTAAAGAATTTTCGAGACGGGAGAAACCCCGCCTCGCATACGCTGTCATTCATCCTCAGCCATGCCGATGAGATCGAATTTCTCCGTGCTTACGGTGATGGAGAAATCACGCTCCTGAGGCATTCTCGTCTTCAGCATGATTGTCCTGTCAGACAGGTTATAGTACCAGCCTTCATCGCTCCTCTCGTACTCATCGCTTATGATGAACTGAGGAAGAAGACGATCCGATACAGAGACCCAGTACGCACCTTTATCAGGGCTGACTACACGCATCGTGAGATTCTCCACAGTCGGCACATACTCACCTTCCCTATGGAATGATATGACTTTCCGCTCCCCTGATTTCACGGTAATCTCCGTCTTGGCGTAGATACCTTTCTCGAAATCCTTCGTATGCCCGTCATCATCATAGAAAACCATGGAAGTATCGGAATCGGCAGAGATTATGAAATCGAGGGTCTTTATCTTATCGGAAGAAGCATGATGGATATCCTCCGATGTGAAATAAACAGAGCCACCACGGAGGAACATCGGTATGGATGACAGATCAACAGGTATTTCTATCGTCTGTCCTCCCTCGTAGCGTTTCATGTTATCGCCCATATCGTACCAGCAGGTGCCGGATGGAAGATATATCTCTCTTGTCCTAGCCCCCTCCTCAACAACATTAGCGACAAGAACTGAAGGTCCGAACATGAATGTCAGAAGCTTATCGCTATAGCACTTCCTGTCCTCAGGGAACTCGAGGAAAAGCGGCCTCATAGCCGGTATTCCGCACACATGTGCCTGATACATCAATGAATATAGATATGGAATCATCCTATAGCGCTCTGCGAACGCGCTCTGCACGTAACCGAGCATTTCACTGTACATCCACGGCTGTGTCACCGTGTTATCATTATTGGCGCTATTCATGCAGAAGCGGGGCTGGAAAATACCATTCTGTATCCAGCGCAGAAGAAGCTCAGATCCCGGCGCGGGACCTGCGAACCCACCGATATCGCACCCCATATCAGGACAGCCTGAAAGCCCCATTCCGATTATTGTCGCGATATTGTATTTCACAGTCCTCCAGTCTGTGAGGTTATCCCCGCCCCATACCTGGGCATAGCGCTGTATGCCAGCATATCCGGCCCTGTTGATGATATAAGGCCTTTCATCAGGATAGACTTCCGCTATGGCTTCCTTCGCAAGGTATGCCATCATATTCGAGTGGATGATCTTCATTTCCGCCATATCTGAGCCCATCCCCTCCTTGCTGCATCTGGCTTCCCTGTCTTCCACGCCATCCATTTCGCAGTTGTCATTCCAGACGGTCTTCGTCCCCATTTCGAGGATATTCTTCTTGAGCAGCGCCTTCCAGCATTCCCTCGCCTTCGGATTGGAGAAATCAACAAAGCGGCCTGTTCCACCCCACCATCTTCCGTAATAATCACCTTTGCCATCGGGATTCTTTATAAAAGCGTCAGCATCCTCGAATTCCTTGATGTAGGGATGGTGCCTGAGTATTCCGAGCTTAAGGTTAGGAATGACGTTTATGCCCATCTCATTCATTCTGTCAAAGAAGGCCTTTGGATCCGGGAATCTCTTTCTGTTCCAGTTGAAGACATATCTGAGATTATCCTCTTCGCCAGAAGAATAACCGCTCGCGAGCCAGAAGTTATCAATATAGATATTCTCCTTGAAATGCTTCTCGATGACTTTGTAGATTTCCTTGTCGCAATCCTTCTCGAGCTCGGCATAGTACATCGTGCTGTCTGTGAATCCGATAGCCTGCTTCGTAGGCATTATCGGGCGGCCTGTAAGCATAGTGTATCGGTCGATGACAGATGTCATTGCTGGTCCGTTTATGAGAAACAGATCGATATCTCCGCCATCTGTCTGGTAATATGAGTATCTTTCCCAGTATCCGCTTATCTCAGCGCACATATCGAAGACCGCGTCATAGCTGTTATTGTAGAAAAGCCCGACAGCTTTCTGCTGCACCTCGTTTATACGGATATAGAAAGGAATGTGCTTGTACATAGGATCCCCGGTTTCAGGGTCATGCCCTATAGCATCCTTTGGAGACATCCTCATATGACGGCCTTTCTTATCGAGATGGCCTGTCTTTTCCCCGAAACCATAGAAATGATCATTTTCCCTATCAACCTTGGAATAATGCGTCAGACGCCCCAGCTGATCCTTATCGTATGCCCGCTCAGCAAGATCCGAGTATATGAGATCGCCTGTTGCATCGTAGAGGCGGAAATGGAATGGGGATTTACAGAGGACAAGCGTCAAAGATGATGTGCTGAATACAATCTCACCGCCTCTATCTTCATATGGGATATCAAGGGCTTTGATACGTACTCTCTCGTCTTTGAAAAGCTCATCAAGATCATCATCCCAGGCTGTTGTAACAAGCGCGTATGATGACTCCCTGAATATGCCATCGAAACTTACGCGTATCCTGATCACATCATCGGTAAGGAAGATAAGCTTTACCGAGGCTTTGTCGCCTTTTATGAGATATCCGTTATCCAGTTTCTCGATTGACTCGAATTTCCTTAAGAGCATTCCACAATCCTCCGACACATTTGGAAAACTTCTTTTGGAAGATTATAAACGCAAAAACATGGATTCACTATCATTTTTCTCAGATCGAATCTGCACTTCAAAATGAGAAGAATCGTTATGTCAAGATTAACGTTAATTCAAATATTTTCTTACAGTACAATCAATTTATGCAATTTTTTCATTGCAAAGCCGCGATTCAATGTTAACATTAACCTATGAGGACGACTCTTAAAACCATTGCAAAAGCTACTGGTTTCTCGATCAACACAGTGTCGAGAGTCCTCCGCAATGACACAAGGATAAGCAATGAGACATCAGTCCTCATAAAGAGCAAGGCAGAGGAACTTGGATACATCCCAGATGCCCTGGCATCCAGCATGAGGAACCCAAGGACCAAGACAATCGGTGTTATAAGCGCGGATCTTTCAAACCCGTTTTTCAGCGAAGTGATCAAGGGTATAGAGGAAAAAGCGGAAGAGTCCGGTTATCAGATGCTGATGGGGAACAACGAGGAAAGCGAGGAGAAGGAAAAGCACCTTGTGAAGCTGTTTCTTTCAAGAAAGGTGGAAGGCTTCATTATCATGCCTTCTCACGGGAAAGGAAGCTCGCTTTATGATTTCTACGCTGCTCTTCCCGTTCCCTATATCTTCGCAGGCCGATACATCGACGGGCTAGAGAATCATAGCGTCCTTCACAATGATGAGGAAGGAGAGAAAAGCGTATTCGAATATCTTCTCTCCGCCGGACACAGGAATATTCTCTACCTTTCAGGGCCTGAGCATATAAGCAACACATTTGACAGGGACATGGGAATGAGGAAAGCCTATGAGAATCATTCCATTGCTCCTGACAGCCGCTATATCTTCCATCTTCCCGGACATCCTGAGGATGGGTATCAGGCTGTGAACACCGCCATAAACAAAGGCCTTCCATTCACAGCAATCGCATGCTTCAATGACATCCTTGCCATGGGTGCGATGAAGAGCCTTCAGGAGAATGACCTTTCGGTTCCTCGTGATGTTGAGGTCATAGGTTACGACAATCTCCTCTTCTCGCAATTCATGCAGCCATCGCTTTCGACAGTTGATGTTCCCAAGCATCGTCTCGGTTACGTGGCGATGGAAATACTTGAAAACCATATAAACAATCCGGATCTGGATTTCAGAACTGAAAATCTTCCTGTGAGGCTTATCTTCAGGGATAGCACACAAGAACGATAAAAACAAAAGGAGGAGTACGACTATGAGAAAAAGGCTTATCGCCATCATAGCGCTTATCGTTTTAGGCTCGATGATGATCTTCGCATCCCCCGCAAAAGAGAAAAGTGCGGAGACGAGCGGACCAATTGAGCTTAAATTCTGGTCTCTGTTCACAGGTGGTGATGGAGAGTTCTTCAATGCTATGATTGATGAATTCAACGCCTCGCAGAACGAAATCCACATGACGAATGACATGGTGAGATTCGATGACTACTACACAAGACTCACAACGGCACTGGCTGCGGGGACAGCTCCCGATGTCATCGTCCTGCATCAGGCAAGACTGATCAACTATGTGCCATCTGGAACACTTCTCGCGCTTGATGAGTATATATCGGATGATATGCTCTCCGATTTCCAGAGCGCGCCTCTTGAAGCATGCCGCATGGATGGTCAGCTTTATGCGATTCCATTCGATGTCCATCCAATCGTGATGTACAGCAACAAGGCACTTCTCGAGGAAGCAGGTGTTTCTGAAATACCGCAGACTGCAGAGGAATTCCTTGCTGCCGCAGAAGCTGTGAAAGAGAAGACTGGGCAGTGGGGCTCTCTCATCGACAACACCACAGGAACATACAAGGCATACACGCTCACTCGCCTCTTTGTATCGCTTGTAAACCAGCAGGGCGGCTCAATGCTCACCGATGATCTGAGCGCGGCGGCTTTCAATAACGAATATGGATACAATGCGCTCGTCAACCTGCAGATGCTTGTCAACGAAGCAGGAGTGAATCCGAATGAGCTCGACTATGATGCTGCTATGAACATGTTCAAGCTCGGAGAAGGAGCTTTCTACTTCAACGGCGTCTGGGCAACAGGAACGCTTGAGCAGACAGAGGGACTTGAATTCATCGCCAGCCCGCTTCCGCCATTCATGGGAAAGAGCGCAGCATGGACAGACTCCCATACTTTCGCAATACCTGTACAGAAGAATCAGGATCCTGTGAAAGTCGAGGCCGCGATAAAGTTCATCGATTGGATGACAGCAAACGCTCATCTCTGGGCAAAAGCTGGAAACATACCTACCAGAACAAGCGTGCTTGAAGGAGCTGCATTCAACGAGCTCCCATACAGGGCAGACTACGCTGCGGCAGTCTCATCAGTTATTCCTAACCCGCCAACAGCGGCATGGGGCGAAATCTACGAGACACTGAGCGATCTTCTCGAGAGCGCTGTGACGAAGAATGAGGATCCGGCGACAGCACTCAACAACATGGAAAACACTGTCAACGAGATTATCAGTCACTATTGATCATAAGCTCCCCTTTCCGGGGAGCGATGTTCAGGATTTCTCTCATGAGGAGTCCTGGAGATCGGAGGTTATAGGATGATACCGGGAAACAAGGATACAAGAGATGGCATACTTTTCTCGCTTCCATTCATGATTGTCTTCGCGCTTTTCATGATTTACCCGCTTGTGTTCGGCTTCTACATAAGCTTCTTCCAGTGGAATATACTCGGGACGCCGAAATTCATAGCACTCCAGAACTACCTTGATCTTCTGAAGGATGAGCGTTTCTGGTCTTCACTATGGCACACGCTGCAGTTTGTTCTCATGACAACTCCTGTACTCCTTATCCTTGGATTCATCATGGCTCTGCTTGTCACGGGGAAGTCACCGCTGAAAGGCATCATGGAGACATGCTTCTTCGTTCCTTACATATTCTCGATGACCGTAGTCGCCACACTCTGGGCCTGGATCATGCAGAAGGATTTCGGAATCATCAACCAGATACTGCGGATACTTGGCAAAGACGGCGTGAGCTGGCTCACATCTGAGAAGAACGCCATGTGGTCGATCTCCATAGCCACATACTGGTGGACTGCTGGTTTCAACATGGTTCTCTTCACAGCCGGCATAAAGCAGATTTCAAAGGAAATCTACGAAAGCGCAACAGTAGATGGGGCCGGGCCTTTGCAGCAGATATTCCACATAACCATACCGCTATTGAAACCGACAACGATTCTATGCCTTATACTGCAGGTCATTGCGTCATTCAACGTCTTCGGACAGGTGTATGTGATGACGGGAGGAGGCCCCGCAGGTTCGACAAGAGTGCTGGTGCAGTATATCTATGAAACAGGCTTCAACTACTTCAGGATGGGCTACAGCGCGGCCATGAGCTACGTGCTCTTCCTGATTATCATGGTGATTTCAGTTGTTCAGTACGCGATTCTGGGAAGGAGGAATGACTGATGAAAAAGCATAGCAAGAACGTCATATTCCGTATTCTTGAGATATTCATCATCGCAATCTGGATCTTCCCTCTTGTCTGGATGGTGATCACATCGCTCAAATATGAAAACGAGGTTGTGACAAGGGTTTTCACATTCCTGCCGCAGAATCCGACATTGCATAATTATCAGGAGGCATTCGGCTCAACATATATCCTGCAATGGCTTATCAACTCATTGGTCATCAGCGTTGTGACGATGGTATTCACGTTCCTGCTTGATGCTCCTATTGCATATGCGTTTGCGAAAATCAGATTCCCAGGCCGCAATATCCTCTTCTGGGTAGTCATGGCGGGAATGATGGTCCCCTTTCAGGTGCTTATAGTACCGCTTTATCTGCAATTCACATCGTACGGAATCATCAACACGCTTCTATCGGCAATTCTCCCCCGTCTTGCGCTTCCTATCGGGATATTCATCCTTAGGCAATTCTACGAGGGAATCCCGACAGCGCTTGAGGAAGCGGCGTTCATCGATGGTGCCGGCAGGCTGAGGACTTTCGTGAAAATCATACTGCCGCTGGGGAAAGCAGCCGCTACGACTGTCATAATACTTGCCTTCATAAACGCATGGAATGACTTTCTGTGGCCTCTTATCGCCATAAGCGATTCAGTAAACTACACGATAACCGTAGGAATCGCAAATTTCCAGGGCACACACGGAACAGAATATGCGATGATTATGGCGGGAGCCGTGATTGCATCGCTGCCGGAACTTGTCTTCTTCCTTATCTTCAGAAGGAAGATTATCGATGGAATCGCAATGACAGGATTGAAAGGATGAGAACCAGCATAATACTGGAGCATGATAACAGAAGCGAGACAGTAGACTTCACCCAAAACTGCAGAATCGTAAGAGATGGCACGATCATAGCCGCGTCGTCATCGGACGACAAGCTGTCAATATCGATGGAAAGCAGCGGCGCTCTCACTTGTGCTTTGTCCATCCATTTCGCCTTTCCATCATTCTCAGGAGAGAGAGTATTCGTCCCTGCTGTCTGGTATGGAGGCAACAGAGAAGGAGAAGGATGCTTTCCATCAGAGGAGAAATCACGATACTGGACTTTCCTTGAGACAAGAATGCCCATCCCGGGGCTTATCGGGTATCAGGAAGATGACGGATGGACTTTCATATGGATGGATGAATGCGGATCATCCATGGCGCTCGCTTCTGCCGGCTGGGACGATAGAGGTATCATCTACCGCATTCCCGGACACGAGAAACCATACAGCTACAATGGAAAAACAAAACTGAGCCCTGCAGGATCTGCTCCCCTTTTATCGATTCCTGCAGGTGCTTCCATTTCAAGAAGCTTCCATATCTACAGAAGCTCTGAAATACATCTATATAAGGCATACAAGAAGCTCATCGAGAGTTTTTTCAATAGCGGTGCAGAATGCAATAAGTGCTGGAAGGAATACGAGGCATCAAAGCTCAGGCATCTGCTCTCCCTCGTAATCAGGACTGATGATGACAACGCAACGCTCATAATGGGAAAAGGAAACGGGGAACATCAGAGCGTCTATGAATTCACAGCTGGCTCATTCCTCGTCAAGGCTCTGGAAGGTGCTCTTTCATTCCTCCATACAGATAAAGCCCTTTTCTTATCCCCTTCCGTGATAAGCGAGACGGAGCGGATCAGCACGCTATTCGGTATCGAGAATGAGAATGTCCGAAAGGAAATCCCGATGAGAATCGGCAAATATTTTCTCCGCTGCTGTGACGAGAGCGGATTCTACCAGGATTCAATCAGTCTCAGCACGGGAGAGAGAGGAGGTTATCTCGGTATCAGCGAGCATCCCGAATTCAGGTTTCTGATGAACGCGCGCTGTGCAGGAGAAGCTGTCTCTGCTTATATAGAGCTTTATAAATCAACAGACTACAGAGCGTTTCTGGAGCTATCTCTTCGCGTAATGCGCTATTTCATCAAGGTCCAGCTCGAAGATGGATCATTCGGACGATGGTGGGATAAAAACGGAAAGGCAATCGACAGGAAAGGGACTAATGGGGCATATATCGCCCTGGCCCTGCTGAAGACAATGCCGTTCATCGAAAGCGGAGAGGAACGGGAAAGATGGAGAGCAGCTATCAAACGCGCTCTCGCTTATTACACTTCCCTTTCCCTCTCCGATAGCTTCCATGGTGACACGCTTGACGCGGACTCCACAGATAAGGAAGCCGGTGTCAGCATCCTTTCCTTCCTTATCAAGGCGATTGAGGAGGGCTATGGCGATGAGAATACGCTGCAGGCGGCAATCAATGCAGCGTCATTCATTCTTACATGGATATGGCAGGCTGATTCGTATCTTCCGTCCAGCTCCCCTCTTGGAAAGCTCGGTTTCAGCACGGCAGGAATGACAAGCGTTTCCGTCGCGCATCATCATCTTGATTTCTATGGAATGCTTATAGCGGAGCTTTTCCTGAGACTAGAAGAAATAACAGACGATCCTCTCTGGAAGACTCAGGCTATCAAGATGATGAACGCATGCCTCCAGCTCATAGCCAATGAGGATAATGAGTATCTGGGAAGAAGCAAGGAATATTCAGGATGGCAGCCCGAGCAGATAAACCATACCGCTTGGGATTACTTCTCGGATGAAGCGAATATGAACGGGACGTATAGTATCGACATAGCATGGGTGAATGTGCTTGGCTACAGCTCATATCTTTCAATCAAGGATGAGTTTCCAGATATTTTCGTATAGGAAAGGCATGTTTCCCGCATCCGATAGCATCATCTGTCCATGATTCTCATAGGCGTATACGCAAAATCACGTCTTTTGTGCTTGCCTATCCTGTTATTTCCTTACTAAATTATCCTAAAGCGAAGGTATATAGAGAATATATGGATAAGAATATAAACAACACAGCAATTGAAGATACACAGAATGAGGAGACTCTTCCGAAAAGAGCTATAGTTCTTGCGCTAGGCGACAGACCACTATTCCCAGAGACCTTCACTACATTGATGATAGGAAGGCCTCAGGATGTATTGGCGATGACTAAAGCTATCGAGGGTGATGGCTGCTTCGTCGCGCTTCTGCAAGAGCAGGAGAAAGGATACAGGGACGTCGGTACGCTATGCCGCGTCTCAAGATATATAAAGCTCCCGAATTCATGTCTTCATGTCTTTGTATCAACCCTCGAGAGAGTCAGGATTGATACTCTGGACGTTGATGGAGGAATTACTACAGCGACATTCCACGAGGAGCCTGACACCGAAGAAAATGAGAAAACCATCACTTCATATGTAAGGATTCTCAGGGAAACGATAGCAGGGCTTGTGCAGACAACGAATCTCTTCTCGTTCGCCGCTGATGTTAACATCTCGAATATCGATGACCCATCGCTTATTTCATTCTATGCAGCGTCATCGATCAATGCGCCTGCTCCTTTCCTGCAGGACCTTCTTGAGACAAGAAGCCCGAAGGAGAGAATAGAGAAGCTCCTTACATTCATCGCCTCTGAGAAAGACATCATAGACAAGGAAAATGAGATCAGGCAGGAAATATACGAGAGAGCGAAAACGAGAAACAGGGAGCAGTTGCTACGTGAGCAGATAAACGCGCTGAACAGCGAGCTTCAGCAGCTCACCGGACAAGCCCAGGGAAATGGAAAGGCAAAGAATGCTGATCCCTGGCAGAAAGCCGCTGAGGCGAAGCTTCCTGAAGTTTTCCGTCAGGCTGTCGATAAAGAACTGGACAAGCTTGCGGGACTCGAGACGATGAATCCCGAGTATGCGATGACAAAGCTTTATATCGAGACGCTTATCTCCCTTCCCTTCTCTTTTGAGACAAAAGCACCTGACTATTCAATCCCGAAAGTAAAGAAGGTTCTTGACCATGATCATTACGGGATGAAGGAAGTGAAGGAAAGAATCCTTGAATTCCTCGCATCCAGGCTAAAGGCCGAGAATGGAAAAGGTGCCATCATCTGTCTCTCTGGGCCTCCAGGAGTCGGAAAGACATCCATCGGGTATTCAATAGCAAGGGCACTTGGCAAGAAGATATTCAGATTCAGTGTCGGTGGCATGCGTGACGAGGCGGAAATCAAAGGGCACAGGAGAACTTATGTCGGTGCCATGCCCGGGAAAATCATACAGGCAATGAAGACTGTAGGTGTTCCGGATCCTGTCATTCTCATTGATGAGATCGACAAGATGGGAGAATCTTTCCGTGGGGACCCGGCGTCTGCGCTTCTTGAGGTGCTGGATCCTGAGCAGAATACAAGCTTCCAGGATTTCTACATCGATTTGCCTTATGACCTTTCAAATGTCCTGTTCATCGTGACAGCAAATGATCCCTCGAGAATTCCAGAGCCGCTTCTGGACAGGATGGAAATCATAGAGCTGTCGGGATACACACCAGAAGAGAAGATACACATAGGCAAGGATTATCTTGTCCCAAGACTTCTTGCAAAGAATGGACTCACAGGTAAGGAGATACGCTTTGATTCCAAAGCCCTCTCGATGATAGCCGAGGAATATGCTAGAGAGGCAGGCGTGAGGAACTTCGAGAAATCATTGGACAAGATTATGAGGAAGGTCGATCTTGAGATTCTCGAGAATGGCAAGATTCACCTGCCTGTACTTGTAAAAGGAAAGAATGTAGAGAAGTACCTTGGAAAGCCTATCTTCCCATCCGATGACATCATCAAAGCGGACAAGCCTGGCACAGCAATAGGTCTGGCCTGGACAAGCATGGGCGGCGATGTTCTTCTCATCGAGGCAGAAGCCCTTCCGATGAAAGGAGAGATGAAAGTCACAGGCCAGCTCGGCTCTGTAATGCAGGAATCTGTTTCAATCGCATGGTCATCCCTGAAAAAGGAAGCTTATCTCAGGGGACTCGATCTTGCATTCTTTGATGACAGTACAGTACACATCCATATACCTGAAGGAGCGACTCCGAAAGATGGTCCATCTGCAGGCATAACGCTCTTTACAGCACTCTGGTCGATGTACCGTGATGAGATTATAAAGCCATATCTCGCGATGACAGGAGAGTTGACTCTGACGGGACGTGTTATGCCTATTGGAGGGCTGAAAGAGAAAATCCTCGCTGCGCGCCGCAACGGAATAAAGGAAATCATCATTCCTAAGCGCAATGTCATAGATCTGGAGAAGCTTGATGCTGAAGTCAAAGGCGATGTACTCTTCCACCCCGTGGAGGATATATCTGAAGTAATAGCGATTGCTTTTCCTGATGAGACATCCAGACGCCTCTCTAAAACGATACTGAAGACTATGGATGAAAAGAGACGGAAAGAGGCTGAGGAAGAGAAAGAAAGGGAAAAAGCAAAGCATTCTTATGATAAGGCAGTAAGATGGGAATAGAATTACTATCACCGGCAGGTAATATCGAGAAGCTCAGGACCGCATTCAACTACGGAGCGGATGCCGCTTATATGGGCATGACTGAATTCTCTCTCAGGAAGAATGCGGGAAACTTCTCCGAGAAGGAAATCGAGGAAGTAAAAGAGATAAAGAGATTAAGTGGCAAGAAGATATACTGCACGATGAACATTCTCTTCCATCAGAATCAGATTGAGAAAGTGATGAATATGAAGGATGAGATCAGCGCATGGCCTTTTGACGCATTCATAATCTCAGACATCGGTCTTGTCCCATTCCTGCAGAAGAATTTTCCGGAAAGAGAGCTTCACCTCTCCACACAGGCCTCATGCATCAACAGCGAAAGCGTGAGGATGTATAGGGATATGGGTTTCAAACGCGTGATATTAGGCCGCGAGGCATCGCTTGATGATATCAAACGCATACGCGACAGAGTGCCGGATATAGAGCTTGAGGCCTTTGTGCATGGAGCTATGTGCATGGCCTATTCCGGACGCTGTCTTCTCTCCGCGCACCTTGCAGGCAGAAGCGGTAATCAGGGCGATTGCTCCCATACATGCCGATGGAACTACAAGCTTCACTATGCCCTTGAAGAAGAGGAAAGGAAAGGCCTCTACTTCCCTATTGAGGAGGAAGATGGCTACACAACAATACTCTCATCAAAAGATCTATGCATGATAGACCATGTCAAGGAGCTTGAGGATGCAGGTCTCTCATCGCTGAAGATTGAAGGGAGGATGAAATCCGTATACTACGTGGCTGTCGTCACGAGAGCATACAGGAAGGCGATTGACAACGCTCCCGATGCAGATAGCTATAAGCGCGATATCTTCGATGTCTCTCATAGGGAATTCACAACAGGTTTCTTCTTCTCTGATGGCCCTATCGATGAGAAGGATGTCTCAAGACCCACAAGCTATGGCTATGAAAGAAATTACATTTTCCTTGGTACTGTGCGGGATAAAGTTGCTGAGAATATCTACGCACTGGACATAAGGAATCAGATCAAAGGCGATGGGCTTGAATTCATCGGTCCGGATATCCCGCTTCTGAAAGGTGATGTCACGCTTCTTGATGGGGACATGAATGAAACATCGCAGCTTGATCATGGAAAGCCCGGATATATAAAGACAGCTCTTCCTCTCAGAAAAGGCTATATAATGAGGAGACTCACAGAAGGCAGCCCAATCATAAAGTGACTGGATAGTCCGCTTCGGAGACACAGGAAGCGGACCTTATCTCATCCTCGAAGAGATGGAGCATATTATCCACAGAGAGTGAAAGCGCATACTTCTTCGCAGATTGTGCGTACTCATGCTCCATCCGCCTGCGCTCATTATCGTGCTCAATCCACCAATCGATATGACTTGCCAGATCTGCACTGTCACCAGCCTTGAAGACGGATCTGTCATCCAGCGCGAACTGGGATGCCGCAGAGCGACAGCTATCGCTTATGACAGGCACCAGACCGGATGCGAAAGCTTCCATACAGCTCATAGCCTCGATATCTATATCAGAAGCATGAACATAGAGATCTGACTCCCCAAGGATATCTATAAGATCCTCATGTGAAAGGAATTTCATGAAGACAGGATTCGTAAGGGATGAGGCACGCTTTCTGTATTCATCATAAAGCGGTCCCTGACCTGCGAGTACAAGCTGTATATCCTTTTCATGCCGTGACTTCAGTACTGCATCAATGAGGATATCCTGACGCTTTTCCCTTGAAAGACGACCAGACATGACAACAACGAATTTTCCTTTGAACTCTGCCCTCTTCTCACACTTATGGTAGACGAAATCAGGAGAGATGCCATTTGATATCACACGTTTCTCAGCCTTGTAATGATGCTCATCAAGCATATTGGCAATCATGCGGCTCGGACAATGGATAATACGGAAATGACGATAGATATACTTCTCCGCGAACCAGTATGTGAAGTCGACAAGAGACATGCAGTTCCCAAGTCCTACCGATGACCATATATTCTCCGGCTGGATATGAAATGCACCCGTACATGGGATGTTATGCTTTCTGGCAATCTTCACAGCAAGCTTTCCGAGAGGAAATGGCATCATGACATGCACTATATCAGCCCACAGTACGGCTTCTGTCATCTTTTCCTTATCTGGCTGTCCGAACGTGAAGCCTTGTTTGACTACAAGGTGATCGAAGAAAGGCAGATGGTAGACACCGAATCCCCATTTATCTTCGCGTGAATCTCCCGATGCGGCTATTCTTACCTCATGGCCACGGGCGACAAGATTATCCCGGAGCTGATGGGCAGAAATAGTGTTGCCATTAGTGGCGCCATCATATATTTCAAGTACTAGCAGAATCTTCATGAGAGCTTACTTTCCAAGTATTTCATTGACTATCGGATCAGCCTTATATATCGCGTAAGCTTTTTCCGCATACTCAATAGCTTTAGCATCATCACCTGCTTCGTCATAGCCAAGAGCAAGACCGGCATAGACAGTGAAGGCATCCCACTCAGCACATCCATCCATTACACGCTCCGCGTTCTGGAAGAATCTGAGCCCCTTCTTCTTGTTGCCTCCCGCGATAGGAGGAGCCTGAAGATACCTGTCAGATGCGATCAGAAGCACATGGAAATCCTCTGGATGCTCTTTGTAGAGGGCATTGACCATCTTAGGGAACTTCATTCCCATGGAGAGAGAGCCATCGACAAGGTACCAGAATGAGGCAGCAAGAGCTTCAACAACACCGGCAGCGCTTTCCGGAGCCCCATTATCCCTCGCTTCGGCAATGAGATCATCAGCACGCCTCATATAATCCCGTGCAATTTCCTTATTTGCCTTCTTGTCTGTCTGAATGCAATAACGCGCGAGAATGCATGAGGCACGGGAAAGCGCAAGATCCTTCATCCATTCATCATATGGCGCGCTATCAAGACTTTCCTCAAGGAAATCATAAAGAAGAATCGCCCCATTGAGCGCTCCCCCATTGAATACATGCCTGCAGAAATCACCATAAGCGATATCTTCTGCCATCGGGAGAAAATAATTTACCGATCCATCTTCATCTGAAGCTGAGATAGATGCGGAAAAAGCAAGAAATACAAGTATTACGGCAAATAATGAACGCCTTGCTGATGCTCTGAACATAATGGGAATATCTCACATATGGCATCTTCCGTCTATATGATTCCAGCAGAATCCATTGAGACTACATAAATTGCTTTTGCACTTGAAGCAAATAGCAAAGATTTAATATAAAATATGGCTGATGTGGATTGAGATATATGCGGTGCTGATGATTCTCGCGGGAATCTATGCCACGCTTAATGTGACACTTAATCATAGATTATTCAGAAAGCTGCGGCGGAAAGGCAAAGCAGAAGGTAATCCCCTTATATCTATTCTTGTTCCCGCAAGGAATGAGGAGGAAAATCTTCCGCATCTTCTCGATTCGCTTCTCGTGCAGGATTATGAGAATATCGAGATACTGGTAATCGATGACCAGAGCTCTGATGACACCTGGCGCATAATGTCTGAATATGCGGTAAAGGACGAGAGAGTCAGGATATTCCGCATCGGAGAAGAGGATAGAATCAGAAAAAACGGTAAGATCAACGCACTTATAACACTGGTATCGAAAGTACGCGGTAAATACATCATCTCCACCGATGCTGACACAGTCTTCGCCCCGGGCGCTGTCTCATATGCATACAGAATCATAGAAGGCAATAATCTCGATTTGATTTCTGGATTTCCAAAAGAATACTCCCCATCTTTCTGGGGAAGCATCTCGATGTCAGCGATGATGCTCGTAACTGTTCTTGTCCCGCAATTCATGCTCTCAGTCTTCCGTATTCCCCGCGCTTCTTTTGCTATCGGGCAGTTCGTGATGATGCGCAAAAGCGCATATGACGAGACAGGTGGTTATGAGAATGTAAACACGCTCTGCGATGACATGGGAATCGCGAGACTCTTTTCGGAGCACAGGAAGAGAACCGCATTCATTTCAATTTCCGACTACATCTCATGCAATATGTACAGCAACGCCAAAGATGCATTCAATGGCATAACACGCTCAATCTCAGGCATACTCCCACCATCATTCATCTCTGTAATACTTCTTCTCATTCTTGTTGTTGTACTGCTTCATCTGGCGCTTGCCCCAATAGCTTTCATTCTTCTTTTTGTTATGAAAGGATTATCCATGCCAATTCTCTCAATTATCGGCGGGTACCTTCTTTTTCTCGCTTCATGGTACATTGACTGCAGAGGCACTGGCTGGGAGCGGAAGATTGCCATCTTCCCATCATTCTCGCTCATTGCAATGATTCTCATGTATCTCAAGAGCACGTGTTACCAGCTTATGGGACGTGAATTCGAATGGAAAGGCCGCAAGGTCAGCTGATTACCTACCCCACCAGGCTTTATCAAGACCAGTCCATCTCACTCCGATTGAGGCCTGAGGCCGGAAGACACCATCTCTGCTGCTGTCTCCGCCATAATTCCAGTAAACGTGCCCTGCAAGTCCCAGATACAGCTCTATATTCGGTACATCAAATGTATATGTAAAAGAGGCAGAAAGCCTGAGCATATGCTCAACCTCATTCCATGGCCCAGATGGCGTCCGCAGAGGATTCTTCCCATCTTCATCGGTGAAGACAGCATTTGTCATATCAACATACGTGTAATGGTGATCGCTTATACCGCTTTTAGAAGATCTCAAACGATAACCCTTCTTTCCCTGTATTCTATAAAGAGCATTGAGAGCAACTGAGAAATTGCTGTCGGAGATGTACTCACTGCCAAGAGCCATGACAATGCTATCAGGTCCCCAGACGTAGCCTGAGTATCCGACATCGGAGAAATTCATCGAATAATATCCCACGATGTAGTCAAGATTGTAATTGTACTCTCCATCAGCATATGTCTTTCCATTGAGATAAAGATACGGATTCGTAAGCACGAATTCAAAGAAAGAATCGAGACGGCCTTTATTAAATCGCTTCGTATGTTTCACGTTTGCCTGCATGCCATATGCAGGTGGCACAGCACCTGCTTTCTCCGCATATGTCTGGGCCTGATCAAGCACGAACGAGAATGATGCGGATAATCCCCACGGCAATGCGCCTTCAAGGGTAAAGCCCATCATGTTGTTCGACTCATCATAATAGGACATCTCTGTTTCATTCGTGTAGTTGCTGAGATTGTGATGGAAGAAGAATGGATAGAAAAATCTGAGATCAAAGCTGTTGTCGGTATTGTAAAGCGTCGCAAGATCCATGGAAAGCCTTACACGATCCATGATGTTTATATCGAAACGATGGATAATCCTGTACATCTGGTCACCTGAGAACTGGCGCTGTGAAATGCTTGTGATGGGATTATTTGTCCCTTCTCCTATCCCATCGTCTGTCTCCTCGGGAATCTGCTGATCGAACTGCGTGACAGAAAGTGAATAAGTGAAGTAGTTATTCATGAATGTCAGCTGGGCAATCTCCTGATAAGTGAAGTTATCACCAGCAATGAGATTTCCGGTCACACCCGTGCCTACGGAGAATGGATAACGTCCCATTATGAATGAGAAATACTCGTTTCCAAGAGATATCCCAGCTCTCCAGGGAAAATCAAATTGCAAAGACGCTGGATACTGATCAGGCATTCCCATTGTCAGCAGACGTCCATCATAAGATGAGATAAGGAATCCGATTGTCGATTCATAGAGATGATGATTGTTGTTACTGACGATTATCCCTGACTCAAGCTGGAAATACTCACCGAAGTATACGCGGGCATGAAGTGAGAGGAAAGGATTCTCATACCTAAATGGTGTGAGTGTCTCATTTCTCCTGTCTTTAAGCGATATATCACCAGTATTGCTCCAGTCGAAATCACTGTATTTTGCAATATTCACGCCCAGATTGACCTGCGGCTCCACTTCAACGCTCATCCAGTCATGGGAGAAAACCGTTTCTCTTGTGTCGCCGGAAAGCCTGCTGTAAAGCTCTTCATAATCCTCACGGCTTTCGGGAGAAAGGCGAGATGTGTCTACCCTGTCGAGAACCATCAGAAGTCCGCTTGCAGGCAAAGGCGATACACCGGGTGTACCGACAACACCGGCTTCACGTGAAAGCATATCAGTAAGCCTATACTCCCAGTCCCTGGATGTGTATGTCCGCTGGAGATTAGAAGCAGAAACAGGTATCACTGAAAGCAGAATACAGAGAAAAATGACAACTTTAGACATCTCGTTTTTCCTACAATGATTGTTCAAGTTGCACAATACCATGTCAATCTCTGGCGAAAAAGCCACATAAATTCTTCATGCTGTATATATTGTATAAACCAATTTGTTTGGAAATGAGCAATTACACAATATTTCTGTTGCATAATCAACTCAATATGGTACCATTTTTAACCAAGGAGGTTGGGAATGTCCATCCACGAAGATTTAGTTTCTCAGTTTGAAACATACGTTGCTGAAAGCACAAAATTCGAAGAGAAAGGTGTAAAGGCTTCTGCTGCAAGAGCAAGAAAAGCGCTTGCTGAGATTTCAAAGCTCTGCAAAGAAAGAAGAAAAGAAATCCAAGAGCAGAAAGCCAGTGAATGAGTGAAGAGCCCCGTTATAGGGGCCTTTCACTTGCCGTTTCAGGAGCTTTCCAGTTTTTCATCAGCGTGAAGAAGTCTGTCTTCTGCAGCATTACCTGTTTTTTCTTCACCTCATCATTAAGAAGCTCTTTATCGACAAAAGGTTTCCATTTCTCAACGACATTCTTTCCCGCAATACGCCGTATGGAAAGAGCTTTTGTATAGAATCTGTTCACTCCATCGCACAATGAGCGATCCTCGATTACAGATATACGGCGAGGAAACTGTATCGCCAGAGCGCGTGTTGTGAAAATACGATGCCCGAAAAGGAAGCACCGCACTCCGAAATCCATCGATTGATAGAACTCTCCAGATATAAGAGTATCGTAGCTCCTAAGACGCTGGAATAATGCCCTGTCATATAATCCCAGCTCCATTACAGGATAGAGATTATCCTCCTCTGTATCGTAATCGGCTGTAGGCACGAATGAAGCGGGATCGACCTGACGCCCATTGATATAAGGCGCTCTCAGAGTTGGAAGCACTTCCATTGAGGATGAGAGCATTACAGGCGTTATTATAGCTGGATGATTTTTCTCCGCCATCAGCTCCATAAGATGTGCCCCATCAAAGGCAACAAGCACAGAATCCGTGCGCACGACAAGAAAATATGTCGCATAGCATTCATCGGCGAATGCGTTGATGTACTCGCCCGTCGTCGCAGGAAGCTTGAAGATTATGAAATTGACGCTTGAGAATTCCTTCTGCCAGTCATATTCATCCATCCTCGATTGGAGCGTGATGACATACAGAGGCATATTCATATTCTCTGTATACCATCTGAGAGTCTCAATAAGATCCTCTTTCGTGGAAAGATCCAGAATACCAATCGCCATCTGCGGCTGCCTGTATAGTGCTGATATACGATAGCCGACATCCTGCATCTGATGCATTACCCTATAGCTTGACACAATCTGTAAAGACGAGATCTTCTGGTCTGAAGATCACATCCTTCCTCCCCTTTCCTAGTATATCGCCGATTTCAGAGCTCTTATGACCCTGAAGTTTCTCAATCTCAGTGCTGTCGAAATATGGAGCGGCTTTAGCGAACACCATCCCATCAGGATCCATTATAGCAACGACCTCGCCTTTTCCGAACACACCTGTTATCTCCTTGATTCCAGATGGAAGCAGGCTCTTATGTGCAAAGAGTGCCTTCTTTGCTCCCTCATCGACTTTTATCGTTCCAGAAGGCGGAGTATTGAGAAGCCATCTTTCCTTCTGATGCAAACGCTCATCCGGAAGGATATAAGAGCCCAGCTCTTCCCCATGTACTATGCGGAGAATCGCATTCTCCTCATATCCTGAAGCGATGACGGTTGAGCAGCCGCCATTCTTTGCGATTTCCGCGGCAAGAAGCTTTGTCTTCATTCCACCTGTCGCGAACTTTGAGCCAGCACCTTTGGCGTAACTCATTATCTCCGGAGTGATTCTGTCGATAGTCTTTATGAGGACTGCGTCCTTATCGGTTTTCGGATTACCGGTATAAAGGCCATCGATATCCGTGAGGAGGATGAGAAGATCCGCATCAATCTTCGAGGCAACCATAGCGCTCATCCTGTCGTTATCACCAAAGACATTGCCGATTTCCGCTGTTGAGACGACATCATTCTCATTGAAAATCGGGACAACCCCCATGGCAAGAAGCGTTGATACAGATGCCCTGAGATTATTGTAGCTCTTTCTGTTATTGAGTATCGAGCGCGTGATGAGAACCTGTGCTGATAGCAGATTATGCCTGGCAAACTCATTTCTATATGCGCTCATCAGCAAAGGCTGCCCGATAGCTGCACAAGCCTGCTTCATCGTGATATAGACAACAGGACTTGTATGGCCTAGAGCTTTCGCACCAAGTCCTACAGCTCCAGATGAGACAAGTATCACCTGATATCCTTCATCCTTCAGTGCTGATATCTGCTCAACGATGTTTTTTATGCGATTCTCATCAATACCAGTCTGAGAGGAAAGAAGATTCGTACCTGCTTTGATGACAACACGGCGTACTTTAGAGAAATCACGCATGAGGAAGCTCCTTATGATGGAAGCATTTGCCATTAGGAGCTGAATACTCTCCCACAGTCTCTCCGTGTCCTCTGAGAAGCCATTTTGTCGTCATGAGCCCATCTAGTCCAACAGGTCCTCGAGCATGTATCTTCGATGTTGAAATCCCGACCTCTGCGCCAAGACCGAACCTGAAGCCATCAGCAAACCGAGTTGAGCAATTCGCAAAGACATCAGCGCTGTCCACTTCCTGGAAGAATCTCTCGATAGCTTTCTCATCATTGGAGATTATCGCGTCCGTGTGATGCGAAGAGTGCTGCGCAATATGGGAAATAGCCTCGTCTATTGATGAAACAACTTTAATAGCGCATTCCAGCGACAGATACTCTGTATCCCAGTCGGCATCGGATGCAGGAAGCGCTGAAGGCATGTAACCAATAGCTTTATCATCAGCGTGTACTTTCACGCCAAGCTTAGTGAATTCTGAATCAAGCGAAGGAAGGAATTCAGATGCTATATTCTCATGAACAAGAATCGTCTCTGCTGCGTTGCAGGCCGCGGGGTACTGCGTCTTGCTGTCAATCACTATAGGAAGCGCTTTCCCCAGATCCGCATTTTCATCGACATAGACGGAGCAAATTCCATCCGAATGCCCTATGACAGGAATTCTCGTATTATCCATCACATACCTGACAAAGCTATTTGAGCCTCGCGGTATGACGAGATCTATATACTTCTCAAGAGTCAGAAGCGTGTTCACATCCTCATGGCTTTCGATACCGAGAATCCATTCTGCACCAACGATGGATACGGATGCCTTTCTGATAATCTCAGTCAGTAACCTGTTGGAGTTCTGCGCCTCCTTGCCGCCCTTGAGGACTACAGCATTTCCAGAGCGCAGCGCAAGACCTGCTATCTGGACAAGCGCATCAGGGCGTGCCTCGAATATCATGGCAATGACGCCTATCGGAAATGTCCTCTTTTCAAGAATAAAGCCAGGATCAAGCTCACGCCTTTCCCTGATTCTTCCTACCGGATCCGGAAGCTCTATAAGCTCCTTAAGGCCTTTTACTGCCGCATTGATTTTATCATCAGTGAACTGAAGACGATGGAGTATCGCGTCGGATATACCAGACTTCCTTGCGTTTTCCAGATCAAGCCTATTGGCTTCTTTAATCGCTTCTCTGTTTTCAAGAAGCGCTTCAGAAATCGCATTAAGCGCCTTTTTCCTTGTTGCATCAGAGGTAATGGAAAGCTTTGCAGCGCCAAGCTTGAGCTCCCGTACCATATCTTCAAGATTTGCCATATAGAAAGGATGCTACATATAATGAAATCATGCAATAACACTTATAATGCGGTTGTTTTTTTCAGAAGCTGCGAGGGCAATCACTCCGGCAGGATATGAAAGCTCATTCAGCATGGATATCTCATCGCAACTACTATTCTCTGCGCCATTGAATATAATCGCTGTATGCTCCTCAATGCTTCCCTTCAGGAGGCCTTCAGGCATATCGATATAATGCTGGATATAGGATCTATCGACAATCACATCCTCATCCGAGCCAAACACAGAAGAACATGCTTTCTCTCCTATTCCCCACATGCCCATGACTGCTATCAAATGAGTGGTTGACGGATGAATAACAGGATCTCTTGATGTGTGTATCTTCAGAGGGAGGCCCCGGGAACCATCAGCTTCGGATATCACGATATCATAGCGGGATGAAAGGATTTCCAGAACCTCTTCTCTAGGGGCAATCCACTTCTTCATATCCATCGGATGATGCTCGGCATAGAAGATGGCATCTCCCAGAGAAGGTATATATGCAAGAATCGATTCATCGGCGAATATGCGGGAAGCTCCATAATCGTGAAGATATGGAGAGGCAACCTTTGTCGTTGTTGTCATGAGAACACTCTTTCCATTGGAGGAAAGATGAAAAGCAAGCTTCTCCATGAGCGTAGTCTTGCCGCCACCGCCGGTAATGGATATGAAAGCTTTATCGTTATTGATAAATACATTGCTGATGAATTCTGTAAGCTTCACAATGAAATAGTAGCATTTTCAATCAAAGATGATTAGACTTTCCCAAAATGGCTAATGCGGAAATACGGAATAAAATACTGAAGAGAACAGCTATCCTGGGAATAGCAGCCAATGCAGCGATTGCGCTCGTGAAAATCATCATCGGTTTCTTCTCGGGCTCTGTTGCCATCATGTCAGATGCTGCGAACAACGCTTCTGATATGCTTTCCTCTCTTGTGACAATCATTGGATTCAATGTCGCAAAAAGAAATCCTACCCATTCACATCCTCTTGGGTTCGGCAGGATGGAGTACATATCTGCCCTGTTTGTCGCTTTCATTGTCCTCTTCACAGGTGGCTCATTCTTCCGCTCATCCATAGAAAGCATAATCCATCCAGCGCCGGTGTCCGTTTCAATACCAATGCTATTCATTCTTATTCTCACTATAGGTGTGAAACTTGGACTATGGCGCATAAATCTCAGCAATGGCAGGAAAATCGAAAGCGAAGCACTCAGCGCTTCCGGCACTGATGCCCTGTCAGATGCGCTGGCAACAGCCGTCACGATCGTTGCAGCTATTCTGTCCCGCTTCACAGCTCTTCCTATCGATGGACTTGCCGGAATAATCGTTTCCATCTTCGTACTCTATGCTGGCGTGAAGAGCGTTGTCGGAACTGTCTCATCGATTGTAGGGGAGCGCCCAACGAAGGCAACTGTAAATGAAATAAGGAAAATCATCGCGGCCCATCCACCTCTTTCCGGCGGTTATGATATCCAGATACATACTTATGGACCATCGAGAATGATAGGTACATGCAACGTTGAAGTCCCTTCCGATGCAAAGGGAGAGGAAATCTTCGATGCAATGACAGAAGCTCAGCTGGAGATTCTCAGCAAGATGGATATTTACTTCACATTCGGCATGTACGCGGTGAATTCTGACAATCCTGTTGTCGTTCTCATGAAGCAGGAAGTCTACAAAGTGCTGAAGAGCGTCTCTCCTTCTGTGATTTCCCTTCATGCATTCCATGTCCACATGGATGACTCAAGAGTTCACTTTGATGTTGTTGTCGACTTCTCTCTCACCGATTACGCATCCTTCAGGGAGAAAGCAACTAAGGCCCTCACAGATGCATTCCCGACATACACATTCCAGTTTAATATAGATCCCGATTATGCGTAGAGAATTTCAACCAACACTTAAGACCTCTCTGCTTTTTCAATTTCCTGAGAAGAATTGAGTTCAAGACCAGCAGAAAGTGTCTCCTTGATGTCCTCCCTCATCCACTCTGGAGACATGACTCTGATATGAGGTGTGCGCTCAAGAATCCATCGTTTCAGATCGAAATACGAATGAGTTCTTGTTTTCATCAGCAATGCGCCATCTTCCTTTTCCTCAAGCTTTGTTGAGATTGGCCAGTTGATTGCTTTTTCAAAAGATGCCTGCTCTGAATCAACTTCTAAAATGACCTCGGTCTCATCCATATCACAGATGAAGCCGAAAGGATCATCAAGCAGTTTGATTACATCCGTATCATCAGGAGGAATATCGCCATCAAATGTACTCTCTATTCTTCCAATGCGTTCAAGGGCTATCACGCGGAGACCATTGAATCTATTTCTCACATATGCGTAACTATCGCCTTTATGTATGAAGATCAAGAGAGGAAATACTGTATAGCTGAAAAATCCATTGCTTACTGCATTTCTGTATTCCAATGTTACCCATTTCTTTTCTTTTATCGCACTCAATAAATCAGACGTGACTGTATTGAGTTTCTTGTTATCGATATTCTTGTTCAGGGTCTTAGTGCTGACAATCAGTACGGGCTTACGATTCCCATTCTCAATCAGAGCACCTCGTTCTGCTGCCATCAGCTTGAACTTGGTGAATAGCCTTCTTGCCCCTATCTCAATACCAGGAACAGAATCGGAAGCATTAATCAGATAATTGAAAACAGCTTTCTCCTCTTCCGAGAAATCCAGCGATGGAAGATATTCAGCGAATGTCCCGTCTGCATGATAGCGCTTTTTCTTGGGATTATCCGGATCAGGCATGTCGTAAATCGGGAACATCATTGAATCGAGCTGATTGAGTATAGAAAATACTGCTCGCGGAGTCTTATCCAGAGCTTCCGAGAGTTCTTCAATAGTCGCTCCGCAATCACGATGTATCAGTCTTGTCGCAATGATGTATTCATCCAGATAATCTTTCATTTTCTTATTTTGCTGTGAACAGAATCTTCACTCTTCCAGCATAGCATGAAGCTGAAAGGATGGAAAACATATGCTTTACTACACATTCAATCTCATCAACAAAGAGAGAGAACAGCTTCAGAAGAATGATGACAGTGAGTTCATAAATAAGGTCAATAGCGCTATCGGGGAAGTGAACAGCAAACTTGACGGAAAATCCTTTGCGCTTGTAAGTTCTGTGGCTCAGAAAGGCAGGAGGCTTCGTTGCTGTGCAGAGCTTCTTGATTATTCCATCACACCAGAAGCAATCGGCAAGATGATAAACGATGAGCTTGATGAAGCATACAGAACGGAAGATGCTGAAGAAACAACGCTTGAACGTTTTGACTCACTTGCTGACGATGCCTTCAACTATGATCTGGCACATAGGCAGCAGCTGGAAGGCCTTATGAACTATGGAGAGTATGAAGGAATCGTCAGACGAGGATATGCCCGTGAAACTCTGATTAAGAAATTAACTATCAAGAAAACAGCTATGAAGAATGCCACTGACAACTGGAAGCATATCAGTGGGCTGAAAGAGGAAATCCTGAGAATATTCTCCGTGAAGACATCCTCATATAAAGGCAATCCTGTGCATTACGCGATAGATGTGGAAGATGCGAAAGACCGGACTGATATACGAAAGCTTCTCATCTCCTGCCTTCTTACGCAGAATAGAGCTGTGCTACGCAGAGTCACTGAGATAAAACTCAGTACAATCGCTGAATTATCAAACGAGCGGCTTACTGGTTTTCTGAATCTTCAGAAATGCGGCATAGTCATCGTCGCTCTGTATAAAAGCTTTGACAGTGATAACTCATTGAATGACCTGCATCTGGCAATGGATGAGCTTATTGCCCAGATAAAGCGAGTAAAACGCGATGTATTGTTTATCTTCGAATTCTCAAGAGCAGCGGAGCCAACATGGAAATATATAAAGAGCTCATTAATGGAAATAAATTTCGTAGAGCTTAAAGAGACTAATCTGACAAACGAAGAATCAAAAAGCTTTATCGATAAGCTTGCCGCTTCTGATAATGTCTCAGACAGGACGTCCCTTCTCAGACTCATCGATGAATCTTCTTATTCAATAGGAGATCTCAAATCAATCTATTCATCATGGTATGATAAGCACCTATGTACATCTATCTACCCTGCGTATTCAGATCTTTCGTTATGCAATCAGGATGTATTGAAGCAGACTAAGGGAAACGCATATCAGAAGCTATCGAATATGATTGGCCTTGATGATGTAAGATCCGTGATAACAAGCGCCATTGATTTTTCCCGAGCTCAGATACTATACGAAAAAGCAGGCATTGCCACTTCGGAAATGACACGGCATATGGTCTTCTACGGAAATCCCGGAACTGCCAAAACAACATGTGCCAGACTTTATGCTCAGATAATGAAAGATAATGGCATTCTGAAGAAGGGGCATCTTGTCGAGGTCGGCAGAAAGGATATTGTCAGCAAATACCTTGGAGGTACAGCACCGCTTATAAAGGAATACTTTGAGAAAGCTGATGGTGGTGTGCTTTTCATAGATGAAGCCTACTCTCTTGTCGATGACAAGAAAGGTCTCTATGGCGATGAGGCGATAAACACGATTGTGCAGGAAATGGAGAACAAAAGGGATTCTGTTATTGTTATTCTTGCAGGATATCCAGAGGAAATGGAGACGTTCCTCTCACGCAATCCTGGTCTGAGAAGCAGAATAAGTTTCCATGTTCATTTCCGGGATTATACTCCGGACGAACTTCTATCTATCCTGAACCTTTTTATCAGTGAAGCTGGGATGGAACTTGAGGAACGTGCATTTCCAAAGCTTTTGCATATTTTCGAAGATGCTGCGGGAAGGAAAGACTTCGGCAACGGCAGATTCGCTCGGAATCTCTTTGAACAGGCAAGGTTGAAACAGGCAAGCCGCGTTCTGCATATCACATCTCCGACTGATTCTGATATCAGGACATTAACAGCTGATGACTTTGCTGAGCCGGAGAAGAAAGAAGAAAAAAGGCGGCAGATAGGATTCTCATTCTGAATGCAAAACAGGAAAAGGCAGGAAGCTACGGACAAGGCGGCAGAGATGGGGAAAGGCTCGCTTACAGAAAAATGAGTTTACGATTATCACCATGAACAAGAACTATAAGCCAGGAACAGTACCAGCTGATGCTCATGGTCTAAGAATATCAGGCACAGTTGTCGGCTGGTTTCACAACGAGATATAAAGGGCAAAAATTACAAGAAAACAGATTGACAGCTTCAGCTAAGCACCATTATTTTATAGTTACAGGTGCAGAGATGCACACTGATGACCTGGGATCACTGGATTGTCGTCTAAGCGTACTGCAAGTACGTCAGTCCCGGGGAGCCACCTCCGGATGTGAGGTGGTTTCTTTATGAAGAGAACCTTCGTTCCCTATTGTTTTCTATTATTTTCAAAATTTCAGTGGGCAAAATAAAAGGTCCCCTGATATATTATAGCTGACAACACCAGCATAGCTGCATGCCGCTACGACCATGTTCCATTTTGTTTAGATCATGGTTCCGCTGAATCAACGTTCATGAAAATCTGAGGGTATTATTGTCTAGGCTTAGTATGACTAAAATTCATTGTTACGTTATTATCAAGCAAATATAACAAATAAGAAATTGATTTAATCTTTGAAGATGTAATCATGAAGATTGAGGGAAAGAAACGAGGAAGAATAAACGATAGTTCAGATTACCATGCTTGAAGCATGGAATGGCTCTTAGTAGCTAAGAAAGTGAAATCCATCCATGTGATTATATCAAGTTTTTGAAAGTAATTTTAAAAACTTATCGTTTATTACAACTTTTTTAAGTTATTTTAAAAAAGTTTAAAGATATACAAAACACGTAATTGAAGAAGTGATGCAATTCAGATACTGAAACGCAGGTAACATTCACTATCGATGAAGCTCAATAAATGATGCACGGCAGATGCTCTGCATACTGCATGGAAGCAATATCGTTGCGCCATCATATTCTTTGATATATAATGGCTTCTGGAGTTATTTCTTAAAACAATTCGATGAAAGCCATAGCTAAGCTGAGATTCATAGATAACGAAGGAAACAATATCTTCTGCTCTGGAGCAGAAGAGCTTTTCTCACTGATTGAAGAAACTGGCTCAGTCCGGCATGCGGCAGACACGATGGGACTTTCCTATTCAAAAGCCTGGAAAATCATAAGAAGGATTGAAGAATATACTGGAAAAGAGGCAGTCAGCTGCGTGCAAGGCGGCAGAGGCGGAGGAAAAGCGTCGCTTACGGAAGAAGGACGCAGAATCTTATCAGAATACATCGACATACAGAGAAAGCTCGATGAATTCATTGCCAGAGAGGTGCAGGATGAAACTCTCTAAGCCATCTCTTATAACCACTCTGCTCGTTATATATATCCTTGTGTTTTTTCTATCATTCTCAACAGGACGTTTCCCTGTCACACCACCAGAACTTCTGAAAATCCTTTTCTCAAGAATAACAGGACTTCCTCATGATTTATCTCCTCAGGCTGAGGCTGTAGTCTTCAGCATCAGACTGCCAAGGATAATCGTGTCATCGCTCATCGGTGCGGGATTGTCTGTCTCTGGACTTGTATTCCAGACTATATTCCGGAATCCGATGGTCTCTCCTGATGTTCTCGGAACATCAACTGGAGCTGGTTTCGGTGCGGCACTTGCCCTTCTTTTTGCATTGCCTTCAGCGATGGTAAGCGTTTCAGCATTTCTTATGGGACTTCTTGCTGTGAGTTTTGTCTATCTTGTTGCAAGCCGTATTCCATCCAATCAGGTGCTTGGTCTTGTACTCGGAGGCATTATGATAAGCTCACTCTTCCAATCAGCTACAAGTTTCATAAAGCTTGTTGCGGATCCTGAGGATGAGCTTCCCGCTATAACCTATTTCCTGATGGGCTCGCTATCAGGTGCGGACATGGGTGATGTGCGTCTGCTGCTTCTTCCTATGGCAATCTCCCTCACCGCGATTCTCGCAATCTCATGGAGACTTAATATACTTACGCTCTCGGATGATGAAGCGCTCTCACTAGGCGTGAGAATCAGAGTGATAAGAATCATCGCCATCGCATCCGCTTCGCTCATGACAGCATCATCCGTTGCTGTAAGCGGTATCATAGGCTGGGTGGGGCTTGTCATACCTCACTTCTCAAGAATGATTGCTGGCCCTGATGCGCGAAGATCCGTTCCAGCTTCCATCTTTCTTGGAGCTGCTTTCCTCACAGCCGCTGATACAGTATCAAGAAGCGTTACATATTCAGAAATCCCGATAGGAATACTCACATCCTTCATAGGTGCTCCATTCTTCCTTTATCTCATCATCAGGGAGGGCAAGAAGAATGAAGCTTGAAATAAGGAATATCTCATTCAGTTATTCAGGAAAGGAAATTCTTTCTTCTGTATCATTTATCCTTAATAGCGGTGATGTGACCGCACTCCTCGGCAGGAATGGCTCAGGGAAGACGACACTTATGAGACTTATCCTTGGATTCATCAAACCTGACTCCGGAGCCATTACGCTCGATGGCAGGGATATCAGAGAAATGAGCAGCAAGGATCGCGCGAAAGTAATAGCATACATACCGCAGAAGCTATCGGATGCATATCCTTATTCAGTCTTTGATTCTGTGATGATGGGAAGAGCCCCATCGCTATCAGTATTCAGCTCCCCAAAGGAAAAAGACAGAGAAAAAGCCGAAGAAGCCCTCGCCCTTCTTGGGATTTCAAATCTGAAAGACAGAAATGTCAACACGCTTTCTGGCGGAGAAAGACAGCTTGTACTCATTGCAAGGGCAATAACGCAGGAGGCTTCATTCATGGTGATGGATGAGCCCACATCAGCACTGGATTATGCAAACGCACTCATGGTTATGGAAAAAACAGAAGAGCTGAGAAAAGAAGGTTACGGAATTCTGTATTCAACTCATAATCCAGAGCTGGCCCTGCAGAATTGCTCCTCAGTCATTCTTCTTTCAGAAACGCATTCTGAATACATAGAAAATCCCGGAATGCTTAAAGATGGTAAAAAGCTTTCAGCACTTTACGGGAGGAATCTCTCGGTCAGAAGCATTGATACAGAAAAAGGAGAACGCCTTGTCTGCGTGCCAGTGTGATATGTGGTGGGATGACGAGAAAATCAAATGGTACGAGAGGGCAAGCGTCAGCACTGATTTCCATCAGAAGCTTGCGAGCGAACTCGAGAAACACATATCAAAGGATGAAAGGATAACCGAACTCGGATGCGGACTTGGATATGTTTCCGAGATTCTCATGCAAGATGGTTACGACATCATATCCTATGACAATGACTGGAATGCCATCAGAAAA
This sequence comes from uncultured Spirochaetaceae bacterium, assembly GCA_944388955.1. Lineage (GTDB taxonomy): Bacteria > Spirochaetota > Spirochaetia > Sphaerochaetales > Sphaerochaetaceae > Ornithospirochaeta. The sequence goes on along the minus strand of CALXKJ010000011.1, from coordinate 24,272 downwards.
GCCTGTCAGAGAACCGGAATGACAGAGCAATTCAGATTTCTCGATGCGACAACAGACGAGATTCCCAGAAGCAGCTGCATCCTGATGCTCTTTTTCGGCAGGCTTTCAGAGAACGGAAATCTCCATCGCTATCTAAAAAGTGCAGATAAAATCATATATGTCATATCAGAACACAGAGGACAGAACGAGAACCTCAGAAAAACTGAAGGTGAACCGGAGAAGACAATAGATTTTCTCTCAAAGCAGAAAGGAATCAAATGGGAAAGAGTCCCATTCCATGCTGATTTCAGCCAGCCGCTGGATAGTCTTTCAGATGCCCAGCGATATATCACAAGGATGTATGGAAACGAAAAGATAGATAAGTATCTTCGATACCTGAAGAAGACGGAGGAGTCCTATCTCCTTCCGAATGACAAGCATATCTCAATTTTCATAATCACAAAGGAGGAATGATGAAACGCATAATTCTCATTGCCATAATTGCATTATCAATCATGAGCATTAATGCTGCTGTATTCACAGATTCTCTAGGACGGACGGCAGAGCTTCCGGATGAAATTGAAAGAATCGTACCATCCGGGAATCTTGCCCAGCTGGCCCTCTACTCCATAGCACCAGAGAAGATTGTAGGATGGTCCTCTCGCATTTCGGGAAGCGCAGCTGACTATTTTCTTGAAGGAGCTGCGGAGCTTCCTGTTTTCGGTACATTCTACGGGAAGAAGGCAAATCTCAACAGGGAAGCTCTGATGGTCGCAAGCCCTGATGCTGTTATCGACATGGGGGAGATAAAAGGCTCAAGGGAAACCATGAGCAGAGAGCTTGATGACCTTGAGAAGAGCATCATGACACCGGTAGTGTTCATCGAATCTTACCTTGACAACACTCCAGAAGCTTTCAGGACATTGGGATATCTCCTTGGCAAAGAAGAGAAATGTGAGAAGCTTGCCACTTTCACAGAGGAAGCCCTGGAGATGGCAAAAGACGCAAGAAGCAAGATCACAAATCCTGTTACAGTCTATTATTCATCTTCTGAAGATGGACTTTCAGCAATTCCGGAGGGAAGCTTTCATGGCGAGGTTATTGAGAAGGTAGGCGCGGAGAATGCGGTAAAGAATTCATTCGGTTCCGCCTATGCAGACATTTCGATGGAAGAGCTTTTCATGATAAATCCTGATGTAATCCTCCTCTCTGAGAAGAAGGCATATGATGAGGTGATGAATAGCCCGCTCTGGGGAATGCTGGACGCTGTCAGGAACGGGAAAGTATATCTCATTCCTTCCGAGCCATATCCATTTATAGACAATCCTCCAGCCACTAACAGAATCATAGGCATATACTGGCTTGGGAATCTTCTATATCCGGAGCTTTATCTTGTTGATATCACTGAGAAAACCATTGAATTCTATGAGCTTTTCTACGGATATGAATTATCAAGGGAGGCAGCCGAAAGGATTCTGTATATCGACTAAAACAACTAAGCATACGCTAAAAGAAAGACACTCAGAGGATAATCCAATGAGTGCCTTTTTTCCCAGATGAAAGCGTCTTATCTGATTCTCGGTTTTGCGGCAGCCATAAGCTCGTCAAGCTTTGCTGATGGATTCTGGAACTTCGAGAGGAAGATCATAGCCGCGATTACATATGGCTTATATGAAGCCTCCTTGTAGAGAGGAACAAGATAGCGGTCGAAAACTGATGCATCGACCTCGCCTTCCTTGCAGCTCACGCCAGTGATATCAGCAGGGAGACAATGCATATAAAGAGCCTTGCCATCCTTTGTTGTCTTCATGAGCTCTTCAGAGCATGTCCAGTTCTTGAACTTGGCATTGTTCTCGAGGCATCTCTTCTCAAGATCCTTAAGTTCGTCGAATCTGCCCTCGCCTACGAGCTTTGTTCTCTCTTCCATAACCGCATATGGAGCCCATGACTTCGGATAGACGATATCTGCATCCTTGAATGCCTCTTCCATAGTGTTCACTTTCTTATATGAGCCACCTGAAGCCTTCGCGTTCTTGATAGCGACTTCCTCAACATCGCTCATCACATCATATCCTTCAGGATGAGCAAGAACGACATCCATTCCGAATCTTGTGAAGAGACCGATGACACCCTGTGGAACTGAAAGCGGCTTACCATATGATGGTGAGTATGCCCAAGTCATGGCAATCTTCTTGCCCTTGAGATTCTCCACTCCGCCAAAATGGTTGATGACATGAAGCATATCAGCCATGCACTGTGTCGGGTGATCTATATCACACTGGAGGTTCACAAGCGTAGGGCGCTGCTCAAGAACACCATCCCTGTAGCCTTCCTGTACAGCCTCGGAAACGCTCTTCATGTATGTATAGCCTTTACCGATATACATATCATCACGGATACCGATTACATCAGCCATGAATGAAATCATGTTTGCAGTCTCTCTGACTGTCTCGCCATGAGCAATCTGGGAAACCTTTTCGTCAAGATCCTGAACCTCAAGACCAAGGAGGTTGCAAGCAGAAGCAAATGAGAATCTCGTGCGTGTTGAGTTATCACGGAAAATCGAGATACCGAGCCCAGAATCGAAGACCTTCGCGGAGATATTGTTCTCCCTCATCCCCCTGAGAATCTCTGCAACCTTGAAAACAGCTGCAATCTCATCATCGCTTTCCTTCCATGTGTGGAAGAAATCATTGAGGTACATCTTTGATGTATCAAGAGCCTTGAGCTCTTCAATCATCTTCATGATAACCGCTTTATCTTTGGCCATATAATCCTCCTTGGATTTTCAACAAAAGCTTAACACAGCATTCATCGCCTTGCAATGAGATGTTGCAATATGTTGCAATCTTACCTGCTTCTAAGATGCTCTGGTACTTCGCTTCCATCAGCGATATGGTCGTTATAATACTCCACGTCCTCAACAGTCATATCAAAGCCATGCGCCCTTGCAAATGGCACAAGTACATTCTTTGTTATATCTGCTGTATCTCCGGGGTACTCCATGATTCTCCTGTCAAGCTCATTCTTCACAGTTTCATTTTCATCAACATACAGAAGAAAAGCATCCATGATGTTATCCGCCATAGCATCCTCCCTTGATGAAATTGTAATTCATGAAAAGAGATATGGATAGCTTAATCATCTGGTCACAATCACAGGGTAATCCTGTTTTTCCACTACATGACCGATTATGAATGCATCACTGAAGCGCTTGATATAAACTGCGGCATCCTCAGGAGGCATAAAAAGAAGAAGACCTCCTGAAGTCTCAGGCGAGAATAGCATATCGCGCTCTGCGGTGGAGAAGTCAGAGGGAATCGAGACTTTATCCTGAAGATAATCCTCATTCGTATACCTTCCCTCAGGAACGAATCCATATCTCGCCGCTTCCTCAGCTCCCTCAAGGTAACGAAGCCTTTCAAATGAAATGACAGCGGAAACACCTGATGCATACGCCGCCTCATATGAGTGACCTATGAGAGAGAAGCCTGTCACATCAGTCGCGGCATGAATCTCAAGACCGCTTGCATTCTCCTTTGCTTCCTTGTTGAGCTTTCGCATCTGTGCAATAGCTTCCACAGCCTCAGTCTCGCCAGCTTTATGCGCTGTCATCAGAAGCCCCACTCCGAGCTTCTTTGTAAGTACAATCGAATCCCCTGCCTTAGCGCCTTTATTTGTCCATACTGAATCCTTATCGGCAAAGCCAGTGACTGCAAGCCCGAACTTAGGCTCCCTGTCTGATAAAGTATGACCACCGGCAATCACGACACCGGCTTCCTCTGTCTTTCTTATCGCGCCTTCCATAATGCGGCGCATTATCTTTATATCGAGACAGGAAGGAAAGCACATAAGACTCATCGCAATCTTCGGCTCGCCGCCCATCGCATAGATATCAGAGAGTGCATTCGCGGCTGCTATCTCACCGAAAACCTCAGGATCATCAACCATCGGAGGGAAGAAATCCACAGTCTCAATAAGCACCCTTCCATCTGCTAGATCATAGACAAGGGCATCATCGGAGCTTTCAAAGCCCTCAATAAGATATTCGCTTTTCTTCTGTCTGAGGTCATCGAGTGCGGCATGAAGATCCCCAGGTGGCAGCTTCGCATTGCATCCAGAGCTTCTGACAAGAGATGTAAGCTTCACTTTTTCCATATAAGCCTCCAGATTTCCCCTTCTTTCTGATACACAGCTTCCGTATTCTCATCTGTGCATTCATCGCTGAATGGAGATGAGAAGAAAACCGCGGTCCCGCATGACGATGAAAGGGAGCGCGGGACAGGACGGAGCAATGAGCCAGCAACACGCTTATGGAACATCATTGCTCCATAGTGGCTATGGAATGTCGCTACTTTGATATCTTCAGCGTCCAGCATCCATTTCCTTCTTCGATAGCAACATTATAGCCAAGAGCCTTCGCATATCGTGTGACATTCTCTTTTGAGGCTCTGTTATCAACAATGACATCAAGGCCAGCCGGATTCTCCTTCAGTGCTTTCTTTGTCATTATTACCGGCTCTGGGCAGCTGTATCCAGATGTGTCTAGTCTCATGCTTTCCTCCTTTCCCTGAGTGTCACAACTATGCCTATAAGAAGAAGCACAGCAATCGAAATGACAAGAGCGATTTTCCCGTTTATCCCAGGTCCGGCATCAGCTGAAGATGCAAGTGAGAAGTTATGGGCGAATGCTGCTCCTACAAGCATTCCCAGCACAGCCATTACGCTATCTGAAGAGCCTTCACCGGCAAGTATAAGCTGACGAAGCGGACAACCGCCAAGCATCGCGGAGCCTAGCCCTACTGCAAGCATTCCCAGAAAATTCCATACGTGCTTTGAATGAGCGACAGGCTGTCCTGAAAAACCAAGAGAGAAATTCCCTGTTATGAGATTGCCAGCAAGGGAGGCTATGAAGATTCCAGCAAACCCTATTATAAGAGTGTAATCACGGACAAGGATGATATCCCTTATGCCACCAGCCATACATAGCCGTGTTCTTTCGGAGATTATTCCGACAGCAAGACCGGCAAGAAGCGCTGCGGCAACAGGCGCGTGCATAGACCCGGGGCCTGTTTCAGAGAAGAGGAATAGCGAAGGTGCCGCAATGAAAAGTATGAAAAGCAGCGTAGTGACTGCTGAAAGCGCCGCACCTTCTGCTCTGCTCTGGACTGCCGCCTTCCCTAACGTGAAGCCGTTGGAAAGGAAAACACAGCCAATCGCGATGCCGGAAATAAAGCCTAAAAGCCCTATAAACGCGTTAAGATCACCGCCCCCAAGACGGAGAACCATCCTCAAAGGACATCCAAGGAAGACGAGAGCACCGATCATGACTATAAATCCGATTACGAACCGGAGGACTGGTGAAGAGCCTCCTTTTGGACGGAAATCGCCGCTTATGACGCTTATGGCAAACGAGCCGAGAATAATACCGATTATCTCAGGTCTGACATATTCGACGATAGGAGCTGTATGCATATGCATTGCACCAGCTGTATCACGGATAAAGCAAGCTATGCAGAATCCCATGTTCTTAGGATTACCGAGCACAACAAGAATGACAGCTATAACCCCGATGGCAATACCTGTCAGCCCAAGTTTCTGTTTCTCACCGAGTTTCATATTTTCATGATTCTACCATCATGCATCTCCATAAACAATGGCTTTGTGGTAATATCAGCAATATGAAGCGGATTTATCTCGATAATGCATCCACATCATTTCCGAAAGCACCAGGTGTCGCAGATGCGATAGCTCTGTACATAAACAGCAAAGCGTCTGGAATAGACAGGACTGTATCAAGTGAAGATGAGGATAATTTCGACACGCTTTTCTCCATCCGCACGATGATAGCCAATCTCTATTCTTACAACCATCCGGAGTGTGTTGCCTTCACGAGGAATATCACCGAGGCGCTTAACTGGCTTATAAAAGGTCTATTCACCGCGAATGACCATATCATCGTATCATCAAACGAGCACAACGCAGTGATGCGACCGCTGAACGAGGAAGGAATCCCTTATTCCAGAATCCCATCAACTGGCAATGGATACAACGATTACAGCAACCTTGAGAGCTTGATAGAAAAGAATACGAAAGGAATCATAATCAACGCGGCAAGCAATGTGTCCGGTGCGGTACAGAATCTGGAGATTCCCGCTGAAATAGCAAGAAAGCATAATCTCATGTTTATTGTCGACAGCGCGCAGGCTTCACCATATATCGATATAAACATGGATGAGCTCAACGCCACGGCTGTAGCATTCACGGGCCATAAAGGTTTTCTCGGACCAGATGGTACAGGTGGTATGCTCATAAGAAGGGAGGTGGCGGAGAGTATCAAACCGCTAATAGCCGGAGGCACTGGGAGCGAGAGTGATTCCGAGGAGATTCCACATACGCTTCCAGAGCGTTTATCGCCGGGGACAATGAATATGACAGGCCTTACCGGCCTTGAGAAAGCGATGCGCTTTTCTGTCCTTAGAAGGAAAGAAATAGCAGAGAAGCTACAGAGAATAACAGAAAAGCTCTATCTCGGTCTTTCCTGTATTGATGGAATCGAGATAAAGGGAGCTCCTATCAATGAGAAGCGCAGCTCGATTATATCGATTGTATCCAGAAAGAAGGATATCGCCGAGATAGCGGCACTCCTTCTCGAAAGAGGAGGAATAGAGACAAGAGTCGGACTCCACTGCGCGCCGTCCGCGCATAAAAGCATCGGCACATTCCCAATCGGCACGCTCCGTCTCTCCCCCGGTCAGTTCACAACCGATGACGATATCGAGAAAACGCTTGTTTTGCTGAAGGAGATAATGAATGAGTGAGTATTACCGTGCATTCCTCGCGGCTCTGAGAAACGGAGACATTGAAAGGCGGACTGATACAGAGACAGGAGAAGAGGCTATATTCCAGAATGGGTGTCTTGTCGCATCATCATCAGAAAGGAAAGTCTTTCCTGCAAGCTTATACACAGAGATAATCAAGCCAGAACCGCATATCATAGCATTCGGTGCAGGTCATATAGGAAAAGCCCTCTATGATTTATCAGATCTCTTATCGATGAAGTTCACGATACTCGATGACAGGGCTGAACTCCTGACAGAAGAGAGATTTCCAAATGCTGAAAGGCATGTTGCTCCATACAGCAAGCTTCTTGAGCGCGAGTATAATGCCTTCTCACCGTATTACGCTATTTTCACACATGGACACGAGTATGATACTGCATGCCTTGAATACGCGCTTTCACATAAGTCCTCGTATATTGGGATGATTGGCTCAAAAGGGAAAGTTGCACGAACCTACGATATTCTCAGAGAGCGAGGTATAAGTGAGGAGAAGCTCATGAAAGTTCATGCCCCGATAGGACTTGGAATCGGGGCGGAGACACCGGAGGAAATTGCTATCTCAATAATGGCTGAGATAATCAGCATCTTCAGAGCTGAGAAGCATATAACGGTAATCTCTCCGTCACTATTGGAAACAATGGCAGATAACAATGACGGAATTGCTGTAAGAATCATAGAGAAACATGGCTCAGCACCACGCGCCGAAGGAAGCATGATGCTCGTAACATGCGAGAATGTCTATTCGACTATCGGTGGTGGTGCAATAGAGAAAGACGCTATAGATAAAGCGAGGAAGATGCTAATAAATGGGGACTCAGTGCTTCTTCGCCACTACACGCTCAACAATAGCAGTGATATAGGCATGGTCTGTGGAGGTGATGAGAAAGTCCTCTTCACACGTATATGAAAAGGTGCAGCCGAAGCCGCACCTTCAAACTCAGAATTTCCCGAGGCCTTTCAGGATTTTCTCACCTGTTATAGGCCAGGATCTTACCCATACGCCTGTCGCGTCAGCTATCGCCATCGCAATTGCAGGGGCCGCACCATTGCAGGCTATCTCAGATATCGACTTTGCACCGAACGGTCCGAATTTGTCATTGACATCTATTAGCTCAGCACGGAAATCATCAGGCGTCTCATCAACCATAGGCACACAATAATCCGTGAAGTCCGTAGTAAGGCATCTGCCATCCTTATCAAGGACCATATCCTCATAAAGCGTGTGTCCTATCGACTTCATTGCCGCACCATAAATCTGGCACAGGGCAATCTCAGGATTAATCGGAGTTCCTGCATCCTGAAGGGCGTAGAACTTCCTGACCTTTATCTCACCTGTCTTCACATTCACAGCGACTTCTGCGAAATGTGCGCCATAAGGCACTGCGAAATTAGGCGTGGTAAACGAGCCAGTCCCGATGAGCTGTCCACGTCCATCACCTGCAGTCGCGTCATGAGAGAGTGTGAAATATGAAAGTTTCTTCCCACTCTTTAGAGACTTTACGAATCCTGGGTACTCAAGAACAAGATCCTCTTCATTCTCACCCATCTGCAGCGCAGCTTCCTTAAGCATCTTGCTCTTGAGGTCCTCAGCAGCCCGAAGGGATGCATTGCCTGAGAAATATGTACCGGAAGAGGCGTACGCGCCAGTGTCGAACATGCACGAATCAGTATCGCCGGAGACAACGGAAACGATATCAAGCGGAACCTGGAGAATCTCTGCCGCGATTTTCGCTGAAATCGTATCAAGACCTGTACCGAGATCCGCACCGCCAGAGAGAACAAGAATCGTGCCATCCGTTAACAGCTTCACCTGTGCGTTTGAATGGTCAAGGCCTGGAAGTCCCGAGCCTTGCTGTATCATTGCAAAACCCTTGCCGATTTTCCAGTCAGGATCCTCAGACTCCTCCTTCTTGCCCCAGTCTATCATCTCAGCACCAAGATCAAGTGCTTCCCGAAGTCCGCAGGATCCGACTGGAACAACGGTGCCTTCCCTTCCTTCTCCAAGGCCCTTGAGGATTTCAAGCATATATCCTTCACTGACGATATTCTTCCTCGCCATCTCCAGCGGATCGATACCAAGCTTGAACGCCAGCTCACCCATTGCGGATATGATACCGAAATAACCCTTAGGTGCCCCATATCCCTGATAAGCACCAGTTGGAGGGATATTCGTGTAGTACGTTATGAGATCGTAATACATGTTATCGACACGGAAGATAGGTAGAGTCTTTGATGAGGCGTTCATCGGAACTGTAAGGCAGTGATTGCCATAAGGTCCTGTATTTGCCCTTACATCCATATAGATTGCAGTGATAGTACCATCTTTCTTTCCGCCCATCTTCACCCGCACACGCATCGGATGACGTGTGGAATTGGCATAGAACTCCTCAGCTCGCGTATTGCGGTAGTATATAGGCTTTCCTGTCTTCCATACAGCATAGCCGACAAGATCCTCGATAAGAATATCCTGCTTTGAGCCATATCCGCCACCGACGCGCTCCTTTATGACATGTACCTTATTCTCTGGGATATCACACACTTTAGCGACGATACGACGCACATGGTATGGTACCTGCGTCGAGCATCTGAGAACCAGCCTGCCACCCTCGATATACGCATAGCACACGTGAGGCTCAAGTGGCGTGCACTGGACCTGGCTTGTCTGATATGTCTCATCGACAACAGCATCCGCCTCAGCAAAGCCTTTCTCGATATCACCGATACCACCATGCGCCGAAGCCGCGATATTCTTCCTGATATCAGCATGGAGAGGGAACTGATAGATGACCTTGCCGTCACGCTCATCTGCCTTGCTATTGTACTCATCAAGGTCATCGGGAGCGCCAGAGGCATACTCTACAACGCCGTTGTGCACAAGAGGCGCGCCCTCTTCCATTGCTTCCTCGACAGTGAATACAGGTTTTATAGGCTCATACTCAACCTTAATCAGGGAAGATGCCTTGAGTGCGATTTCCTCTGTTTCCGCTATTACCGCCGCAACACGGTCCCCGACATGCCTGACTTTCCTGTTGAATAGCCTCCTGTCATACGGTGATGGCTCAGGATAGCCCTGACCGGCTTGCATGTAGTAAATATCAGGGCAGTTGAATGCCGTGATGATATCGACAACACCTTCCATCTTCTCAGCTTCCGACGTGTCTATTGAGAGAATATAGGCATGGGCAAACGGAGAGCGGAGTACATGCATAGCATATGCGTTGCTCTGGACTTTATCCTCCACGAACAAGCGCTCACCTGAAACAAGTGCCTCCCCGTCAATCTTCCCTGTCGGCTTCCCGACATACCGCAGATTCTCACGGAAAGAAGGTCCGGATGCTATCGTCGTTTCTCCATTTCCGCTCCTCATCTCCTTGACCATGTCCACAGCGAGGAAGTAGTGCTCATACCCCGCATCACGGATGAAGATACCAGAGAGAGCTTCCTTTATCTCATCCTTTGATGGATTGGGATTGTTCTCAAGAAGGAATGTAAGTGCCAGAGCCGCTTCAGGAGCGTTATATGCGCTCTGCACGACACCTGCTTTGACCATTGCCTTCTGGACATCATTGATTTCACGTCCATCGAGAAGGCTCTCCGGAGTTCTTATCACAGACCCTTCTGCCTGATAAAGCATTATCAGATTGGAGTATCTGAGGCGATTATTGAAAACAATGGTATCAGAACCTGCAAATCCTTCCGCATCATCGGAATCCCTGACACTGTTGAATCCACTTCGGTAGAGTACATCCCTCAGTCTTTCATCCTCACGCCCTTCAAGTGCCATGCGCTTGCCATTGACTATAGCATTAACAATCATCAGAGCCCTCCTCAGCTAGGACAGAAGCCAGATACTTCTTGTATTCAGCACTGCCTGTAAGATCAGAGTGGTAGTCAATCGACTCATAAACATTACGATCTGAGCCGTATGCAATCCCAGACCCTGAAACTGAATAAGCCCAGATACCCATGCTTTCTGCCATTATCACAGCAGCATGTGAGTGTGATGACCGGCCAATCCGATTCACGCTTCCCTTCCTTGATTCATCAATATCAAAAGAGAGAATCAGAGCGCGGCAGCCTTTCTTCTCAAAATATTCCGAGACACTCTTTTCTTTCTCGCCTTTCGTGCACATGACTCTCAGCGTACAGCCTGAGGCCAGAAGCGCGGCAGCCATGTAGCTATCAGAGCGTCTGAGCGCGAAATTGCCACCAATAGTCGCAGCGTTCCTGAGCTGGAGGGAAGCGGCAAAAGAGGCCGCCTCGCGGATGAATGCAGGAACCAGCTCAGAATTCCTTATATCTTCAAGCGGTGTAAGCGCACCGATTCGGATCTTCCCGTTTTCCTTTGTTATCCCGGAAAGCGGCAGCGAAGAAATATCGATAAGAGTACATTCCTCATCAATAGAGGAACCAAGGCGCATCACCTCGGTTCCCCCCGCAAGATATGAAGAATTCTCTATCTCATGTCTGAGCTTTACAGCCTCTTCAGCTGACGTAGCAGAGATTATTCTCCTCATCACTCCTCCCCTATGATTCCAGGCTCAGCGCCTCGTGAAATCTCATCAAGGAAATATTCAAGCATTCTCCGCGTTGTATGACGTCTATACTCAGGCATCGCGTGCGGAGAGATGGCATCATTCCATGCTGACAGGAAATCCTCCTTAAGCGATGGAATCTCATCTATCTTCCTTCCTCTTATAATATCCTCAGCGCTTCTTGATCTGATGACCTTCGGTCCAGCTGCACCCGAAGAGGCGCGGAAATCCGTTATTTCCCCGTTTTGCACTGTCATCGCCGCAGAAAGAGAAAGCTTTGATATAGCGTTGGCTCTTCTCATGCCGATCTTCCTGTAATAGCTGTATGTGAATGACGAGTGAGGTATAACGACGCTCTTTATGATTTCATCATCCATAAGCGCTGTCTTTTTCGCACCGATAATAAAATCATCGACAGATATCGTACGCTCTCCCCTTTCTGATGCAAGAACAAGGTATGCATCAAGGAGAATCAGTGGCTGCGGAAGGTCTCCCTTCGGAGAGGCATTCCCTATATTGCCACCTATTGTTGCAGTATTTCTCAGCGCGATAGCACCCATCCCGGAGGCGGCTTTTCTCACATGCCATGGCACAATAGATGACGAAGCAATCTCTGAAGGAGTTGCAAGGGCCCCTATCGTCACGGAGCCGTCTTCAGAAGCGGTAATGCCTTTAAGCTCATCAAGTCCCGAGATAATCATCACAGAATATGGAAGCTCTGGACACAGCCCTATACCGCGCTTACCTTGCACCATGATATCAGAGCCACCGGCAAGTGGTCTTGCTCCTGTCTCCTTCCTTATCTGCAGCGCTTCTTCAAGCGTCGTAGGGACGTAAATCATTTCTCCCATAGTGCACCTCCTCTCTCAGAAGCGAGCTTTATGCTTTCGACTATGAGATCATAGCCTGTGCATCTGCATATATTACCGCTGATACCTTGCCTTATCGCTTCATCATCAGGATGTGGATTGGACTCCAGCAGAGCATAAGCCGCCATGACCATACCGGGGATACAGAAACCGCACTGGACAGCACCGCCTTCGACAAAAGCATCGACGATGCACTTGCCTTTCTCAGTGTCCCTGATTCCCTCAATCGTGTAGATATGGGAGCCATTGACTGCACCGACAGGGATTATGCAGCTTGTAACGAGCTTTCCATCTTTCAAGACAGAGCAAGCGCCACATTCACCTTCTCCGCATCCCTCTTTCACACCTGTGAGATGAAGATCATCCCTCAGGACATCTATAAGCCGTGTAAGCGGATTACCGCTGAACACAGTCTTCTTATCATTCACGTAGAATACAATCTCACTCAGCATCCAGCGCCTCCTCAATATCCTCTGGTGGCATAGGGATCTTATGCACTGTTATCCCCAGCGCTCTCTCGACAGCATCGATGTATGCGGCATCTGCGCCATTGAAGACAAGCTCACCCATTCCCTTCGCTCCGAAAGGACCCCATTCATATGGATTCTCCACCAGTGACCATTCCTGTTTCGGGAAATCCATACTTGTCGGGATTACATAGTCAGACATCGATGTCTGCTTGAAATATCCCTTACGGTTCTCCATCTTCTCCATCGAAGCATATCCAAGGGACTGGACAATACCTCCATTGACCTGCCCATGGACTATAAGCTCATCGATTGCATGACCGATATCATGGCAAGACCATATACCCACAACCTTGATTTCATTAGTAAGCTTATCAGCTTCAACCTCGACAGCAGCGCAGCCCCAGCCATAGCCAAGATAGGCATCGCCGCGGAATGTCTCCTGATTCCATGGATGGCCTTCCGGGTGCTCATACTCCTTCTCCACTGAGAAGTCACCTTCATTCCACCTTTCCTTCATCTCCTCACCGCAGCGCTGGACAAGCCTTCCGACTATCATCGTGGATCTGGAAGCTGCAGTAGGACCTGAGTCAGGGACTTTTGATGTATCAGGATTGTCGTAATCAATCTGCTCGATTGAAATACCAAGCGTGGCTGCGGCGATCTTCCTGAGTGTTGTCTGGAAGCCCTGCCCCATCTCAGTGGAGCCCACTTCGATACGGACTCTGTCACCAGTCTTCACAAGCCGGGCATGGGCTTTGATGATGGCCTGCTCACCATTTCCTGTGAAAGCACCTCCATGGTTATAGAATGAGATACCGATTCCCCGGCCTTCGCCAGTCTTGTACTCCTTTGATTTCCTCCAGTAATCCGAAGCAGTGGCTACTTTCTCGAGCATCTCGGGAAGCATCACACGCTCTATGATATGACCATTGGTTATCGTCTCGCTATCTTTCTTGAGAAAGTACCTTGACTTATACTCCGCAGGATCAAAACCGAACTTCTTCGCGATATGCTCCATATGGGTTTCGATGGCAAAGAGAGTCTGAGGCGCCCCGAAGCCACGGAATGCATCGGAGGGGAATGTGTTTGTAGCTATTCCGATTCCCTTCACATATGTATTCGGTATGTCATAGACACCATTGGCATGGAAAACTCCTCTCTGAAGTACAACATATGTTCCCGAAAGATACGGACCGCCATTGTAATACACAAGGCCATCGATTCCCAGGATGTTTCCATCTTTATCGAGCGCTGTCTTCAGGGTTATCTTCGACGGATGGCGCTTTACAGAATAAAGCATATCCTCTTCCCTGTCGAAAATAAGCTTTATCGGTTTCCTTATCTTATATTCAGCGACAAGAAGCGGACCGCAGAGAACATCAGGGAAATGCTCTTTACCGCCGAAAGCACCGCCTGTCGTCGTCTGTTTTATGACGATATCCTTCTGCTCAAGTCCCAGAAGCCCGGCTACTGCCTTGCTGATGTAGAATGGGCACTGAGCGGATGCGTAGATTGTGTACTTGCCATCCTCAATCGTCGCTATGGCGGCATTTGTCTCAAGATGGACATGCTCCTGGAAACCTGTCTCGATTGTCTCCTCGAAAACTGAATCCGCTTCTCTGAAGACCTCTTCCATCGGCTTGCCCTTCTCGACAAAAAGCTGGCACATGACGTTATCGCTGCCGACAATCGGACCGCCTTTGAGCGCAATAGCGTCATTGATGGAGATTGCAGGCTCCATTTCCGTATATTTGATCTCAATGTGCTCCGAGAGATATTTCAGCATGTTCCTGTCAGGACCGACAAGAAGACCTATTGTCTCACCGACAAAGCGCACATCGCCGTCAGCAAAGCATCTCCAGTCCTTCGCAATCATCCAGAGCTCATTCTTTCCCTCTGGCGGTATATCCTTTGCACTGATGAAATAGTAGCCCTCCGGAAGATTAGGCATATCGATGCTGTCTATCGTTCCGCGAGGTATTGATGAGCGGATCATATAAGCATAAAGCATATCGGGGAAGGTGTAATCACAAGCGTATTTAGCTTCACCTCTTGCCTTTGCTGCCGCGTCAACCCTAACTATCCTGTCATTAATCCCAGTCGCCGGCATTTTTCCTCCATTTCCATTATCTTTTTCTTTTTATAATGGATAATTACCTGACTTATTGCATCTACAGCATAGCACAAAAGGCAGAAGGTGGAAGAGATATTTGGAGTATGAAAATACCGACAAAGGTACATGTTATCCTTGCGGCATCCGTCCCCTGTGGTTACGATGATAAAAGGAGATTCAGATTATGACGAACGACGAGATTTACGAATTCATCGGGGAGCTTGCGATAGCACTTTATTCAAAGAAGATACAGATTTCCCTTGGTGCACTCAGGGCAATCCTTCTGGATAAAGGCAAGGATTATGTAAACAACAGAGGCATGGCGTCTGCCGTCTCTGCCGCATACAGAAGGTGGAAGGAGAAGGATCCAATCATCTACTATGCTATTGCGTATACATATACCGACAAGGAAGGGAATCTCGCATGGGAAGACCCGAAGCCTGAGAAATGAGCAGCCTGAGATATATCACAGAGTCGCTTGCTGACATCACGAAAACAGAATCCATATGTCTTTCCGGCTCAAGGAAGTGTGCAATCAATGATGATTCATCGGACTGGGATATTTATGTGTATTCATCCAGCCGTATCATGCCGGAAGAAAGAGAATGCATATTCGATTCAATGTTTCCGCATGTTTCAGTAAACTGCTCACCTTTTGAGGAAGGTGATGAATGCATTGATAAAGACGGCAATGTCTTTGATATCATGTACAGAAGCCTGGAATGGACTGAAAGGGAGGTGGATGATGTCTATAGGCATCATAACGCAAGGGTCGGATACACAACCTGCTTCCTTCATAACATCTCCACTTCAGAGATTCTTTTCGACAGGAATGGCTGGTTCAAACGCATTCAGGATGAGATAAACAGCGGATATCCGGAAGAGCTCAGGACGAATATCATCAGAAAGAATGCCAGGGTAATCAACGGAAGCGGCGCATCGACATTCATGATACAGGCGGAACTGGCAAAGAAGCGTCATGATATAGTCAGCAGCAACCACAGGCTGACTGCGATACTGTCATCCTACTTTGACATTCTCTTTGCGTATAACAGGACGTATCATCCGGGAGAGAAGAAACTTCTCCAATATGCGCACCTTCTCAAGGATTTCCCGAAGGATATGGACGATGATATCGAAAGAGCAATACACACGGTAGCGAAGGATGGACATATCAAGGCGCTGAAAACGCTTATAAGCCATCTTGATGACTTTCTCCATTCATGATAGAGAATCCTCCGCGAGGGCGGAGGATTTCATCTGAATTCACCAACTCTCTCAGAGTGTGCCTGCGAGTATCGCGTCAATGACCTGAGAGCCTACCTTGTAATTGTTCTCCATGGCTGTAGCGAAGATATCCGCGGCCTCGATTGAATCCTCATTCGAAAGTGATTCATCGCTAGTCGGATCCCAGAGAAGCTCTGGCCCTACTCCATTCATGAACACATCCATATTCACGCTGTCACGGATGATGATATATCTGTCAAGAAGACCGAATCTGTCAAGGACAACAGCAAGAGCGGCATCTTCCATCTCCGTCATGGTAAATGGATCAGGTGCACCATATGTCTCACACTGAAGAACAGCATTCTGATGATCATAATAGCCTTTCCAGTAGTTATCACCGGTTACTGTCGTGCCTCTCAGAACCATTGGATCTCTTGTCGCCCATTCTGCGTTGTCAAAAGTGTATGCCATGAATGCACGCGTCTTTTCCGTCGTCTCGAGCTCAGTATCCTTCACAAGCTCATAAATTCTGTCCATTAGATCCTGATCGAGGAGCATGAAAGCTGTCGAGTCATATGATGGATCATGGAACCATGTCGGTCTTGACGGATCTGCCATCTCACGCGGATCGGCATGATGCCCCAAGTCAAAGTCAATAGCGGCAGTATTGATGAAGACATCGCCCATTACAGTGCTGCCGACAGCAGAACCTGCACAGCCTGTGCTGATGAAGTAGCAATCAGAGAAATCAAAACGAGGATCGAGAAGTACTGCTGTAAGGCTATTTGATGTAGCTACCTTGCCAACACCTGTAATATAAAGCGCAACCCCGTCCTTGTAATAGAATTTCTGGCCTGGGTTACCGCCTGGAATGTCGTAAGCCTCACCGCCTTCCACATAATTCTCGTAGTAGTACTGAGCCTCTCCGGGGAAATCACCGCTCATCTCACCATTCTCGAATTTAGGCATGATAAGAACACTGACGCTGATTTTCTCGCCATCAGCCGCTGATACCAGTGAAAGTACAGCACACACCATCAGAAGAACCGCAACGAATTTCTTCATGATCCTGCCTCCTGGATAATATTCATTGACTGCCAAGCAATCACAATTCTTCTCTATCAGCGAAACGGGAATCAGTCAACAAGAAACGGCTCCCGAAGGAGCCGCAAGCCAAATCCTATCTCGATTATTCTGTTCTGCCCTCAAGCGCATATGGCAGCATTGCATAGAATTTAGAGCATATAACAAGATCCTCGACCCTATTGATCTCATTTGGCGCATGGGCCTGTGCTTCATCGCCAGGTCCGAATCCGATTGCAGGAATCTTATGACGTCCTGTAGTCGCAACAAGATTCGTGGAGAATGTCCACTTATCCACAACAGGCTTCTTGCCGAAAAGATCCTCATAGTCCTTGATACCAGCCTGCACAAGAGGATGTGATTCATCGAGCTTCCATGTCGGGAAGTAAAGCTCCTGAGAGTACTTCGTGCCAGTCCACGCTATCTTGTCGTAGTCAGGCATCTCAACGATTATCTGATCCTCCGGGTCTCCTGTAGCCTTTGAAACATATTCCTTGACCTGCTTTATTGCAAGCTCCGCATCCTCGCCCCATGTAAGACGGCGGTCACAGTAAAGCATCGCGTAATCTGGAACAGCGCACTGCGATGGTCCTTTGACATCCATCTGCGATACTGTGATTGTCCCCTTTCCAAGGAAGTTGTCATCATCGGGCTGCAGATCCTTATTGAGCTGCTCAATCGCGAGTGCGGCTTTTGCTGCCTTGTATGCCGCAGAGACACCACGCTCCGGTGCTGAACCATGGCATGAGATACCGCGAAGTATGACACGGATCTCCATTCTGCCCCTGTGTCCACGGTAAAGGCGGCAGCTTGTAGGCTCTGTGGAGACAATCATGTCAGGTTTGATGCCCTCTTCCTCAATCATGTACTTCCAGCACATTCCATCGCAATCCTCTTCCATTACAGTGAATGTGAAGAGAATGGTGTACTCACCACCATACCCAAGCTCCTTGAGAATACGGCCCGCTGTTATCATGGAAGCGGCTCCGCCTTTCTGGTCAGATGCGCCACGTCCCATAACAAGCCCATCCTTGATAGCTCCAGAGAACGGCTCGAAATTCCAGTTCTTAAGGTTTCCAACCTCAACTGTGTCGATATGAGCATCGAAAGCAAGCGTCTTTGGACCATTGCCGACTCTGGCTACAACAGAGCCAAGGCCTTCGATTCTAGCCTCATCAAATCCAGCTTCTTCGCAAAGTTTCACGATAAGACGGCAGACATCTTCTTCCTTCGAGCTGT
Source organism: uncultured Spirochaetaceae bacterium (assembly GCA_944388955.1). Classification (GTDB taxonomy): domain Bacteria; phylum Spirochaetota; class Spirochaetia; order Sphaerochaetales; family Sphaerochaetaceae; genus Ornithospirochaeta. Next base: position 5,915 of record CALXKJ010000011.1, on the reverse strand, counting down.
AGCTCTTTGTCTGCACAAGCTTCGAAAGATTCTCTGCTGTGTAATCCCTGTACTTCTCGCCGAGCTCGGCAATCCTGTCTTTTATCATATTCTCTCCTTCGCCCTCAGGCCTTTATCCTGTCCGCAATTCTCCAGACTCTTTCCGCGCTTTTACGCGCTTCAGAGAAGATCCTTTCCTCATCAAGCATCGTGAAGTGCCCGTTCTCATAGAGGACACGGCCATTCACAATCGTAGTCTCTACATTGCCAGAGCACATTCCCCACACAAAGTGGGAAGCTGCATTTTCGCTTCTCAGCGGTGTCGGTGATTGATAATCCAGTATGACAGCATCCGCCTTGTACCCCGCTTCAATACGTCCAAGCTTCATTCTATTCCCGAATGCTGACTCAAGAAGCCTGTTGCCTCTGCTGAGAGCTGAAAGGAAATCTGCAGGCCACCATGGACCACCCTCATCCTTATGCTTGAAGAAAGTAATCTTCAGCTCCTCGAACATGTTTCCACCGCATCCGTCAGTACCGATGACAAGCTTCTTCACATCAGGAAGATATCTGAAATAACCTACATGGTTATTCATATTCGACCTTGCGTTGTGAGCAAGGAAGCAGCCTCTTTCATTGAGAAGCTCAACTTCTTTTGCAGAGAGCGCTGTCCCATGAACCAGAAGCGTGTTCTCTCCAAGAAGGGAAAAGCGGTCGAGACGCGTCATGATATCCTCATTGTGGAAATGATGAGACCATACCGTATCGTACTTATCCTCAGCGACATGAAGGTGCATTCCACGTCCTGAGCTGCTTACAGCATCGGACATCATCGCAAGTGCCTCATCAGGCAGCGTGAATGGAGCGTGCCCTCCAATCATCGCCTCTGTAAGCACATCCTCGCCTTTCGCAATACGCTCATCGATTTCCTTCGCGAAGCGTACATTCTCCTTGACACCGTCTTCAGCTTCCTTCATACCGCCGTTGCGGTCTGTGACCTCAAAGCATGTTACACCTCGTATACCGGTATCCTCCATGCCTTTGGCAATGACAGAAAGGGAGCCATTAATGAACGCCGGAGATGCATGATGATCCACTACCCCAGTCGTACCTTGGCTAACAGCCTCCATTGATGCCACAAGTGAGGAATAATAAAGCGCTTCTTCATCGAGAGCTCTATCAAGACGCCACCACCACTCCTTGAGGACCTGGATGAAATCTGTCTGAGGACCTGCTGAAATGAGCATGCCTCTTGAAAGAGCTGAATAGTAATGATGATGTGAGCACACATTGCCAGGAATAAGGATTTTACCGCTTCCGTCAATCATTTTTCCCGCATTCACACCATCAGCGGCATTCACACCAACGCGCTCAATCGTGCTTCCTGTAATAACGACATCCGCATTTTCTATAATCTCGAATGGCGGCTCCGTCTGAAAAACAGTGATGTTCCTGATAACTATATCTGCCATTACTCCTCCACAGCGCCAAGAAGATATGGATATGATAGGAAGACTTCTTCTATCATGGCCTTGATCTCCTCTGGAATATCTCCATCAATCTCACCATCGCGGGTAAGCGTACACTCTGTCACCTTTCCATCAAGCCGCACATAAAGCTCATCGTTTTCGTAGTAGAAACCGCTGTTAGTGCTATTCTCGAAATCCTCACGAAGCGAGAAGAGCGTGAACTTGTCTTTATAAGGCTTTCCATTATGAGGACAGAATGTCGCGCAGTTTCCGCATTCGTTGCAATATGCATCAAGATGGAGAATCTGGAATGGATCATCAAATAGTCCTGTAGAGCGCATATCGAGAGCGACATTGGCTCTGTTCGGACAGACGTCAACGCATTTCAGGCAAAGATACGAGCACTCGGTGCATCTCTTCGCCTCAGTATGAGCGAAGAAGTCATCATCTTTAGAGACACTCTTACGTATACGGCTCTTCTTTTCAGTTATATTCCTGAAGAACTCATCCTCAGCCTCTCTCAGCTTGATTTCCTCTTCCTCTGAAATCTCATCTTCATCATGATGATGGCCGCAGGTGCATTCTTCACCATCTTCATGGTGGTGACCGCAAGAGCACTCATCCTCATCCTCGTCTTCCTCGAGGATATCCTCGTAAACCATATCTATGGCTTTATCTACAGCACATCTCGCGCTTGCCATGCATCTGACGACTGTCGACGGGCCTGTTGCAGCATCTCCGATGATAAAGACTCCATCATCCTCACCCTCATCGGAGGCAAGCTTTCTCAGCATCTCCGGATCAGCCTTCTCACCTATAGCGGAGATTACCGTATCTATCGCAAGTTCCTCATACTTACCAGTCGCGACAGGACGTCTTCGTCCAGACGAGTCCTTCTCCCCCAGCTCCATAATACTGACACGGAGTCTGCCATCCGTGAAATCTGCAGGAGAAGAAAGGAATCTGAAGACTATGCCTTCACTCAAAGCTTCCTTGTATTCCTCCCTGTCAGCCGGCATCTCCTGCGCTGTGCGTCTGTATATGACTGTAACGCTCTCAACACCTTTCATGCGTTTAGCGGCGCGAGCTGCATCCATTGCGGTATTGCCTCCGCCTATGATTGCGACATGTTTGCCGACTTCCATCTCATCTCCTCTCTTAAGAGAAAGAAGGAATGAGACAGCGCTGATGATCTTCCCATTTCCAGTGATTCCCGGATCATTTGGCTTCTCAGCACCAACGGAGATGAAGATATAATCATATTCTTCTTTTCTAAGCGAGAGTGTATCAGTCTCTGATGAGAAGCGGAATTCAACTCCATGCTCCTCGATGAACGAGACATCCTTCTCAATAGCCTCGTCAGGAATACGGAAATCTGGAATGACATTCCTGACAACTCCTCCTGCATTCTTCTCACGCTCAAAGACAGTCACTCTGAATCCGGCTCTTGCGAGGAAGAAAGCTGCGGAAAGGCCTGCAGGTCCTGCACCGATGACAGCAGCTTTCACATCAGCTGGCTCATCAGGCTTCTCCCATATCTCATCATGGAATTCCTTGAAGCCTTTCTCTGCTGCCTGTCTCTTGATTTCCCTTATTTCCACAGGACCTTCATAATCAAGGCGGGTACAGTGATTCTGACATTCATGATCACATATCCATCCTGTGATATTGGGAAGCGCATTCTTGAGGTATATTAGACCGATAGCCTCAGCCCATCGTCCCTCTCCCGCAAGCGCGATGTAATCGGGGATGTCCTGATGTATAGGACAAGACTCCACACATGGAGCGACAAAACAATCGGTAAGCGGAAGCGGGGAATCAAGCTTGGCTCTTCTTCCGCCTTTCCAGTCATCACGCTCAGCATTCGCATCGCTGTTATCAATTATCTTCTTTATGGCATCTGTTGAGACTTCTGTCTTATTCCAGCCATCGCTTTCCTCCAATAACGATGCAATCTGAGCCATACGCGCGTATCCGCCCGGTTTCAGCATATCAGTTGCAAGCGTTATCGGATGAATGCCTGAAGAGAAAATCAAAGAAGCATTCTGCGCGCTGACACCGCCTGAATACGAGATTGGAAGCTTACCTGCAAAGTGCTCAGAAAGACGGAGCGCGACTCTCATTGAAAGCGGCAGAAGCGCTCTTCCAGACATGTACATCTCATCACCGGGAAGGACACTTCCATCATTAACAGAGCCCAGTGTATTCGTGAGCTTAACACCAAAGCCCCTGCCTTCTTTCTCAGCTAGAGCCACAAGACGCTCAAGCATCGGGACAGCATCGCTATATTGGAGGTCATGCTCAAAGCTTTCACGTCTGAGTACCACTCGCTGGAAACCATGTGAATCGAGAACTTCCCTCGCCTCTTCATATCCAAGAAGCGTAGGATTGAGTTTCACGAATGTATCAAGATGCTTTTCTTCAATCATATAGGAGCATATCGCTTCTATCTCATCAGGCGGGCATCCATGCATTGTTGATATCGTTACTGATGGTGAGATATTCCTCGATATCTTTTCCAGCTCCTTAATCGCTTTCTTCTCCCGGCCTTCCCATACAGTACCTTCAAAGAGGTCATCACCAAGAAGAGAAGAAGCTTCTGCGATATAGTCGTCGAACTTATCGCCGGATGCATCCATCATGGAATCAATATATGATTGCATCTTCTTTTCCTTGATGCCTTTGAGATCATATCCGACTGACATATTGAAGATGAATGATGGTTTATCGAGATTGCCCTTCTCCAGGCATTCAAGAATATGGAGGATTATCCACGCCTTCAGATACTCATCATAAGCCTTCTCGACAGTAAACTCCGTGGACCATTCAACGTTATAGCATTCATCACGCGCGTCAATGCATGGCTTGGCAATCTCAAGATGATCCATGATCTGCACTGTCTTGAGCTCAATGAAGCGAGCACCTTCCAGATATGCTGTTATTATATTCTGAGCCAGCTGAGTGTGCGGTCCAGCCGCAGGACCTACAGGAGTACTTGCCTCCTCGGAGAAGACCCGTATCGCCTTCTTGCCTTTATCATGATAGAAAAGCGACGAATCGATTCCGAAAATCGAGCCATGATTCCTGAGTTCACCTGCTATTCTTGAAAGCAGCTCAGAAAACGGTACAGGTCTCATAATATCTGCCATAGAAACTCCTCATATACGATTCTATCTTATCATATTGAGGTGTCAACTGCATTCCTGCAACATATTGCAACATAGAAAGCGTTTTCAGCCTATCTGCATCCTATTATTTTATAAATGCTTATTTCCTGCATATTCTTCATATTCTGTTAGAAATAAGCCATTCTTGCTGAAAACGTACCAGTGATATCAACCGAAAATCATGATATAGACATGCCTCTATCATTTTTTGAAAGTCGCGGAACAAATCATTTACGATGCCTACCATGATGAAAACCGAAATATAAACAGTGTATAATCTTTCAGCAATATTTCTCGTCCTGCATTGATTTCATGCTGTATCCCAATGGTGTTGCTGATTCGATGTCATCCATTTCATGTTCACAAATTATTATCCTATTCAGTGTTTCATTGCCGTCTATAGCCTCTCTTGATGTTGACTCAATTATAACATCGTTATATAACACTGTTATCTATGAGTGAGACCGAAAAGAAAATACTTGAAACAGCCAAGAAGGAATTCCTTGAGAGAGGCTTCCAAGGAACCTCAATGAGGCGGATTGCCTCTCTCGCTGGCGTTACGACAGGAGCCCTCTATGGCTATTTCGCATCAAAGGAAGAAATCTTCGACTCGCTCGTGAAAGATGCATATGAGACTGTGATGGATGCCTATAAGGGTGCCCATGTGGAATTCGCAGCATTGCCATATGATACCCAAGTCTCAGGAATGGGAGATATAACAGCTAAATGTGTTGAGTGGTGCCTGGAATATATCTATGACCATCTGGATGAGTTCCGCCTGATCCTGATGTGCTCCGAAGGGACACGCTATACGAATATGGTCGATGAGATGATGAAAATAGAGGAGGAATCCACAGAGGAATTCATTGCGCTTATGCGGAAGAATGGGAAGGAGATACCTGAGATCGATCCCCTTCTTGAGCATATGGTTACATCGGGCTACTTCACATCCTTCTTCGAGGTGGTACGGCACTCCGTCCCACGTGAGGATGCCAGAATCTACATCAAGAACCTTCAGGCCTTCTACAAGGCTGGATGGGAGCGTCTTTTCGGCATGAGGCTCTAATGTCTCTTTTTTTTTGAACATAATGGTTAGCCTCGGCTAACTTATTTGGAGGTTTTTATGTCCAAGAACAATGACCTTGAACGCCTGCTCAGGTATGCGGGCAGATATAAGGCTCTGACGTATCTTTCGTGGGTATTGTCAGCAATATCAGCGCTTCTGGCTCTGCTTCCGTTCATCTGCATCTGGCTGATAATCCGGGATGTGCTTGCATCGGAATATGGGATGATAGCCCGC
>CALXKJ010000010.1 GCA_944388955.1 uncultured Spirochaetaceae bacterium | reverse complement strand
CGGTACAAGCGCGGCAACGCGTTCAGCCGACCGGTACTAATGCTCCGTGAGGCTTGGCCATATTATCGTTCCGGTTCACCGAAACGGATCATGCGGATTCAATCCGCCATGATCTCCTGGTGGCCATAGCAGGGCGGCGATACCCGTTCCCATCCCGAACACGGAAGTAAAACACCCTCGCGCCGATGGTACTGCAGCTCGTCTGCGGGAGAGTAGGTCGCTGCCAGGTTTTTTATTCTCTCCTCATCCTGCATATATTCCCCTGTATCCAGGGCTGTATATGCCAGATGAGGATTTTTTATATCTTATGTAACTCATAATATTGAAACTATTTACCGGTAGCATATGGCGTAAAATCCGCAAAAGCTGTATATTACCACATCGGTATGAAAGTCAGGAACGATAACATAAGGAATATTGCTATAATAGCTCACGTTGATCATGGCAAGACAACCCTTGTCGATGCTCTCTTCAAGCAGAGCGGCCTTGTTGGTAAGGGTATGGATGGTGTCAGGATCATGGATAGTGGTGCCATTGAGAAGGAAAGAGGCATAACAATAAACGCCAAGAACTGTGCCATTCATTGGAAAGGTGTGAAAATCAACATCATTGATACTCCGGGCCATGCAGATTTCGGTGGTGAGGTTGAGAGAGGACTTTCAATGGTTGATGGCGCTATACTTCTTGTTGACGCTGCTGAAGGTCCGCTTCCTCAGACAAGATTCGTTCTTGAGAAAGCACTCAAGCAATCGCTGCCACTGATTGTTGTCATCAATAAAATCGATCGTAAGGATGCCAGGCCTGATGATGTCCTCAATGAGGTATATGATCTTCTTCTCGAGCTTTCTCCTGATGAGAGGATGCTGGAGGTTCCTGTTTTCTATGCTAATGGCAGAGAGGGGACTTGCGGTAAATCACTTGATGATATAAAGAGCAATCTGCATGAGCTTCTCGATGCGATTATTTCTGATATCCCGGCTCCTGAATATGATGATACTGAGCCTTTCCAGATGCTTGTCTCCGATCTTTCATACTCGGATTTCCTTGGTCGTCTCGCGATAGGAAAGGTCATGAACGGCTCTGCTGAGACGAATGATACGCTTGTATGTGTGAAGGAGAATTCCGTTGAACAGCTCAGAGTCACGAGAATACAGGCATACGATGGACCGCAGTTTGTAGACTGTCCTAAGGCTGATTCCGGGGATATCATCGTTCTAGCTGGCGTTAATGATGTCTCAATCGGTGATACGATCTGTACAAAGGAAGAGGTAAAGGCACTCCCGCGTATTGAGGTTGATGAGCCAACTGTATCAATGCTTTTCTCAAAGAATATCTCGCCACTTGCTGGAAAAGAAGGAAATGCGGCAACAAGCGCTAAGATATGGGAGAGACTGCAGAAAGAGGCACTGAGAAATGTATCTATCAGGATTGAAAGGAATCCTGACGATACATTTACTGTAAAGGGCCGTGGTGAGTTTCAGATGGCTATCATTGCAGAGGAGATGAGAAGGGAAGGTTTTGAATTCTGTGTCGGTAGGCCTCATGTTATTTTCCATGTGGATTCTGAAGGACGGAAGACAGAGCCTGTTGAAGTCCTTATGATTGATTGTCCTGAAGAGTACTCAGGAACAGTTATGGAGAAGCTCGGAAGGCGCAAGGCTGTCATGAGTGATATCACATACACAGAAGGCGGCAGAGTGAAGATACGCTTCGATATTCCTGCCAGAGGCCTCATAGGCTTCCGTGATGAGTTCCTGACAGATACAAAGGGATTCGGTATCATGAATAGCTATCTGAAGGGCTATGAGCCTTATAAAGGTGATTTCCCGGAACGTCTGACAGGCTCGCTTGTCTCAGATAGGGCTGGAACAGCTGTCGCATATGGAATCTGGGAACTTGAGGATAGAGGCCGTTTCTTCATCGTTCCTGGCGATCCTGTATATGAAGGTGAGATTGTCGGTGAACGCAACAAGGATATGGATCTGATGCTCAACCCGACAAAGACCAAGAAGCTTACAAATCTCAGAGCATCAGGGCATGATGAAGCTGTAACGCTCACGCCAGTATCCAAGCCGACACTTGAGCAGGCCATACAGTTCATCAAGGATGATGAGCTTGTGGAGGTCACTCCGCTTTCAATAAGGATGTGCAAGAAGATACTTAACACGCAGAACAGGAAGATATTCGAATCAAGAGGCTCGATACCCTCATATCTTCTCAATAAGTGATATAACTCCCTTCGGGGAGTTTTTTAATCAAAGATGTCGAGGAATACCGGCGCGTGATCGGAGCCTGTGACATTCTGAAGTATGCCCGCATCTGTCATCGAATCCTTTATGCTCTCTGAAACCAGAAAATAGTCTATACGCCATCCTGCATTCTTCTCTCGTGCATGGAACATGTAGCTCCACCAGGAGTAAGCTCCTGTTTTATCTGGATAGAAATAACGGAAGGAATCCACAAGGCCGAGCGAGAGTGTTTTCCTGAAGCTTTCACGTTCTTCTTCAGAATATCCGGCATGTCCTTCGTTTGGTTTTGGGTTCTTGAGATCTATCGGCTCTTTTGCAACATTGAAATCCCCTGTGGCTATTACAGGCTTGATTGCCATAAGCTTCTTTATATGCTTTCTAAGCGCTTCATCAAAACCTAACCTGAACTCAATACGCTTCAGATTCTCCTGGCTATTTGGAATGTAGACGCATATGAAGAAGAAATCATCGAATTCAAGCGTGATTGTTCTTCCCTCATGATTGAATTCATCATCATCAAGATCATATATAACAGATATAGGTTTTTTCTTTGTGAATATCGCTGTACCGCTGTATCCTTTTCTCTCGGCTGCATTCTGGTACAAATCGTATCCAGGAAGGGACACTGGCATTTCATCCACGCCTGCCTTCACTTCCTGAAGAGCAATGATATCAGCATTGGATGAAAGTGCGAATGATTCGAATCCCTTTTTCACACACGCTCTTATTCCATTTACATTCCAGCTTATGAGTTTCATATTGTTATTATACCTTTTTGAGTGAGTAAATTCATATTGAATATTAAATCGACTAATATTCATATATGTCTAATTCAAAAAATAATATTATGACATATAATAAAAATATAAAATTAAATTAAACTTATATAATTTAAATGCAATTTTTATTTGAACAGATATCTAAAAAGTGTAAAATCATTTCATTATGAAATATTTCTCATGTAAAGATTGCCGCTGTATGATTTATGGAATATAATCATTTGTGTTCGGAGGGTGCGTTAATGCCGAAAACAATAGCATTTCATTTGCAGAAAGGCGGAGTCGGAAAGACTACTATTTCCGGTACTTTAGCATGCCAGTCTGCGCTTGATGGCTTCCGTACATTGGCAATAGACTGCGATCCTCAGGGCAATCTCTCATCATGGTTTCTGAAGAATACTCCTGAATATGAACTTGCGGATGTGCTCCAGGGCCGCTGTTTTTCGAAAGATGCTATTGTAGCCATACCAGATGTAGAAAATCTTTTCATCCTGCCTACATTCGGTATCGGAGGCACTTTAAAGAACTACAGCGAAACAAAACTCGCGGAGGAACCTTTCATAATTCAGGATCTGGTAAAGGAGCTTTCGGAGGATTTCGATCGCGTCATCCTTGACCTTTCTCCAGGACTTGGACGCCTTGAGCGTTCAGCATTAATCGCCAGTGATGAGATAATAACGCCAATGACTCCAGAGGTATTCAGCCTCGATGGTCTTGAGATATTTATAGATGAACTGCAGCGGCTGAAGAAAAACATGCGCTCTCAGGTTAAGCACACGAGGATAATCATAAATTCTTATGATGAAAGGATTAGACAGCATAGGGATATCTATAGTGCAGCTGAAGCATCGGGACGTTTCCATGTTTATCGTATTCCTGTCGACCCTCTTTTCAGGAAAGCGCAGGAGGCCTCCAAAGCACCTCAGCTATATAAAGTGCGGGGAAGAGGATTGAAAGCGGCTACAGTTGAGGCTATCCAGCAGCTGGATAGGGACATCTGGATGTAAGGTGGTGTGAAAATGGCATTAAGAAGAACAGAATTCAAAGATGAGACAGTGCAGAGCGAAAGTCTCAGTGGAATGAAGGCTAAGCGTGTTTTTTCCAACAGTGAGAAAGAAAAGAAGATTCTCACGACATTCTCAATTGAGCCTTCTTTCAAGGCTGATCTTGAAGAGCTTTTCAATGATATGGGGCTCGGATGGGCTGCTGGCGTTAGGTTTGCTTTAAGAGAATTCCATAAGAAATACTCAGATAAGAATTGAATTATTCTTATTAATATCTTATAAGACTTTCATATGAGTAATTGTAGTTTCTCATATGAAAGTTATTTATATTGATAAGTTTCTATAAATTTTCAATTAATTTTTATATAAGAATTAGTTTTTATTTAATGGAAATCATTTATTTCTTTCGATTTCTTTCAAGCATTGCTCTCAGTTCTTCAAGTTGATTCTTCTTTATTTCCTCCGGTGACTTTTCCTCATTCTTGAACAGCTCTTTCGGAATTTCCTCTAAAAATCTCGATGGCAGAACAAGCTTTTCCTCTCCATCTCTTGAGATTCTCGTGTCAGCGTAGTTTATATACAGACGCTCTCTTGCACGGGTTATGGCGACATAGAATAATCTGCGCTCTTCATCGATGTTTGCCTGATTTTCCTCCAGAGCTCTTGCTGATGGAATTATATCATCTTCAATCCCAGCTAGGAACACTATTCTGAATTCAAGACCTTTTGAAGCATGCATTGTCATGAGATTCACTTTCTTGCCATCATCTTCTTTCTCGTCGCCAATTATTGATACTGCATTGAGATAGTCCTTTAAAGCAGAATCTGGATTAAGCTCCAGATATCGTTTGACGCGATTCTCAAGGATAGATATGCCTTGCATCCTGAAATCCACGGATTTGGGACTATCGGGAAATTCCTCGTTAAGCATATTCTGATAACCTGTATCATTTACAATCCTTCTGATAAGCGCGTCAGGTGAAGAAGATGATGATGCAGACCATGAACGGAGCATTGAAATAAAAGACTTGAGATTTCCTTTAGCTTTCTCAGATAGCTCTGTATTCTCTCCTGACATCTCCTCCATCGCCTGATAGAGAGGAATTACTTTCTCATCAGCATATTTCCTGAGTTTCTCGATTGTTATGCGACCGATTCCTCTTCGTGGGGTATTTATGATTCTCAGAAGTGACACATCGTCATGCTTGTTCTGCAAAACCTTGAGATAGCAAAGCATATCTCTGATCTCCCTTCGATCAAAGAAGCTCTTACCTCCTGATATGCGTACAGGTATATTCATTTCCGTGAATACATTCTCAAGCTCTGATATAAGGGAATTTGTCCTTACAAGAACACCTATATCACCATACTGTAGATCCCTTATTCTCATGGAGCTTTTGATTTCACTGGCAATCCAATAAGCTTCAGCTTCGCTTGTCCTATGGCGCATTATCGAGATTGCGGAGCCAGATTCCTCATCAGTCCAGAGCTTTTTTTTCTTTCTCTCGTGGTTGTGGACAATAAGGGCATTTGCTGCTGTAAGGATATTTCCTGTAGATCTGTAATTTCTTTCAAGCTTGAATTCCATACGTTCGGGAAAATCATGCTCGAAATTGACTATATTCTCATAGTTCGCGCCTCTCCATGAGTAAATAGATTGATCATCGTCTCCGACAACTGCGATATTCCTGTACTTTGCGGCTATCATGGAGACAAGCTTATATTGCAATAGCGAAGTGTCCTGGAATTCATCAACCATGATATACCTGTACCGCTCCTGGACTTTTTCAAGTATCCAGGGTTTCTTCTCGAATAGCTTTATCGGGAGAAGTATGAGATCGTCAAAGTCCACAACATTGTATGCTTTTTCTGTAAGAAGCCATTCTCTGTAAATCTCGGCAATAGCTCCCTCTTCATTTTCCATCTTCGCTCTTCCGGTCTTGAGATCGCTGAATAGAGAGAGAAGCGAATGGATATTATAGTCCGGTATCTGATACCCACAGCTGACGATGCAATTCTTGATAAGTGCTTCATTGTCATTCGTATCGTAAAGCGTGAAGTCATTATGATAGCCAAGATGCTGAATATACTGTTTCAGGAGACCAAGTCCGAATGAATGGAAAGTGGTTGCTGTGAGCTCCTTTAGAGGTTTGCCGAGAAGAGAGCGTATTCTATCGCTCATTTCCTTTGCGGCCTTGTTCGTAAAGGTAAGTGCGAGGATATTCTTCTCGTCGATGCCTTCCTCAAGCATGTGCGCGATTCTGTAGGTAATCATGCGGGTCTTGCCCGATCCTGCACCAGCGATTATAAGAAGCGGACCATCGATTCTGCTTGCTGCTGCCGCCTGTTCAGGATTCAGTACTGAGGAAAGCTCTGTCTTCATACAGGGAAAGACAATCTCATAATTGGCTTCTCTGGTCAATTGTAATAATTTGCTATCTAAAAATAGCTGAACCGGTAGAAATAAAATAGTTTTATCATATGATAATCATATGAAATTATATTATTTATATAGTGACTGACTGATTGTATGGAGATTAATCAGTATTAATCATGAATAAAAATATAAGAAAAAATATAGAAGCAAATTATAATTATACAATAATAATGTGATTTAAAATATTTTGAATATAATTTCACTAAAAGTATATTCAATGTATAATAGTTTATTAGGGGTGAAACCATGAAATTTCTAGTCCTTGGCTCTGTCAACATAGATGAAACATATCGTGTCGAGCATATTGTAAAAGAAGGTGAGACAATATCCTGTAAAGGATTATCAAGGAGTGCAGGCGGAAAAGGGGCGAATCAAGCGGCAGCCTTGGCTAAAGCCGGCGCAGATGTATCTCTAGCCTGTAAAATAGGAAACGATGGATTATGGATCCTCGATATTCTCTCATCGTATGGTGCTGATGTATCGCGGGCTGTTGTCTCGGAGCGGGCTGGGACTGGAAAGGCAATTATCCAGGTGGATGAAAGAGGGGAGAACTCAATAATCATTGTATCAGGAGGGAATGGACTTCTTACGGGAGCTGACATCGATGATATGCTTTCTGGATATGGAGAAGGCGATGTGATAGTTCTTCAGAATGAAGTGAATAAGCTTGCTGCTATCATGTCTGCTGCTCTTGGAAAGGGAATGAAGATTGCTCTGAATCCTTCGCCATTTGATGACTCGCTTCTTTCGCTTCCTATTGAGAAAGTCCGTTATCTGATTCTGAATGAAGTAGAGGCGTGTTCAATCATGGGCGAGGAGAAAATCTCTGATGATGTAGAATATAGAGCAGCAATTACAGCACTTCACAGAAAATTCCCCGATACAGTCATAGTCCTTACAGCTGGAGCTGATGGAGCAATGTGCTTTTATGACAATCAGGTGTATTACTCAGCTGGCTATTCAGTAGAAGTAGCTGACACGACAGGTGCTGGTGATACCTTTCTAGGGTATTTTCTCCATTCAATGGAAAGCGGGCTTGGAGTTGTTAAAGCACTTGATAAAGCAAATAAGGCAGCATCTCTTGCCGTATCACGGAGAGGTGCGATGGAATCCATTCCATTTATGGATGAGCTTCTGCTATGAATCAGTATAGCTCGTTGTGAATCCAGCCGACGACTTTACCAAGAATACGTACCCCATCGATATCTGCATCTACTACACGGGTGGGGTAGTTCCTATTCTCGCTGATAATCGTAAGTTTGTTATGCGGTCCATCGAAAGAGAGACGTTTTACCATGATGTCTCCTGCGAGAGCAATCACATAAATCCCTTCGCCTTTGATCATGCCTTTTGAGAAGATAACATAATCGCCAGGGTAAATATTGGCATCTATCATGCTGTCTCCTTTGACTTCAGCGCTGACAAGCGTGGCTTTGTCACTTACAGATCTTGCCATTGATTCCGGAATCTGTATTCGTTTAAGCATGATACTGTCATCTGAGAGATAGTCTTCTCCGTAGCCTGCGGAGATTTTCTGCGAAATGAAAGGAATCGAGAGGGATTTCTCCGCATCGTCTTCTGCATTATTCTCTCTGCTCCATCCTAGTATATCTCCAGGAGCACAGTCGAATACCTTCGCGATATCCTCAATGCGCGAGTATGGGATGTTCTCTATTTTCCCAGTCTCGTATTTGAATATGGTCTGCTTCGTTGTTCCGACAAGTTTCCCGAGCTCTTCCTGCGTAAGCCCTTTACTCTCTCTGAGCACCTTGATTCTATCACCAGTTGTATTCATGTTGCCTCCTAGGATGATTATATACATTAAGATATAGTTTATAAAGTATTTTCTAGGTGATTCTGGAGATTCTTCACGCTGCTGGAAAGAGAGGCTCAAAGCAGGAAAGAAATAACGAAAAGAAATTCGGAATGGTAGATTACTGACTCACCTGACTTTGATTGCATCAAAAGGGCATACCTCATGACAGCAATAGCATCTAATGCACTTTTTCTTTTCGAATTTTACATGCCCATTTTCAATACTTAGCGCTTTCGCCGGGCAGATATTCACGCAGCGTGAGCAGGCTTTGCATTTATCAGCAATGAACTCTGGTCTAGCTCTGCCATAGTCATGGCGATGAAATACATTGATTATTGAGGCCCCTATGATGGATCTGAGAGTGTTCTTCTTTCCTTTGCCTATTCTGGCATAATCTTCGATAATTACCTCTTCCGGTTTTATAAGAGGGTATTCAGATTCTGTTATGCCGGGTCTCAGTTTCTCGGCTGTCTTTATAAGCGGAACACTTTCATATCCCATGATGACAGCTTCTGCTTTGTCGAGGGCATATGCGTTTTCAGAGCCCATCAGAAGTCCTACATGCCTTGGATCTCCATTGCCAGGTCCTGGACCTTCCATGCCTATTACCGCATCGATGAATGCGTAATCGACATGGCATTCATCGAAGAGCTTCATGAGGAATGACGCAAATGATTCTGGAGTTCTGTAGCGGAAATGAAGAGGGCTTTTATTGAGGCCTGGAATTGTGCCGAACATGTTCTTCACAGCACCAGTTGCGCTCATGAGCTGATGTGTCTTGAACTTTGCGAAGGATATCACGATATCGACATTATCAAGTATGGAGGCCATTGGCAGTCTGAGTCCGTCAATCTCATGTATGCGGTTATCTGAGCGGAAATCACAGATGATAGCCTTTTCACGTTCTGCCGCTTTGTCGAGAGATGAAAGAGAAAGTGAAAGCTTTCCAGTCTGTGTTGCAGGAGAATCCCCGATATAAATAGCAATCGCGCCTCTTTCGTTGAGTATATGCAGCAGGACTTCAATCGCTCTTGCATCTGTTGTTATGGCTTTCTCCGGAAGCGCATCAGAAAGTATATTCGGTTTGATAAGTACT
Source organism: uncultured Spirochaetaceae bacterium (assembly GCA_944388955.1). Taxonomy (GTDB): domain Bacteria; phylum Spirochaetota; class Spirochaetia; order Sphaerochaetales; family Sphaerochaetaceae; genus Ornithospirochaeta. The sequence continues at coordinate 70,816 of CALXKJ010000010.1, read as the reverse complement.
TTCTTTCCATGCACATCAGGAAAGTCAGTATTTCTTATTATCTCATTGAACGCCTTATATAATGACTCTGAAGTGTAATCATTGCACTTTGTTATTGCGCATCTTTGCATATTTTTCTCAGAAGAGCTCCATACATTGGTCCTCTGCCGCATGCTTTGTCAGGGAGGACAATTATTCCATAATCAAGTCTTTCGCCATATTCAAGCGAAAGCTCCGCTTCCTCAGCTTCTCCCGGATGCTTATGCATGAATCTTTTTATTATCTCCTCATCCTCGCCTTTGTTGATGGAGCATGTGGAGTAGAGAAGATAGCCACCTTCTTTCAGTGCAAGCATCGCGGATGTGAGCATTGAATACTGGAGTGCCTGAAGCCTTTTCGGTCTTGATGGCGACCAGATTGAATAATGCTCGCTGCTTTTAATCACATGACGCTCTGATGAGCATGGCGCATCAAGCAGGATCGCATCATACACATTCTTCTCATATAATCCCCATCTTGAAGCATCATGGCCAGTGATTACCGAAATTGATTTATAACTGTCAGGCAGGCATTCATTTATAGCGCGGCGCATCCGCTCCCTTCTGTCTGGAGAGCGGTCATTGGAGACAAGCTTTCCTTTTCCTTCAAGTCTTTTGAGGAGTACGATTGACTTTCCTCCAGGTGCGGCGCACATGTCGAGAACTGTATCACCAGGCTTTACAGGAAGAGCAGAGGCTATCTCTATAGAGGCCATGTCCATGTAATATGGTGCTTCAAGCCCTTCAGGTGACGCCTTATCTTCATCTTCTGATAGAAGCGCAGCTTTCAGTGCCGGCCATCTCTCCTGATACATCCCGCTATAGAAATCATCGAAGCTCACTTTATTCTTAGCCATGGAATTCCCTGAAGTATGTGAAGACACATCCGATTATCACACCAAGTACAGCGCCAGCAGCTACCTGGATAGATGAATGGCCTAGCATGGTCTTCAGATTCTCAGCTGAAAAAGAGCCGTTCTTATGAATATCAGAAAGAAGCTCGGACCATTTCCTTATTATCTCAGCCTGCTTTCCCGCTTCATATCGTACATTCATCGCGTCATTCATGATGATGATGGAAACGATGAGAGACAGCGCGAAAAGATGGCTTCTGAAGCCTTCGAGCATCGCAATTGATGCCGTGATAGCCATCATCGTAGATGAATGTGATGAAGGCATGCCGCCTGTTGTCGTCAGCATCTTCCATTTCCAGCCATTGCCGTCGAGTAAACCTGTAAATGGCTTTATGGCCTGTGCCGTGATAAACGATATGAATCCTGCCCACAATGGGGTGTTGGCCAGAAGCTCGTCCATAGCTAGAGGTTATCATTGCAATATTGGCTCCATCAAGTGGCTTATTATCGCGATAATGTCTATAATCATCGGCATGGGAAAGACACTTTGCTATAAGATTCTCTCTGAGCATCTTGCTGAAGGAAAACTTGAGAAAGGCGAGAGTATCAGAATACGTGTGGATCAGACATTGACACAGGATGCAACCGGCACGATGGCATACCTTGAGTTTGAATCATTGGGACTGGAACGCGTGAAGAATGAGCTTGCTCTCAGCTATGTTGACCACAATACAATCCAGGTCGGCTTCGAGAATTTCGATGACCATGAATATCTTCGTACAGTTGCCGATAGAAAAGGCATTATCTATTCACGTGCAGGGAATGGCATATGCCATCAGGTTCATCTAGAGCGGTTCGCGCTTCCGGGAAAAACACTTCTTGGCTCAGATTCCCACACGCCAACTGCCGGCGGCATGGCATCGTTTGCAGTCGGTGCTGGCGGACTTGATGTCGCGCTTGCGATGGCTGGCATTCCCTTTGAGATTATCGCTCCGAAAGTCATCGGTATCCGTCTTGAAGGAAAGCTCCGTCCGTTTGTATCCGCAAAGGATGTCATACTTGCAGTTCTTGAGCATTTCGGTGTCAAAGGCAATGTGAATACAGTCTTTGAGTATATTGGTGATGGTGTAAAGACACTCTCTGTTCCGGAGAGGGCTACAATAGCGAATATGGGTGCTGAATGCGGAGTCACCACATCTTTGTTTCCTTCTGATGAAAATACCAGGGCATTCCTTAAGGCACAGGGAAGGGAAGAGGGGTACTTCCCGCTCTCAGCAGATGAAGATGCTGTTTACGATGAGGTTTACACGATAGATCTCTCTACCCTTGAGCCGCTTGCCGCATGCCCTCACAGCCCTGGGAATATAAAGAAAGTATCGGAGCTCAAAGGCATGGCTATCAACCAGGTGCTGATCGGCTCCTGCACGAATTCAAGCTATATGGATCTGAAGAAGGCCGCTAAGATTCTTGAGGGCCGCAAAGTTGCTGACACAGTCTCTCTTGGAGTCGCTCCCGGTTCCAGAGAAGTGCTGCTCATGATAACAGAAGATGGCACTCTCGAGACACTCGTGAAGGCTGGTGCGAGGATTCTTGAGTCCGCTTGCGGATTCTGTATCGGCAATCATCAGAGCCCCGGGACCGATGGTGTATCGCTTCGGACAAGCAACCGCAATTTCTATGCTCGTTCAGGGACTGCATCAGCTTCTCTTTATCTTGTGTCGCCCGAGACAGCTGCCTGGTCTGCAGTTACAGGAGTGTTCTCCGACCCAAAGGACTCGGGTGCGGATCTTTCGGCAATAACGATGCCAGAGAAGTTCATCATCGATGATTCAGCGTTCATCTATCCTAAGTTCAGGGATGAAATAAAGAGAGGACCAAATATCGGGAATCCACCGGAGAATCAGGCGATGAAGGATATAATCCATGGTCATGCCGTGATTAAAGTCGGTGACAAGATAACAACAGATCATATCATGCCTGCTGGCGCAAGACTTAAATACCGCTCGAACATCAAGAAGTATTCAGAATTCGTTTTCGAGTCTGTGGATCCATCATTCCCATCACGTGCTGCAGAGCTTCGCGACAAAGGAGAGGGCAGTTTTATAATCGCTGGCGCTTCTTACGGCCAGGGCTCATCTCGCGAACATGCTGCGATATGTCCGATGTATCTTGGAGTGAAAGCTGTGTGCGCTCTCTCTATTGAGCGTATCCATCAGGCGAACTTGTGCAATTTCGGAATCCTTCCGCTTATCTTCCGGAGTGAGGATGACTATGATTCCATAGATGAAGGCGATGAGCTTGAGCTCGATAACGCCATAAGCTCACTTAAAGATGGTGTGTTCATTCTCAGGAATATCACAAAAGGAAAGGAGATGACTCTTACGCTGATGGCGAGCGAGGACCAGAAAAGAATGCTTCTTGCGGGCGGAAGGCTTAATGAGGTGAGACGATGAGGATAAAGAAGGAAAATGGCCGGCTTTCCGTTCCTGACGCTGCAGACATTGTCTATATCGAAGGTGATGGAGTAGGGCATGAAATCACGGAGAAGATGATACGTGTGCTCAATGCAGCTATCGAGCATGCATATGATGGTAAACGCTCCATAAACTGGAGAAAGGCGCTTGCAGGCGGTGAAGCCATTGAGAAGACAGGCTGCAATCTTCCCGATGAGACGATTGAGGCTATAAAAGACTCGCTTATAGCCATTAAAGGTCCTCTGATGACTCCCGTTGGAAAAGGCGCGAGATCTATCAATGTCGCGCTGCGTCAGACTCTCGATCTATATGCGTGTGTAAGACCTGTTGAATATTTTGAAGGCGTTCCATCCCCTTTAAAGCATCCTGAGAATGTCGATCTCGTTATCTTCCGTGAGAATACAGAGGATATTTATGCTGGAATAGAGTGGGATGAAGGTACTGAGGACGTGAAGCGCGTCATCGCTTTCCTCCGCTCAGAGATGAACGTGAACAGGATACGGTTCCCGGAGACATCCGCAATAGGAGTAAAACCTGTTTCGAAGGAAGGCTCCGAGCGTCTTATCAGGGCTGCGATTGACTATGCGATTGCTAATAAGAGAAGAAGCGTGACGCTTGTTCATAAAGGCAACATAATGAAATTCACTGAAGGTGGTTTTCTCAGATGGGGATATGAGCTCGCTGAGAGGGAATATTCCGCATATAAGGAAGATAACCGTCTCTATATCCCAGTCCCGGATGGCAGGATTGAAATCAAGAACTGCATTTGCGATGCTTTTCTGCAGAACATCCTTCTTCATCCCGAGGCATATGATGTCGTGGCGACACTCAATCTCAATGGCGATTATGTCTCTGACGCTGTTGCGGCTGAAGTAGGTGGTATTGGAATAGCACCAGGTGCGAATATCAACTACATGACCGGTGCCGCTGTCTTTGAGGCGACTCATGGCACCGCTCCTGACATAGCGGGAAAGAATGTAGTGAATCCTCTCTCAATCATACTTTCAGGAGTGATGATGCTCGAGTATATCGGATGGACTGAGGCTGCTGAATCAATCAGGAATGCAATCAGAAAGATGATTGCCTCAGGCTATGTCACGAAAGATCTCTGGCTTCTAATTCCGGAGGATGAAAGAAGAAGCTCATATCTTGGCACAGCTGAGTTCACAGGTATGCTTATCTCCTCAATATGCGAGATCTGAGAAAGAGTCTATGAAGATGACAGGAAGGGAAGCGAAAGCTTCCTTTCCTTCTTTTCCGACTCTGTAGATTGTTTTAGCCTTCGCATCAGATGCCGCTTTGACGCCTGAGACTGAGTCCTCGAATACAATGGCTTCCTCTGTCTTCATTCCAAGTGATTCTGCCGCAGCGCGGAAGATGGCACCATCAGGCTTTGATGGGATGTCATCCCGGCCTGCAATGATATGCTCACGTCGGAAAAACCTCTCAAGGCCGAAATATGGGATATACCAATCCATATTGATTTTAGGCGCGGATGATGCGATTGCCATTGGTTTTCCCTCTTTATGAAGATGTGAAAGCAATGCTTCTGCACCTGAGGCTAGCTGAATCCCATCCTCCATGCATAGCTTTTTGTAAAAGCTTTCCTTTATCTCAATCCATTTGATGATCTCATCATCTTCAGCCTGCGGGAAATAATAGAGAATGGTCTCTCTGTCAGTACGTCCGTTGAGAAGGGCAAACTCATCATCTGTCTGGGGCTTTCCTCGCATCTGGAAAACAGCTTCTTTCCAGGCCTCCCTGTTCTCTTTTTCGTCGAGAATCAGGGTGCCATTGAAATCAAAGATGTAAGCCTCAGCGTTTATCAATAGGGATGACATCCCTTGCCTCCGGTCCTGAATATATCTGTCTTGGCCGTCCGATTTTCTGATACGGATCATGCTTCCATTCAAGATAATGGCTTATCCAGCCAGGAAGCCTTCCCATCGCGAAGAGCACTGTGAACATCGATACAGGTATCCCCATCATGTGGAATGTGATACCTGTGTAGAAATCGACATTGGGGTAGAGATTACGCTCAATGAAATACTCATCATGCGTTGCCCTCTCCTCTAGCTCCAGCGCGATATCGAGAAGCTGATCCGTTTCCCCGAGATCCCGGAGAACGTCTTTGCAAAGCTCTTTCGCGATCTTCGCTCTTGGATCGAATGTTTTGTAGACTCGGTGTCCGAATCCATACAGTCTGAATGGATCTGTCTTCGACTTCGCTTTCTCAATGACTTCATCAATAGTCATGCCATCAGTGATGATTTTTGTGAGCATGTCCATGACCGCCTGATTCGCTCCGCCATGCTTTGAGCCCCAGAGCGCACATATGCCTGCGGTAACAGAGGCGTAAAGATTGGCATCTGATGAGCCAACAAGCCTTACAGCGCTTGTCGAGCAGTTCTGCTCATGGTCTGCGTGGAGTATGAGCAGCTTGTTGAGGGCCTTTACATGCTGAGCTGGTGGTACATAGTTATTGACTGATGTCCTGAACATCATGTTGAGGAAGTTCGCGCAGTACGAATAGCTGTATTGCGGCTCAACGAAATCGAGTCCCATCATCTGCCTGTAAGTGAATGCGGCGATAGTCCTCATCTTCGAGAGAAGCCTTGTGACTGTCAAATCAAGATTCTCCTCCGGATCCTTATCTCCTATTTCCGGATAGAATGCCGATAGGGAAGAGACCATTGCAGCAAGGATTCCCATAGGGTGTCCATCATGCGGATATGCTCGGAAGAAATCTCTCATGTTCACATGAAGAAGCGAATTCTCGTTGAGAAGCTTTTGGTAGCTTATTCGCTCTTCGGGAGTTGGGAGCGTGCCTTTTATCAGGAGATATGCAACTTCGATGAAGTCGCAGTTCTCAACAAGGTCTGCTATGTCATAGCCCCTGTATCTGAGGATTCCCTTCTCACCGTTTATATAACATATTGATGATGTGCACGAACCGGTGTTCACATATCCGGGATCATAAGTTATATATCCCGTATCTTTCCGCAGGTTTGTGATATCGATGGACTTGTCGCCCATGTTGTCGGTTATGACGCTGCAATCATATTCCTTGCCACCGGGGAGGATTATCTTTGCTGCATTCTTCTCTACTGTCATAAAATCTCCGTGTTGCTGAGTACCTCAATTGCCTTTACAAGCGCCTGTGTGCCGTTCCTGCCCATACCTTGTGCCTTGATTGCCTGATAAAGCTGTTTTGTCAGCGCAAGGGATGGAAGCACGAGATTCATCTTCTCTGCCTCATCAAGCGCTATCTTCATGTCCTTTATGAAATGCTCGACCATGAATCCTGGCTCTAAGTCGCCTTTGAGAACACGAGGAGCGAGATTATCCAGCGTCCAGCAGCCAGCAGCGCCTTTTGAGATAGTCTGTACCATCTTCTCTGTGTCCAGTCCTGCTTTAGCACCATACACAAGAGCTTCTGAGACACCGCACATCGTGCCAGCTATGACAATCTGGTTCGCCATCTTCGTGTGCTGCCCAGCTCCAAGTGCTCCCATATGCGTTATGCTTTTCCCCATGATATTGAAATAGGGAAGAAGGGATTCAAAGACCTCATCGCTTCCGCCTGCCATGATGGAAAGTGTCGCGTTTCTTGCGCCGCTGTCGCCTCCGGAGACTGGGGCGTCGCACATAGCTGCACCTTTCTTTTCCAGCTCATTTCCGATTTCGATGTCAAGAGACGGCTCTGTTGTCGTCATATCGCAGAAGATTTTTCCTTTCGAGGCGCCTTCAGCAAGGCCATCTTTTCCGAGATAGACTTCTCTTACATCCTTTGGAAATCCCACGATTGTGAAGATGATATCGGAATTCTCCGCAACTTCACGCGGCGTGTCACACCAGATTGCGCCCTTTTCAATGATATCTGCGCATTTTGATTTTGTTCTCGAATATGCATAGAGCGTGCAACCTGAATCGATGAGGTGCGCTGCCATGCTCTTGCCCATAACACCAAGTCCGACAAAACCTATTTTCTTTTCCATGGACAGATTCTATCACCATCAGGCGTTTTGTAGAATCTATATGAATTGCCGATTTATGAAAGAGTGAATATTATCATAGTTATGGAAATCGATTTAAGTGATGATGAAGTCGGTGATATCGCGGATTTCTTCAAGGTCTTCGGGGATCCTACAAGGCTGAAGATTCTGATAGCTCTCGATAAAAGCGGAGAGATGGGGGTAGGGCAGATTGCGGAAGCGGCTTCGATGAGCCAGAGCGCTATATCGCAGCAGCTCAAGCTCCTGAGAGCCTCACGTCTTGTTAAATTCCGAAAGGATGGCAGGAATGCCATTTACAGGCTTTCAGATGACCATATTCATAGAATCCTATCGCTCGGAATAGAGCACTATGAGGAAATGCTGTGATTGTCAGCGGTTACGGCAAGGCTGGCGAGATACGCTCCCTTTTTGCCGAGTATACGGAAATGCTCCTTGCCATCGATCCATCCTTTCAGGTTTATCTCGATATACAGGGATATGACGCGGAACTTGATGAGCCTGAGCTTAAGTATGCGCTTTCGGACGGCAGGCTCTATATTGATGAGGAGGAGGGAAAAGCTGCAGGCTGTATTGCGTTGCGGAAGCTTTCTGATTCGGCATGTGAGCTGAAGAGGCTTTACGTCAGACCGGAATTCCGCAGGAAGGGAATAGCTGCCGCTCTTGTTTCGAGAATACTGTCTGAGGCGAGGAGCATCGGGTACAAGGAGATTTACCTTGATACTCTTCCAGAGCTTGAAGGCGCTATCCGCTTATATAGGCAATTCGGATTCGAAAACACCGTAAAATATAATGACAGCCCTTCAGAGCGCACTGTCTTCATGAAGCTCTGTCTGCAGTGAAATCAGAAGTCCTTCCAGCGTCTGTCCATTGCTTTGATAAGCGCAATCTGTGTTCGCGCTCTCACAAGATTGTGCTCAGGGTAATCAATCCTGTAATAGACATCACCATTAAGATAGTCTGTGAGGAATCTGACAGCCATAATCTGTGCCATCATCCTTCCTGATTCTTTTATTCCAGCCGTTTCCGCTTCTGTAAGGAATGAAGATGCCAAGCTAAGATAACCATCAGTTATTGCTTTGTATGAATCGATTGAGAAATCCATGAGTGAAGCCTCCTTCTCATCCTCGTCTGCGGTCGAGCATGCGGTACGTATCATATCGCCAGTATCGAAAAGGACTGTTCCTGGCATGATTGTATCGAGATCGATTACGCATAAAGCTTCGCCGGTTTCAGGAGAGAAGAGCACATTGTTTATCTTCGTGTCATTATGCGTGACACGCTCCGGAAGAAGCCCTTTTTCATAATCATTCCAGATTGTGCAGCCTCTTTTTCTGTTCTCATCCAGAAATGATAGCTCATCAAGAACCATCTCTTTCCTCTTCTTTGTGTCATTTGCCGCAGCTTCATCAAGCTGGCTGTAACGCATTGCCATGTCATGGAAGTGGGGAAGCGGTATGTATAGCGATGATGCGTTATAGTCGGAAAGCTGTTTCTGGAAAAGTCCGATTCCACGTCCCAGATTATAAGCGATGTCGCTGCCTGGAACCTTGTCATATGAGATAGCTTCATCAATGTATCTGTATGTTCTCCAGTAATTTCCATCTTCATCGAGTGCATATGGCTTGCCATCTCTTGCAGAAATTACTTCAAGGCATCGTAATTCCCTGTCAGGAAGGTTTTCTATCTTCGCTCTGATATGAGAAGTCACGGATGCTATATTCTCCATAATCCTGGCAGGGTCGCTGAACACGGATTTGTTTATCATCTGATGCGTGTATCGCCTGATTCTGCCGTTTTCAGTGAATTCAGAGATGAAGGTGGAATTGATATGACCTTGCCTGTTTACTCTGATATCCCCAGCTTCACCTTCAATCTGGAATCTTCTGGTAACCGCTCTGGCTTTATCGATATTATCCATGTTTCACCTCTGTTTTTATATATAATCAATATTGAATAATATAGAATCAATTCAAATTATGTATAATTTCTATAATTTTCTTTAATGGCAATCCTACAACTGTCGTCCAGTCTCCATCGATATAATCGATAAGAGTATAACCTGTCTTCTGTAATCTGTAACCGCCTGCCGCACCTTGCCATTCTCCTGTATCAAGATATTCTTCTATCTCTTCATCTGATAATGGACGGAAGATGACATCAGCCCTGTCGGAGATGATGATGGCATCCCTTCCAGGAAGCTTGACTGCCGCGGCAGAGATGACAGTCTGCTTATTTCCAGAGAGCATGTGGAGAATAGCGTCTGCCTCGTTTCTGTCTCTCGGTTTTCCAAGAAGCTCGTTTCCGAAAAGAACAAGCGTGTCAGCAGCTATTGCAAGCCTGTTCTCATCGTATGCGGGAGATGAGATATAAGCCATGATCTTTCTTTTCGCGATGCCTTCGACTTTCTCGTCCGGTGTATCCCCGATTCTGCTTTCATCCGCCTCCGGGGCGAATGTGTCCACATGAATGCCACCTTTTTCAAGAAGGGCTTTCCTGTTCGGTGATGATGAGGCGAGAATCAGGGATGGCATTAAGCGTCCCGCTTCCAGCTGCAGTTTATCAGGCTCGGTTATTCTCTTCATTCAGCTCCTCCAGCTCTTCAGAAGCAAGAAGCCAGCGCTCTTCAGTTTCCTCTGTCTCCTTCTGCAGTTCTTCCTTCTTCTTCATCAGCTTTGTTATCTTCGCAGGGTCAGAGTAATTCTCCGGCTTCGCGATTTCCTCTTCAAGGGTATTCATCTTCTCATTAAGCTCATCGAGAAGCTTATTCATTTCCTCGGTTTCCCTCTCGAGTGCTCTTATCCTGTTTCTCAGCTTTTTGGACTCTTCATGCGAAAGAAGCCCCTTCGATTCCTGCTTTGGCTCTTCTTTCTTCAGCGCTTCAATCTGGAAGCGTTCCTCCTTTTCCTTTATCTTCCTCTCGAAATATTCATAATCACCATCGAAGAACTCCGGACCATCTTCAGAGAGATAGAGAATCCTTGTCGCTAGATTCTTTATGAAATGCCTGTCATGGCTTACGAATATCACAGTTCCGCCATAAGCCTTGATTGCATCCAAAAGCATCTGCTTTGAATTGATATCCAGATGGTTTGTCGGCTCGTCCAGAAGCAGAAGATTCGATGGATGCAGGAGTATCTTCAGCAGTGCAAGCCTCGATTTCTCACCGCCTGAAAGCACTGACACCTTCTTGAATACATCATCATCCGAGAAGAGGAATGCCCCCAGCATGTTACGCATGTTCGGCAGATCCTTTGTGTCGGCAAGGCTTTCTGCTTCCTCGAGGACGGTGTTCTCATCATTAAGCGTGTTCTCCGTGTCCTGTGCAAAATATGCTTTCTTTACACCTGCTCCGTCTACAATCTCTCCGGTATAGTCATTATCATCGCCGGCGATGATTCTCAGCAGCGTGGATTTTCCGGCACCGTTTCTGCCTGTTATGGCAAGTCTTTCACCTTTTTTCACGAGAAATGAGAAATCGCTGTAGATTACATTCTCGCCATAGTGTTTTGAGATATGTTCCGCTTTGAGTACATCATTGCCTGAATGCGGTGCTGGGGGAAAACGGAAAGAAAGTTTTTTCAGGTGCCCCGGAATCTCGATTCTCTCGATTTTATCGAGGGCTTTTATCCTTGACTGCACCTGCTTTGCTTTTGTCGCCTTGTATCTGAAACGCTCGATGAACTCCTCAGTCTTCTCGATTTCCTGCTGCTGTCTTTCGTACGCCTTCTCGATTTCCTTTATCTCTTCTTCCCTGAGAGCCAGGTACTTTGTGTAGTTTCCTGCATAGCGCGTGAGATGACCTGAGTGGAGCTCGTAGACTTCATTTACCATGTCATCCAGAAATCCCTGGTCGTGAGAGACAAGCATGATGCCGCCGGAGAATGATGAGAGATATTCCTCGAGCCAGATCATGGCTTCGATATCAAGATAGTTCGTCGGTTCGTCAAGAAAGAGAAAATCCGGGGACTCTGCCAGTACTCTAGCCAAGGCAATCCTCATCTGGTATCCGCCAGAGAACTCTCTCGCTGGTCTTTCAAGATCATTTTTCGTGAATCCAAGTCCGAAGAGAATCATCTCGATTCTCGAGCGTCTTGAATAATAACCGGAGGATGTGAGCAATTCATGATACTCACTGAGCTTTTCGGCGGCTCTCATTGCTTCCTCTCCGCCATTCGATGTCTTATCCTCCAGTATTCTCATTTCCTCCAGTATCGGAAGGAAACGGCTGTAGCCTTCTTCCGCTGCTGCATAGAGAGGTTTGTCGGGCATTACGATATCAGATTGGGGGAGATAGGAAATCCTCGCGCCCTTTGTGATGGAGAGCGTCATGCTCTCACTGCTTATCTTTCCCGATATGACCTTGAGAAGGGTAGATTTACCGGAGCCGTTCGCACCTACAAGCGCGGCCCTTGACTTCTCATTCATTGTAAGATTTATGTCCTTCAGAATCTCCCTGTCACCGAATGAAAGGGAGACATCCTGTATCTGCAGCGTTCTCATAAAGCAGATTGAATATATCAGGAAAAACGAATGTGAGCCATACTTGCATGTTTCGTATAAATATACATAAATTGACTCTCTTAATTGCATACGCTATCCTATACAATAGATAAAAAGCAACAATAGGAGATTATCTTGATTTGCCTAACGCTATCTGGAAATACACTTGAATCCTGTCTTGAGGAGATTGAAGCCAACCGCAGCTATATCGATCTTGCAGAGCTCCGCATGGATTATCTTACCCCTGATGAGCAGAAGAGGGCTTCAGAGTTCCCGGAGATTGCAAAACTCCCCCTGATTCTCACATTCAGGAGAAAGGAAGATGGAGGAAAATGCACCCTGCCAGAGCGGGAGAGACGCGCCTTACTGCTGTCAGCTCTTGATGGTGATTATGCTTATGTCGACATCGAAGAGGATGTTAAGAAGAATGATGTCGAGGACAAGGCAAGAGAGAAGGGCGTGAAGATTATCCGCTCCTTCCATGATTTTTCCGGTATCCCTGATGACATCTATTCACGCATATACAGGCTTGCAGAGCGTGGTGATATAGCAAAAGCCGCAGTAACTCCTCATACGACGCAGGATCTTCTGACGCTTTTCCGTATTTCTGAGGAGCTCAAGGATATCCCGAAGATAATAATCGGAATGGGGGATTGGGGAATTCCCATAAGGATTTTATATAAGAAGGCGGGCTCCCTCCTTACGTTTGCGTGTTCAGGGGAGGCTGTCGCCCCGGGGCAGATAAGCGCAAAGGATTTAAAGCTTCTGTATGGTGCGGATAAAGTCAACGAGCGTACCGCGATATATGGAATCATTGGAAATCCTGTGCTCCACACATCATCTCCTATGATTCATAATCCCGGATTCCGCCGCATAAACTACAATGCGATTTATCTGCCATTCCTTGTTGACAATGTGAGGATATTCTTCGCTCTTGCGGAATATCTTAAGATGCGTGGTTTCTCCGTCACTGTTCCTTTCAAGGATGCCGTGCTGATGTATCTGGGAAACATAACAAGGGAAGTGAAGCAGATCGGAGCGTGCAATACAGTCGTGAGAATGCCCGGGATGTGGAAGGGCATGAACACCGATTACTACGGATTCCTGCAGCCGATTCTTCCTGATCTTGAATCGGGTAGGGTAAAGAATGCTCTTGTCATAGGCGCAGGAGGTGCGTCGCAGGCTGTTGTCTGGGCACTCCGCAACAGGGGCGTCAAAGTGACGATTCTCAACAGGACACTCACAAAGGCCGAAACTCTCGCCAAGCTGAATCTCTGTGAATATGATACGCTCGATAACGCTCATCTTTATGAAGGCAAAGTCGATCTTGTCGTGCAGACTACAAGCGTCGGCTTATATCCGAATTTCGACACCAGCCCGGTTCCTGATTTCCATTTTACTGGCCGTGAGATAGCTTACGATATAATCTACAAGCCGCGCATGACGAAATTCCTCTCTGATGCAGAGAAAGCCGGATGTACTCTGCATTTCGGAGATGAGATGCTTTTAGCGCAGGGTAAGCTGCAGTTCGAGGCGTTTACTGGCTATCATTATCCGCATGACCTTCATCCCAGTCTCTGACTGAGGATGGAAGCGCAGCGGCTTTCCATATCTTCGAGATCCTGATACTCCGTCCGTTGACGGATATAGTATCGGGATCTTCTGTTCTGACAGGTTTTCCTGCAACAGCGTTTCCTTCAAGGTCCTCAAGATAGACTTTCGCTGACTCGCCTTCATGTATAAGCCGCAGTTTCTCCTGATAATACAGTCCGTTTATCATTGGGATATCAGGGGTGGGCTGGTCGTCTGAGACAATGAATCCAGAATTCACGAGTATCTTCCTGAGCGGTGAAACAGCTCTCTCTAGAAGCTCTTTTCTTCTATTTGGCGAGTATGGAATCCTTCTTTCCGCATTTATAGCGGGAATGTTGAATACCGGTGTGGGCACATCGGGAATCCGCGGGCCGCTTTCAGTTATCATCTCAGGTCCCTCTGTCGGGCCAAGCATGTCAAAGCCCGCATTCTCCAGAGCTCTTCTCCACAGGCTTTCCGTCTCTGCCTTCATGAGAAAGATATTATGAGCCAGTTTTGACACGATGTGCATCTGCATGGTCGGGAGCGCTTCGATAATCCTCCCATTCCGCTCATCTGTATGGAGAAGGAGAGCTCTTTCCGCACGGATTGATGAGTATGAAGCGTACCAGGCTGAGAGTCTCTGGCTGAGTGTTTCAGGTATCGTGTATGAGGAGATACTGCTGAGTTTTTTTATGATATCACTGTCCGATAAAGAGAGTGAGAATGCTGCTTTAGCTGATTGCTTCGTTATCTTCCATTCTGTTGCAGTGCTGCACTTCTCCGGTGACGCGTATAGGTAGATATCCCCAGGCATTGCACCTGAATAGGATATCGTGAAGTCAGTCGAGACTGCTGTTTCACGGCCTTTCTCTGGAATCTCTGAGCCATATATAAGTCCGTCTTTCCATCTGACGATGCTCATAATGAAAAGAAGCTCTTTGTCCGGAAGCTCTATTGATGCTATACGGCTTAGCAGAGAAAGATAATCATCCGCTCTGTCTTCTGGAACGGCTCTAAGCTTCGTGATGAGATATACTGCAAGTGAGGCCTTATCCATCATTGACTTGTCATATTCGCAGCCCGGAAAGAGCATCAGCGCGATGCGCTCATATTCACTCAGTACCATGAATCGCTCACTGTCGGAAAGAGATAGAGCAAGTCCCGAGCCTTTCTCGATGACAACAGATAAAGCTATCAGACGCTCTGTCGTGATGATAGCCCTTTGCCTTATCGAATCCTTCTCTTCCGATGGAAATATTGCAGTAAAGAAGTCAGATGCAAAGCTCCTTGAGTAGTGATTCTTGCCAGATGGTATTGTGCCTGATGCAGCTAGGGACAGAATCGTGGGGAAGAAGGCTTCTGGATAGAATCCGCCATCCCCACCATTTCCCAGCAGAGGGTATAGTGAAACGGCATCCATGCCTTCTTCCGTCACGCTGAGATTACCGTCTTCATCTTCTGAGACAAGCCCTCTGTCAAGCATTGAAGGGAGAAGGTCCGGAAATTCTGGAATGCCTCCTGAAAGATACAGGGATGAGAGGAAGATACCTTCCTCGTTGGTCACAGCGCTTAATGCGTCTTCCCTTGTCTCTTTGATTATCTTCTCAAAACCGAATGGCAATTCCCGCTTCAAAGTGTTTCCGCCTTCTCGATAGTGTAGTTATAGCCTTGCTCCGAGAGAAATTTCTGCCTGTTCTGGGCGAATTCCTCTTCCTCCGTGTATTCCGTGACAAGTGTATAGAAGTGGCTATCCCTGTCTTTCGGACGCAGTATGCGCCCAAGTCTCTGCGCCTCTTCCTGTCTGGAGCCGAATGTTCCGGATATCTGTATCGCAACTGATGCATCTGGAAGATCGATTGCGGAATTTGCGACTTTGGAGACGATGAGGACTTTGATGCTTCCCTTCCTGAAGCCTTCGTAGAGTTCTTCTCTCCGTCTGATATTCGTGGCTCCTGTTATGATCGGATAGCCGAATTTCTCCCTGAATGCTTCCAGCTGCTCGATATATTGCCCGATGATGAGAATGGAATCGTCGCTGTGCTTTTCTATGATTTTCTCAGCCACTTCCATCTTCCGAGGATTCTCAGCTGCAATCCTGTATTTCTCCCGTTTCTTTGCCACTGCATATTTTATCTCCAGCTCTTCAGAAAGAGGGATTCTTATCTCGTGGCAGTATGCTGTCGCTATATATCCCTGGGCTTCAAGCTCGGACCATGGTGTGTCATAACGCTTGGGGCCGACAAGCGAGAATACCTCATCTTCCCGACCATCTTCACGTACAAGCGTCGCTGTGAGTCCAAGGCGATGTATGGCCTGAAGTTCGCTGGTGATGCGGAAGACAGGGGCAGGGAGCATATGCACTTCATCGTAGATTATGAATCCCCAGCCTCCATCACGGAAGATAGAGAACCGAGGGAAATCGGAATCGGTGTCAGGCCTCCATGTGATAATCTGGTATGTGCATACTGTAACGCTCTTTATATCCTTCTTCTCTCCGGAGTATTCACCTACATCGGCATCTGTGAGTCCTGTCTTGTCTTTTATCTCTCTTATCCACTGACGCACCGATGTGATGTTAGGGCAGAGTATGAGAGTCTTCATGCCAAGGGCGGCCATGAGGAGAATGCCCACAATCGTCTTTCCCGACCCGCACGGAAGGACAATCGTACCATATCCTGTACCATTCCTGCCGTCGCCAAGGAATGCTCTGACCGCATCCATCTGATAAGGACGTGGCGTGAATGTCTTCCTAAGCTCTATCCCCAGTTTTTCGCCTTTTATGAGCGGAATCCTGTCATCGACAGGGAAGCCGAGCTTTATCATTCTCGCCTTGAGGACACCTCTATTCATTCTCTTGACGCGGAATGAAGTCTCGCTTTCACTTTCAAGAAGACTTCTGAGGCTATCCTCCGCTTTAAGCTGCAATGCGAAAACAGGCCGCCTGACTTCAAGAAGGAGGTATTCATCATCGAGCTCTGTAAGTATGAAGTCCCCATAGCGCCGAGCCTGATCCTCGATAAAGAATGTTATGCGGCTGTCGAGCGCGAATCGTGACCACTTCTCAAGCCTCTTAAGGATGATATCCACTGTAAGCCCTGATGATATCGCATTCCAGAGCGATAGCTGTGAGATAGCGTACGTGTGGACATGTTCAGGGCTTTTCAGAAGGTCTGAGAAGGCAATGATATCTGCACGGCATTGATCTGCATCGGGGGAGTGGACGTCAAGAAGCATCGTCCTGTCCGATTGCACCGTAAGCGGTTTATCGCTCATATCCATGCTCCTCCAGATAGTGGTCGAGAATCGTCAGCGCGCTCATTGCCTCCACCACAGCAACAGCCCGTGGCACGATTGCAGGGTCATGCCTTCCTTTTATTTCTATCGTTGTCTCTTCCTTTCCGTCCGTGATTGTAAGCTGCTCCTTGTATATGGATGGTGTGGGTTTGACTGCGGCTCTGAAGATGATTGTGTCTCCATTTGATATACCACCGAGAATCCCTCCCGCATTATTTGTCATGAAAAGAGGTTTTCCATCTGAAATGCGTATCTGGTCATTGTTATCTGAGCCTCGCATTGATACCGCTTTGAAACCGCTTCCGAATTCTATGCCTTTGACGCCTCCGATAGACATGATAGCGTGTGAAAGGCAGGCATCGAGTTTGTCGAAGACAGGTGAGCCAAGCCCTGCTGGGACTCCGTCAATATGGCATTCGATGATGCCGCCTACGCTGTCTGAATCTGCTTTCGCATCCTCAGCTGCTTTAATCATCGCATCAAGATTATCATTCTCGGGGGCGTAAATGGGGGGGCTGAAGGGTGGCTTCCATTCATACCCTGATGCTTTTATGCCTCCGAGCTCTATGACAGCTGCGGACACATTTATGCCTCTTTCCCTGAGATAAAGCTTCGCGAGTGCGCCTCCGAATACACGGCAAGCTGTCTCTCTCCCTGATGCTCTTCCGCCTCCGCGGGGATCCCTGATCCCATATTTCGCGTCATAAGTCATGTCAGCATGTCCAGGCCTGTATATGTGCTCGATGGATGAGTAATCTGCAGAACGCTGTGCCTTGTTGCGTATGATGAATCCTATAGCGGTACCCGTTGTTATACCATTGTAGACTCCGCTCAGTATTTCCACCTCATCGTCTTCTTTTCTTGCTGTTGTCAGCGAAGATGACCCCGGTCGGCGCCTTTGCATTTCACTTCTGATGAAATCCTCATCAATCCTGACACCGCTGGGAAAGCCATCCAGAATTCCGCCAAGGGCTATGCCATGTGATTCTCCGAATGTTGTGAGCGTGAGTGTTTTACCGAATGTGCTGGACATAGCCTTTTTCCTCCAGTGCGGATACAAGATCCTGTGCAGTCTCTTTCTTATCGCGGTATGGGCCGAGATCTATGGTGATATCAGCAATATCCCTATAGATTCTGTCACGGCGCTGATATAGCTCATGGAATGATTCCTCGAGTCTCTCAGGATCGAGAAACGGTGGAATTCCATGCTTGAGTATGACAGGAAGCATCGCAGCCTCATCTCTCCACAGATAGACTAGAACTCCATTTTCCCTGATGAGCTTTATAAGTTCATCGTTATCAGATGCTCCTCCGCCGAGAGACATCATGAAATCATCATGGGATGAAATATACTTCTCCACAGCTTCCTTCTCAGCTTTCATGAAGGCTGATTTTCCTTTTTCCTTGTAATAATCGCGTATGGAAGGAACTGAGAGGTAAGAGAGAACAAGGTCATCGGAATCAACGGATTCCATCGATAGCATTTCAGAAGCAAGACGTGCCTGTGTTGTCTTTCCTGAATGCTTTATACCTAGCAGAAACAGCTTTGCCATAATAGGTAAATTATAGCGCTTTGGTGATTTTCAGTCGATATCAGGGGATGAATATTCAGGGATATCAGGCACTTCTGCTTTGTTCTCTATATACTTTTTTCTTTCGCGTCTGGACTTTCCGGTCTTCCTCATCTCGATTTTCATCAGATACTCAGCTTCGGCCCTGTTCTTCCTTGCATCGCTCTCGAATCGGTTTTCAGCAATGGTTTTCTTCAGCGCATAGTGGAATATGATGATCATCATGTACCACAGAAAAGAGAGAATGAATGGAGAGAAGTTGCGGAATGTATATTCGAATACCGTTATGTCAGCTTCACCAAGCACGAGAAGCGTGTCCAGATTCTGGAAAAAGAGCAGAAGCGATATGATTGCAGGGAATACCCAGTATAGCCCCTGCCGTGAGAATATGAATCTCAAAGATGCCAGAAGCGACATGAATGAAAGAAGCAATGCGGTTATAGGTATGATATATACAAGCACTGGAACGCCTCTTCATGATTCTATCACAGGTAACCTTCTTCTACCATCATCTGCGATATGCTAGAATCTTCATATGGTTGCTGAAAGATATGGAAATGAGCTGACAAAGCGCCTGAGAGAGCGCATGGAAGATGCCAGAGGGCCTTATTACAGGGACACCACCGCGATTCTTCATTCTTCGCCGTTCAGAAGACTCAAGCATAAGACACAGGTCTTCTTTGCACCTTCAAATGATCATATCTGCACAAGGATGGAGCATGTTCTCCATGTCGCCTCCATTGCAGCTGCCATATGCCGTCCGCTTGGTCTTGATTCAGAGATGGCATGGGCGATAGGGCTTGGGCATGATCTTGGTCATACGCCATTCGGGCATGTGGGCGAGAGGATTATCTCGAAGCTTTCAGAAGAGAGGGGACTGGGAAAATTCGAGCATGAGATAAACTCTCTCCGCGTTGTTGATTTCCTCTCGAATAACGGCAATGGCCTCAATCTCACATATGCTGTCCGCGACGGCATCGTATGCCATAACGGTGAGAGCATACGCGTGAGGATCAAGCCGACAGGGACAGTAAGGGATTTGGAGGCAGTCACTGAAAGGGAAGGACTCATTCCTTCCACGGCTGAAGGTGCTGTTGTGCGCTTTTCCGATTCGATTGCATATCTTGGACGTGACTGGGAGGATGCATATAGACTTGGAATCCTCAAAGGCCGGGAGCTGCCGGAAATCGTCAGGGAAAGGCTTGGTACGACAAATGGCGCTATAATCAACACGCTTGTTACAGATATCATCAACGGAGCGGACGAGGAGACCGGTATCGGATTCTCTCCTGAGATATTCGAGGCTGTGGAAGCTTTCTCGGAATTCAATTATCAGTACATAT
This sequence comes from uncultured Spirochaetaceae bacterium, assembly GCA_944388955.1. Classification (GTDB taxonomy): domain Bacteria; phylum Spirochaetota; class Spirochaetia; order Sphaerochaetales; family Sphaerochaetaceae; genus Ornithospirochaeta. The sequence goes on along the minus strand of CALXKJ010000010.1, from coordinate 51,172 downwards.
ACCGCTCAGAGATTCTCAATGGCTACACACGCTATTTCACAAGGCTTCTACGGCTTATCGTCGATTATCTTGAGGAGCTTTATGATGAGAATCATCTTGATGAGCACGGGTATATGGCGGAGCACAATATGCTTGCAGCTGGTTTTTACAACCATATCCGTGATATGTATCCGAAATACATGGAAAGGGAAGGCTCTGACAAGCGCATGATAATAGACTACGTTGCCGGCATGACAGATAATTTCTGCCTTGATTGCGCGAATGAAATCCTGAAGCCTGACCACCTCAATGAGGAGATTGAGCATTCAGTCACAGGCAGATGGTTCGATGCCAGATAATATTATCTCTTTGCAAGTTTCTCAATCTCGTCTATGAACTGATCGAGATCGTCGAATGCCCTGTATACTGAGGCAAATCGTACATATGCGACTCTCGATACAGGATAAAGCTGCTTCAGTGTCTCTTCTCCAACCTGCTGGCTTGTGACAGTGTTCTTCGCTCCTGCCGCTTCGTAAATGCTGTCTTCGATGTTTCTGAGAATCGTCTCGATTTCATCCTGTGTTATATTGAGCTTCTCAGTACACTGCCTGATGCCTCTTTCGACTTTGGAGATGTCAAAGGGCTGATGACGTCCATCTTTCTTGATTACGATGATGGGTTTTTCCTCGATGCGCTCATAGCTTGTGAATCTATGGCCGCAATTCAGGCATTCACGCCTTCTTCTTATCGAGGTTCCATCCTTATTTGTCCGAGATTCGAGTACTTTATCATTATCTACATAGCAGCGTGGACATTTCATAGTGTGTAGCATGATAACACATATGACACCATATGTGGAGATTTTATTAAAAAAGTTGCCTGACTGCCTACAGGTAGGGGCATCTGGAGTCATTATGGAGAATTATGTATGACTTTGTGTTAGCATTCTCCATATGGAAAGAAATATCTATGATGATGAGACTTTTTTCTCGTCTTATTCTTCTATGACCCGCTCTCGTCTTGGACTTACGGGTGCTGGCGAGTGGGCTAGTCTCGAACCGCTTATTCCTGACGTGGCGGGATTGAGAATATTGGATCTTGGATGCGGTTTTGGATGGCATGCTGCTTATTTTGCAAAGCATGGAGCCTTGGATATCGATGCTGTTGATATAAGCGAGAGAATGCTTGGGAAGGCTAGGCAGATAAATAACGATGCGAAGATAAGATATATGCTCTGTGATATCGAGGCATTCAGCGCTGGTGATGAATCATATGATTTGGTATTCAGCTCCCTGGCTATGCATTATGTGAGGAATTACAGATTGCTGGTCAGCAGGATTTACAAATGGCTGAGAAAAAATGGCACGTTCCTCTTCTCTTTTGAGCATCCTGCATTCACTGCAGAAGGAAGCGAGGACTGGTTTTATGATGAAGAAGGCGGGATTCTGCATTTTCCTCTCGACAATTACTTTTCAGAAGGAATACGCGAGACTCATTTCCTCGGCTCCATAATACCGAAGTACCATAGGACTCTTACAACGTATGTGTCGGCACTCCTTGAGGCAGGTTTCACATTAACCGGATTGGTTGAACCTGAAGTTCCTGAACACCTTAAGACTCTTGATGAGATGAAGAATGAATGGAGACGCCCGATGATGCTTATCATCAGAGCTGAAAAACGCTGAAGATTATTATCGCTTGAATCTTTGATTGTTATTATGATAACATTTCCTAAGAAATAATAACAAAGGTGGAATATGGGCGCATCGATATCATCATTAGTCAAGAATTTCATTGATAAAAGTCCTTTCATTTCCGAGATGCTCATTGAGGATCTCATCTCTTTCTCGAATCTCGCTCGTTACATGCAGGAAGATATCTCAAGAAGCGCGGGGTATGAAGTGAGCCATTCATCACTTGTGATGGCTTCACGGCGCTATGCCTCCGAGCTTAAGGAGAAAGCTGGAAAGGAGAAGAGGGAGAATATCGGGTTTGAAATCTCGATGAAGACGAATATCTATGATCTTAATCTCAGGATGAGTGATGAGACAGCAAGCTCTCTGATGAAGCTATATGATGTTGTCCAGCCTTCGAATGGAGACTTTCTCAATATCACAATCGGCTCTCATGAGATATCTCTGGCAATATCCGGGAGCTTACGCGATAAAGTTGACTCCCTTATCTCGGAAAAGGATGTCATCCATCGTTTTTCAGATCTTGTCGCTATCACGATAGTCTTCACCGGTGATTTCCTGCAGACACCCGGAATTCTCCATCTTGCAGCCAGAAAGCTCGCTTGGGCGGGTATCAATATCATAGAGATTGTCTCGACGATGAATGTCCTGACATTCGTCATCGGCAAAGAGCAGAGCTCGAGAGCTTATGAAGCGCTCACCGCATTCCTGACAGATGAAATCTAGGATAATAACAGGAGCAAAAGGAAGCGGAAAGACAACCACGCTGCTTTCGCTTTCGGCAAATGAAGGCCATGCTTCAGGCTTTGCGACATTGCATCAGGGAAGCGAATATTACCTTCATGATTTATCAACAGGAAAGACAGAGCTTCTGATGACAGAAGCACCGGTCTTTGAAGAGCGTTTCCGTAAATGGTATTACAGCGGTAAGCTTTTTGACGAATGCAATGCAAAGCTCCTGATGCGGGCTGAAGGGAATGTCTTTCTCGATGAGATAGGACGTCTGGAGCTTGAAGGGAAAGGCTTCATGCCATCTCTTTGGCATCTTCTTCGCAATGAGAGGATAGCACTGACAATTACTGTGAGGGATGACTTTCTTCATGATGTGATAAATGCATTTGCCATCAAGGATTACACTCTCATCAAAATTTAAGCGGAAGAGCTTTTACCAGTATTTCCCTTGTCTTTGCAGTGCCGCCATAGAGAATTCTGTCAAGTGGAGTCTTATCGAAGATAAATGAATCCGTATAGCTGAAAACCGAGCCATTTTTATCTGCAAGATCCATTCCATAGTGTTTCATGACAGCATGTGCGGAAGCTATATCCCATGCAAAACAGCGCTGTACCACAACGCCGTCGACAGCGTTGAATATAAGCGGTGCGAGGATATGGATTATCGTGGAGCCAAGGACTCTTACCTTTCCAGTGAAGCGGGAGAAATCGAGCTCAAGCATCCCTTTCGAGCCCATTGTCACCTGTCTCGCTTCGCTTTTTCCGTTATATGGTACGAACTTCTCTCCGTTTATGTATGCATCATCATATGGATCCATCCTCAGGTTCAGCGCTTCGCATCCAACACCGAAGCGGGGAAGGGATATCATCGCTCCTACAGGCTGATGCTCCTGATTGAGTATACCCAGCGATATAGCGAAAGCAGGCATTCCCTGAGAGTAGACATCTGTTCCATCTATAGGGTCGAGGATGAATATCCACCTGGCATCCTTTCTGTTCTCGACGATGTCCTCCTCGCTGATTACGGCGGCATCCGGGAAAAGCTCACGTATCTCGTTTATAATCATGCGGCTGATGGCTGTATCAGCTTCTGTAAGCACAGAGCCATCTGCTTTGAATGAGCGTACCACATGCTGCTGCATAGCGCATGCATATTGTCCGCATTCGATTATCTTTGCATATAGCCTGTCGAGTTTTGATTTATCAAGCAAGTCTATCATATCACCTCTCAGCACCGTCCTCTGCCTTGTTGCCCGTTTATGCATAATACTTTACAATCGCGGCGTGGACACGAGAATCAGGGATCTGATAACCGATTATATAAAGAAGAATCAAGCAATCAAGGATGCAGGCAGGCTTGATTCGCATATCATCAAAGCAGACAGCCTTGATTATTATCCTCTCTCTCGGGCTGTACGCCTCATACAGGGGAAGAGAGGCTGTCGTTTATTTGCAGTTACACCTACCGATGACAGTGCGAAACAGCTATTTTCAGATCTCTCTTCCGATAACGATATCTCTTCAGTTCTCCTTCCTTCCGATGGCAGGCGTCTTTATTCTGATTTCCGTCTGAACTCATCTAGCTATGAGCAGAAGAAAGCGCTTGATGAAATCAGCGAGATGAAGAATGGTGTCGTTGTTGTATCGCTGAGAGCTTTCGTGTCTCCTGTAATGTCCCCTGAATCGCTTGACAGCTATTCGATAAAGCTCCGGATAGGTGATTCATTCAATACATCCGAACTTGCAGTCAATCTCGAGAAGGCGGGGTATTATCGGGCTTCCTCATGCTATGAAGCTGGCTCATATTCAATCCGTGGCGAGGTTATGGATATCTTCCCATTCTCATTTGAGTCTCCAGTACGCCTTTACGCTGAATGGGATGAGATTGGGCGCATAGCGTATTATGACCCGATGACACAGAAGAGCATCAAAGAGATGAAAAGGGTGAATATTCCGCTCATCTCCGGTGATTCAAGTCCGCTTTTCTCCACTCTTGAAAGCTATTTGAGGGCTGATGATTACTTTGTCCTGGCAGGAATGGAGAGACTCGGTACAGCCTGGAAAGCAATGCAGAATGAGGCCAGGGCTCTGTTTGCCGAGGCCTATAAGAATGATGAGAAAGCGCCTCTTCCTGATAAGCTTCTTCTCGATTGGGGAAGTTTCGAAGCAGCCCTAAGGCATGCATTCTGCATCTATGATATCTCATCGCCTGAGTATGCGCATTTTGGCGTGAGCGCCTCGCGCTCTTATTTCGGCAATGTCACTTATTTCAAGGATGATCTTAATAACCTGCTGCAGAATGGCTGGCGCATATCTGTTATAGCCCCATCTGATGTCCAGAAAGAGCGACTTGAAAGTGTGCTCAAGGATTTTGATGTCTCTATCGAGACTGCAGATATCTCATCGGGCTTCCAGATAGAGAAAGAATCTATACTTGTCGTTCTTGATAACGAAATATTCGGACGGAAGCGGAAGAGGGCAAAGTCCGTAGTTGAAACCATCTCGTCACCGCTTGATTCTTTCGTAGAGCTTCAGGAAGGCGATTATGTAGTCCACGTCAATTATGGCATAGGACGGTTTATAAAAATCGACCGCGTTAAGACAAGCAGGACGGAGCGGGATTATATAAAAATAGAATACGCGAATGATGAGCATCTATATGTGCCCATCGAACAGGCTGACCTTGTCCAGAAGTACATAGGTAACGATGGCAAGCCTCCCAAGCTCGATTCCTTAGGCTCCCAGAGCTGGTCGAAGAAGAAGGAGAAAGCGCTTAAAAGCGCTGCTGAGCTTGCCGCGGAGCTTGTCCACCTGTACGCAGAGAGACAGCGTGTTCATGGTTTCCCATTCTCCCGCGACAATGACTGGCAGATACAGTTCGAGGCCTCTTTCCCGTTCACGGAGACACCCGACCAGCTGAAATGCATAGACGAGATAAAGAAGGATATGGAATCTGACAAAGTCATGGACCGTCTTGTATGCGGTGATGTCGGCTACGGGAAGACGGAGATAGCTTTCCGTGCGGCATTCAAAGCTGTAATGAGCGGTAAGCAGGTTGCATTCCTTGCGCCGACTGTCATTCTCGCCGAACAGCATTTCAACAACTTCAAGTCGCGTCTTGGCTCATTTCCTGTCAATGCTGCAGTGCTATCGCGTTTTGTGAAAGGACAGGAGCAGAGGAAAACACTCCAGGGGGTGAAGGATGGCTCTGTTGATGTCCTTTTCGGAACTCATCGCATATTGCAGAAGACAATACAGTTCCATGACCTTGGACTATTGATAGTCGATGAGGAACAGCGGTTCGGTGTAAAGGATAAAGAGAGAATCAAGCAGATGCGAACGAATATCGATTCCCTCACGCTTTCTGCAACGCCGATACCTCGCACGTTATATATGTCCCTTCTTAAAGTCCGCGATATGTCTCTTCTTACCACAGCACCACGTGAGAGACAGCCTGTAGAGACTGAGATAGGGCAGTTCTCAGTTAAGCTCATTTCAGATGCAATCAAGCGCGAGCTTGAGAGAGGTGGTCAGGTATTCTATCTTCACAACAGAATCGATGACCTTGAATCGATTGTTCAGATGATACGCTCTGAAATTCCATATGCTATTGTCGAAAGTGCCCATGGACAGATGGAAGCCGAGGAAATTGAGGATGTAATGCATCGCTTCGTCTATGAAGGAATCCAGGTCCTTGTATCGACAACAATCATAGAGAATGGAATCGATATTCCGAATGTGAACACGATTATAATCGATCAGGCAGATAGATTCGGGCTTTCACAGCTTTATCAGCTGAGAGGACGTGTCGGAAGATCTGACAGGAAAGCGTACTGCTATCTTCTCTATCAGGATGAATCGATGCTGAATAATGACGCTTTAAGGCGTCTTCGCGTGCTTTCGGAGAACACAGCGCTCGGCTCTGGATTCAAAGTCGCGATGAAGGACATGGAGTTCAGGGGAGCTGGCAATATCCTTGGACGTGAGCAATCAGGGCATCTTGAGGCTGTTGGACTGGATATGTATATGCGCCTTCTGGAGGAGGAAGTCGATCGTCTGACTGATTCAGAGCATGTGGACAAGGAGCGTGATGTGCTTCTCGAACTTGATTACTCAGGCTTTATTCCAGATAGCTATATCCCAGAGCCATCCTCAAAATTCGAAGCCTATAAGAAAATCGCGTCAATACAGACTGACGGTCAGCTGGAAGGCCTCAGAAGCGAGCTTGAAAACAGGTATGGACAGATGCCTGAGGAGGTTGATAACCTCTTCTGCATAGCTGAGATAAAGATTATATGCAGGCGTCTCTCAATTTTCCATCTGACGGAAAGACGCGGGGCCGTTGATCTTGAGTTCTCGAAGCTTTCGGCTATCAACCCAGATAAAGTGATAAACCTTCTGAAGCTTTCAGGTGGAAATGTCCAGCTTGACAGCAGCAACATGACACATATGAAGATGCAGACAGGTGCTGTATCTCTTAAGGATAAGGCTCTCTTCATACTGGAGCAATTAAGGAGACTGATCTGATGACAGATGAGGATTTATTTAAGAGAATTGATGAAATTGAAATAAGAAAAGGCAAGGAGAGGACAATAAAGAGCTATGTTCTCAGGAATAATGTACTCTCTGATCGCTATAAGAAAGTCATTTCCGACTATATGCCATCCCATGGTTTCTTCTTTGAGGATAAGATCCTCGATTATGAATCGTTATTCGGCAATCCCAATCCAGTAGTTATAGAGATAGGATTCGGAATGGGGGACACGACAAGTGAGATTGCGATAAGACGGCCTGAGTGCAATTATATCGGCATTGAGGTATTCCTTCACGGCTTTGTCAATCTTCTTGAGGATCTCGGAAAGAGAAACATAGATAATGTCAAAATCATCAGATTCAATGCTGTCGATGTCCTTGAGCATATGATCGCCGATGGCTCTGTTGAGGGATTCCACATATTCTTCCCCGACCCATGGCAGAAGAAGCGGCATCACAAGAGACGTCTGATGAATCCAGCATTCCTTCATTTTCTCGCGACAAAGCTCAGAAAAGGCGGATATATCTACATGGTGACAGACTGGGAAGAATATGCGGAGGAAGTGCTGGGATTCTCTGCAGAAGAGTCTCTTCTCGACAACCCATTCGGAGGGTATGCGCCTCCTGTCACTTGGAGACCAGTGACAAAATTCGAGCAGAAGGGTATGGACAAAGAGCACGCTATAAGCGAAATCTGGCTGGAGCGGAGATAATACAACCAATTCACTGAAAGCCTTTGTTTTTTCCTTGATTGTTGGTATCAAGTACAATAGACTACTATCATAGCTATTGGGGAAGAGGTAAAAAACGTTCATGCTCAAAATGCATGCCACATGGGATGTAAACCTGTGTGGTTTTTGTATTTAATGTACGATTATGAATGATTCTGGAATCTGTTTTCAGGGAAATTTGTTTTCTGTGTTTTACATCCGATAAGCTGGAAAAATGTTACTGAAAACATCTTCGGCAAAAAAACAGGGCAGCTTTCACTGCCCTGAAATCTCTGTCTGATGAATCAGGCTTCTGCTTCTTCCTTGGCTTTCTTTGCTTCCGCGATTACATCGTCAGCAAGTTTTCCATGAAGTTCTTCGTAGTGGTCGAATTCAAGTTCGAATGAGCCTGTTCCTGATGTCATGGACTTCAGCTCGATCGCATAGTTCCTGAGCTCAGCCATCGGTACTTCTGCCTTTACGCATACAACATGACCTTTCTCTTCCTGACCAAGCACGCGCCCTCTCTTTGATGAAAGATCGGAGAGAATTGCACCAAGGTATTCATCATCAACATACACGTCGACCTTCATGACAGGCTCAAGAAGGACACATCCGGCTTTCGCGAGAGCCACTTCCATCGCACCCTTTGCAGCAAGGCGGAATGCCATTTCAGAAGAATCAACAGGATGCTCCTTTCCATCGAGAAGCGTGATGCCGATATCAACAAGAGGATAGCCTGCAAGATAGCCTTCCTTCATTGCTTCCTGAAGGCCTTTCTCTATGCCAGGTATGTAACCTTTGGAGATAGCACCGCCCTTGATGGCGTTCGTGAACTCGTAGTATTTTCCTCTCTCAATCGGCGCGATATCGATAACGACTCTTCCGAACTGTCCATGGCCGCCTGTCTGCTTCTTGTGCGAGTACTCAGCAAGCCCTGAATCCTTTGTGATTGTCTCGCGATAAGCGACTTTCGGTGTTCTTGTGAGAATCTTTATCTTCTGCTTCTCGCGGACCTTGTCCAGAATGATTCCTATATGAAGTTCGCCCATGCCCCCGATGATTGATTCCTTCGTCTCCTCGTTATAGGACATCTGGAATGTGAGATCCTCTTCAGCAATGCGGTGAAGGGCGTCGTTCATCTTATCTTCGCTCTTCTTGTCCTCTGCGGAAATCGCGAGCTGGTAAATCGGCTGAGGCAGTCTGAGCGGTCTGAAGCGCCTCAGATACTCTGGACCGGCAACGAGTGTCGCATTTGTGTATGCGATATCGCACTTAGTGATGATGCCGATATCACCGGCGATAAGAGAATCAGTCTCTATCAGCTTCTTTCCAACAGCTCTGTAGAGTTTTCCGGGCTTTGCTTTCTTGCCGATTTCATTGTTGTAGATATCTGTCTCTGGTGTGAGTGTACCCGTGACGATCTTTATGAAGCTCATCTTTCCTGAGAACTGGTCAATTGTTGTCTTGAATACATATCCGGAGAATGGACCTTCAGGAGTAATCTGGAGTGTCGTTTCCTCTCCCTCGTGTCCGATAATGTATTCCTCGATGCCAAGCGGCCATGGGAAGTTGTTCTTGATGAAGTTCAGAAGGGAAGTGATACCAGCGCCTTTATCAGTTGCACCGCAGAACACAGGAACAACCCTGTTCACTCTCATGCCTTCCGCAAGGCCTCTTCTGATATCATCAGGCTCGAGTGTACCTTCCTCGAAATACTTCTCAATGAGGTCGTCTGCACCTTCTGCGGCATTCTCTATAAGACGTGCCCTGAAGTCCTCTACTACAGCTGCGTATTTCTCGGGAATAGGCATCGGCGTCTCCTTTCCGCCTTCATGGTACTCATATGCCTGATTCTCAATAAGGTTGATGACTCCTTTGAATTCCTCTGCCTCACCAAGTGCCATGACGACAGGGACAAAATGCGCGCCGAACTCTTCTACAAGTGAATCTATCGTATGCCTGAAGCTTGCTCTTTCCTTATCCATCTTGTTGATGAATACAGCTCTAGGCTTATTTCTCTCATCCAGTCTTCTCCAGAGCTTGATTGTCTCGATCTGCGTGCCTTCTCTTCCATCAATAAGCATGAGCGCAGCTTCAGTAGCTCTGAATGCGGAGATTGCTTCTCCGATGAAGTCTCCGGTTCCCGGAGTATCAAGTACATTTATTCTCTTTCCATCCCACTCGAATGAAGCAAGTGCTGAGTGGACGGACATCTTCCTCTGGATCTCCTCGTCAGTATAGTCACTGATGGTCTTGCCGCTGTCTACCGTTTCCGGGTGGGAAAGAACTCCTGCATAGTAAAGCATCTGCTCTATGAGGTTAGTCTTTCCCGTACCATTATGGCCGATGATTGCCACATTCCTGATATCCTTGGTATTGACGCTCATCTGAATCCTCCTTTTGAATTAAATAAGCTTATTAAAAAAGATGTTAAAGGCTCGGATGCCGGAAGTAAAGAAAAACCTATTCTTTCATCGTAAATAAATCATCGTAATCGTGGCTTCTTACTGAAGTATGGCAATTTAGATTTCATATCGATACTTCTCTTTCCGATACGAATCACAAATGCAAACTGCAAGTAATTGTATTTATCAGATTATAAAACAAATCTGATTTATATCTTGTATATGAGATGTTTGCTACTTTTTATTGTAAAATAATTATAAAAGACAATAAAAATAAATGATAATTATCATCTAACAATAATAAATAATATGAAAACTATATAATTTATATTTGCAAATAAATGCATATCGAAAGGCATTTCATATCAGCAGAAGACTTATAATCAGTGTTTCTCCAGCATTTCTCTGATTTTCACTGCCATTGCTATTCCAAGTTTCCTGTGTCCGTCATAGCCAAGATGTATACCATCAATTCCGGGTTTCGCTATCGTGGCCGCATCGAGAAAATCCGCACCTCCGTTCTTAGCAGCTATTCTGTAATACTCACTGAACTGAAGTGATTTCTCATGAGAAGCTTTATCGAAAGTCACGCTTCCGCCGTTTTCAGGGTTCGGCGCAATGTGAATAGGAGAGACAACGAGGATTTCAGGGATATCTGTCCAGTCTGGAAAAGGGAAAGCCTTGATTGTATCGATTATCCTCAGAATGCCATAAGCGATTGATTTCGCTGTGGATGGAAAGCAGTTCTTGCAATCATTGGTTCCAAGCATGATGACAATGAGATCTAAGGGCAGGTGAGTCTCAAGCATCATCGGAATGGAATCTATTCCTTTCCTTCCAGCATGGAATGGATCTTCGAATACTGTCGTTCTTCCTCCAAGACCTTCTTCTATTATCCTGTAGTCATTACCGAGTTCCTGCTGTGCTATTCCCGTCCATCTGGCTTCAAAGGGCCATCTTGTTCCGTCTTCCGGATTGTATCCATATGTATTTGAGTCTCCAAAGCAGAGCACTGATTTCTTTGTTTCTTTCATACGGGAGATTATAGTACACAAAATGGATATGTGAAAATTTCTGTTGGATTCCTGCATACGGGTTGCAGACTGAAATAGAGATTGAAGTACAAATTAGGTAGTTTCTGAACGGCAAAAGAAAGATAGATTAACAGATGGAATCTGGACGTGCGGTATAAAAAGCACATCCAGATTGTAGAGGCGCTTGAAGCTCGTGATTATGACGCATATTGCAAAGCACTTGAATTCCATTTCACGGAAAGCTACATGCACCTGAAGGAGAAAAGGCAGGCAAGATGAGAATCCTCCCATCTTGCTTTCGTTCATGCGCCAAGATATCTCATTGGGATATCAGGGTGTTTTTTCTTCATATCCGCGCAGAAGGCTCTGATCTCTCTCATAGTCTCCTCATCCGGTAGATGGAATGGACGCCTTGAGTATCCGGCATCGATTCCCGCATCCGTCATCAGGGCCTTCATAATCGGGAAGAAGTCCCACTTCACGAGGTACTTTATGACAGTTGTCGCTGTCTTCTGGACCTCGAATGCACCAGTGTAGTCTCCCTTCCTCGCAAGCTCATAGATCCTCAGGAATGTATCGGGCAGCATGTTATAGAATGAGCCGATGATGCCGTCAGCTCCTGCGAGAAGCCCCTGAGTCGCCATCTCATCGCAGCCGGAATAGATCATGAAATCCTTTCCGAGTTCCATCTTCAGAGCGCACATATCATCATGCTCCCGCGATGTGAACTTCAGCCCCCTCACGCCGGGGATTGAGGCAAGACGCCTAACAAGCGATGAGTCCATAAGCCCTGCAAGCGAGATGTTGTACACCACCATCGGTATCGATACCGATGATGATATGTCACTGTAGTATGAATAGATGTCATCGGCTGAAAAATGGTAGTAGAAAGGAGGGACGGATGAGATGGCATCGGCTCCGATGCTCTCCGCATGCTCGGCAAGCTCGACTGACTTCCTCGTCCCTATATCTCCGACATGGACGATGACGGGAACGCGCCCGGCGGCAGTCTTCACGACTCTCTCGGCATATGCCTTCCTCTCTTCTCCTGTCATCAGGAAGCCCTCTCCCGTGCTTCCCGTTATATAGAGACCGTTCACTCCCTCTCCGATGAGGAACTCAGTCAGCTTCTCCGCTCTCCCGAGGTCTACTTTCTCATCCTTGTCGAATGTCGTTATCATCGCGGGTATCACGCCCTTGATGTCTGTGATTGCAAATCCCATATCACACCTCTCCTGTAATTTCGGAAATCTTTACTTTCCTATCTTCCATTCTAGAGCGAGTTGCGGCATCAGCTGTTGCAATTGCGGCCCTTGCAGCTTCACCTGTCATGAGCGGCTTGAATTCCTCTGGAATCGGATCGCCATGCATAATGCCGTTGAAATACCTCATTTCATTGTTCATTACGCTCTGCAGCCACATTGGAGGTTTCTTTCCCGGATGTCCATACTGTATGGCCCCATCCATCTCCGTACTGTGATAAATATGCGTTCTTTCCTCATCAAGCTCCTTTGTCGCATGTGTCGTATAGTGTTCTATCTTCCCGTCCTTGGTCTTCACTGTCATGCCAGTGTTGCACATGTCGATTCTGATGAATCCTTCTGTTCCTTGGATAAGCACATAGTGCTCGGGGTAGTGGAAAGCTGATCCATACTCAATGAGCGCGAATGTGTTATTCCCGAATTCAAGGCTCAGAAGAAGGAGATCGTCCTCATCTCCGAAATGCTCACCTTTATGTGCAACATTTCCTCCGATCATCGTGGCTTCTGTTGCAGGCCCCATGATGAACTGTATGCAATCGAGCTCGTGGATATGATGATATAGATGTCCTCCTGACTTCGCTCTGATCTTCTTCCAGCTTATTTCTGGCTGCTGTTCCTCCCAGCCGTTCCTCGCAGAGTGGGCATAAAGAAGCTTTCCGATTTTTCCTTCCTGGATGAATTTCTTTGCGAGCCTTACTCCATGGAAGAAGTTCATTATGTGTCCAGCCATGAATATGACACCATTCTTTTCTGCAGCTTTTACCATCTCATCGCAATCTTGGTATGAGAGCGCAATAGGCTTCTCGCAGAATACATGTTTCTTGTGTTCAGCAGCCTTTATTACAGGCTCCTTATGCAGATAGTTTGGTGTTGCGACGATTACAGCATCGATATCAGGCTCTGAGACAAGCGCTTCAAGGCTATCCTCGCATTTGCATCCGAATTCTTCAGCGATTGTCTTGCCGTTTTCAGGATCATAAACGGCTACAACAGCAGCGCCGTCGAGAGTTCTCAGTATTCTTCCGAGCTCCGCTCCGAAATATCCTGTTCCCACTATACCATAATTGATAGTTTTCATTTTTTCTTTCTCCTATTGAAGTGATTTATTTGACAGCACCATCTGTCAGTCCACCTGCAATCTTATTCTGTATAAGGATAAAGAATATGATTGATGGAAGAACGACAATCGCGCTTGCAGCCATCATCGAGCCCCAGTTGAGGATATCTGCACCCTCAAGAGTCTTTACAGCAACCGATAGGGTAGTCTTCGCCGAGCTTGAAACGAGAAGCAAGGCATAGAGGAATTCATTCCACGCATTTATGAATACATAGATAGCTGTGGAGACTATTCCCGGTCGTACAAGCGGTATTACAACACGTGTGAATACCTGGAAGCGGTTAGCTCCATCGATTCTTGCGGCTTCTTCGATTCCGATTGGTACAGTTTTGAAGAATCCAACAAGCATCCACACAGCGTAAGGTACGCTGAATGACATATATACGAGTACAAGACCACCTCTGGTGTTTGTAAGATGAAGCGAATTCATTACAACCGCGTAAGGTATTACAAGCATGATCGAAGGGAACATGTATGTCGTGATGAGAATCTTCGTCATGATGTTCCCGAGTCTCGGGAAGAACCTGATGATTCCATACGCAGCAAGCGATGAAATGAATGTCGCTATGACTGTTGTGACTAGTGCTACTATGAGACTGTTCTTAATATTTACAGTGAACTTCAGTGTAAACAGGACAGTCTTGAAGTTCTCCAGAGTCCATTCCTTCGGAAGAATAGTTGTCGGGTTGGCTAGCATCTCACCGCTTGATTTGAAAGCAGACACAAGAAGCCATAAGAGCGGGAATACAGCCACAACAGCGATGATTGTAAGATAGACATACGAGAAGCAGGTTCCTGGTGTAAATCGTTTCTTAAGACTCATTTGACATCCTCCTTCTCCCATTTGCTGATTACTTTGAAGTAAAGCACGCAGAGTATGACAAGGAAGAGCAGAAGCAGTATTGATGCCGCAGATGCTCTGCCTACGAGTCTGCCTGTCCAGCCAGTGTCATAGATGTAGATAGGCATTGTTGAACTTGCACCTGCTGGGCCACCGCCAGTGATCATGTATATCAAATCAAAGTTGTTGAATACCCATACTGTTCTCAGTACAACCAGGAGTCCTACAACAGTCCTGATATGCGGCAGCGTTATATGCCTGAATGACTGCAGGCTTGATGCGCCGTCAATCTGTGCAGCTTCATACTGATCCTGAGGTATGGTCTGGAGGGCTGCGTAGACGTTGACGAGAATAAGAGGTGCACCGAACCAGATATTTATGAAGATAAGTGCTGGAAGTACGAGCGATGGATCAGAGAAGAACTGGATAAGACCGTCTGTAAGTCCGAATTTCTGCAGCATCTCCGGAACAAAACCATAGATTCCATTGAATAACCATTTCCATGTCATAGCTGTAGCGATTGAAGGGAATGCCCATGGAATGATAGCTGCAATCCTGAAGATGCTTCTTGCTGCCGGTGATTTGATTCTATTGAGACAGAGAGCTCCGATAAATCCTATTATTACTTGTCCTATCACGCTGAATATCGTCCAGACAAGCGAATGACCGAAGGATGTCCAGAAATCAGGATCGGTGAGGATTCTTATATAATTCTCGAACCCGACAAAACTGAAGCTTTTCCTTATCATCGTCTTGTTGGTAAAGCTATACAATGCTGTCGACAAAAGCGGATAGATGAGAAGGCATATCACAACCAGCATTGCAGGCGCTACGAAAATCCATCTTGTAAGGGAGCTGCCCTGAATGCTTGTTCTGCCTTTCCTAAGGCTGATCATTATGTTCTCCTAGAGGGGAGCGGGGCGAATTGCCCCGCTTTTGTGGTGGTCACATGACCATAGTTTCGAATATTTCGTTAAGTTCAGCTTCAGCTGCTGCTGCGGCTTCTTCGACTGGTGTGTTGTTCATTATGATATCCTGGAACATTTCCTCGATTACACCCTGATTAGCAAGAAGTCCTGCCTGAGCGCTAGGTCCATGCTCGAACCCGATAGCTCTTCCTGCTGCGACAGCTTCTGCGATGATTTTCTCTTCCTCGGCGAACTGCTGGACTGTAGGATTGCTCTTATACGCCTCGAGGTCGGAGATACCAGAGATTGCAGGAAGCATTCCAACAGGCACAGCGCTGAGGAAATCAACATAATTGTCTTCCTGGAAGAGATACTCGATGAAAGCCTCGCAGATTTCAGGATGCTTTGAATTCTCCCAGATCACGATAGGAATCTGTGTGGCTTCAGCGCTGTAGTACGGATCTGATTCATTGATCTTCGGAAGCGGTGCGCATGAGACGGTATCGAGGATATCAGGGCGGTTAGCTCTTACACCATCAATCATGAAGCCTGAGTTGAAATCGAATGCTGTGATTCCCTGATAATAAAGCGTTGCATGATCATTGACAGTATAGTTGATTGTCTCAGCTGGTGAGCAGTTCTTGTAGATATCAACCCAGAACTTGATTCCTTCAATAGCAGCATCGCTTGTGAGGTTTGCCGTGAGGTCATCGTTGAGGAGGCTTTCGCCAGCTGAACGGACATAGTAGTTGAGATATCTTGTGCCAAGAAGGTCATTCGGGCTGAATGATACGGCAGCTCCGTATATGCCGTCTTTTGTCAATGCGATTGCAGCGTCACGGAATTCATCCCATGTCTGAGGAACATCGAGACCAGCATTGGCAAGGAGATCCTCACGGTACCACATGACCTGAGCGTGAGAATAATATGGAATACCATAGACATTACCATCCTGAGTCATGTCAGCAAGTGCGTTTTCCGCAAAGCGCTCTCGCCCGATAGCGTCAATTACGCCATCAGCTGGTCTGAGGACCTCAACGTTGAGCATTTCCGCGACTTCTCCTGTGTTCTGCGCCGTGCTCATATCAGGGAGATCTCCTGTTGTAAGACCTGCATTCCATTTGGTATTGAAATCACCCCATGCCATTGTTTCGATGTTGATCTTCACACCAGGGTGCATAGCCATGAATTCATTGGCAGCATCCTGGATGGCTTCCATTCTCTTTCCCTGTGTGAATGAATGCCAGAATGTTATTTCTCCGCTGAGTTCTCCATCAGCTGCACTAGGCTCTTTCTGCCCGCCAGCAAAGACTGCTGTGAGGGAAAGTATGAGTACCAATGCCATAAGTGAAAGTCGTTTCATGTCTTCCTCCAATTTCCTTTTGCTAATCTCAGAGTAAGCTGAATCTGAAAACGCACAAGAGAACGTTTCAGGCAAAAATAGCATAAAACGCTTAAAATTTAGTTGAATAATACATCAAATTGATTGTCAATCTGCATTCTTCCTATATACATGGGGAGATACACCGAACTTTTCCCTAAATATGCGGGAGAAGTAGTTCGGGTTGGAAATCCCGACAGAGTAGGCGATTGATGAGATTCTTTCATTCGTTACAAGCATCCGCCTCGCGGCTATCACAAGACGGAGGTCCTGTACAAATTCAAGTGGTGATTTTCCTGTATATTTCACAAAAAGCCGGCGCATAGATGACTCGCTGAGATCTGCCATCTCACTGAGCTTTGAAGCTGTGAATTCCTCATCGATATGATTGATTATGTAATCAACGAGTGCTGTAATCCTTGGATCCTGTGTACGGCTGTATGTGAGTTTTTCCCTTTTCAGTATATCCTCGATTGAAAGACCAGCGTTCTCGTCCTTCTTTCCGATTGGAATCGTTGCAGCGGCTTTTCTCGAAAGCCAGGCGATGATGAGCTCAAGATGCCCTCGGATAGTGAAACGCTTCCACGGTGCATTGGAGGTGGCGCTTTGCCAGACTTCAGTGAAATGCTCCGTTATCTCCGTGTCTCCACATGTCTCCGTGACTCTTCCTATCCTGTAGTAATCGGCAAGGAAATCACCGGAGTCAAGCTGTGCTGTGAGCCGGAATCTTATGGAGATGAATTCAAAGCTTTTTGATTGTGTCTCGCAGTAAAGCATGCAGCCTTCAGGAATATAAACCACCTGATTCTCCCTTACCAGTGTTTCCTCTCCATTTATACGGAAAAACGCTTCTCCTTTCTGGATAAGCCTTACCATGCAATATGGGACATAGCTTTCCGGGTATATCCATCCGGACTGGAATACATACCTATCGGCATAGAGGAAATCAAAGCGCATGGCTGTGTAAAGTGTATGGTTCTGCATCTCTATTATTATCCTTGCCGACAGAGTGAGAACGCAATAAGATTCTGTCTATGATATACGATAGATTCGACAGATTGTCCGTTTATTATGATTCGGTTCCATATCTTAAGGAGATATGCGAAGAGCTGCAGACGAAGGATTTCACTAAGCTTCCAGTCGGTACTTATTACACTGAGAAAAGCGGTATTAAGTATATGGTGCAATCATACGAGACTGTAGCTGATAAGAAACCTGAAGTGCACAGGAAATATGCCGATTTACAATTCGTTATCGATGGAAAAGAGAAATTCGGATTTGCCTCGATCCGTCCTCTTCCTGAGTCTTTCAGCGAGAATGATGATTTCGGACTTTATGATGATGAGCTTGAAAGTACTGCAGTGCTTAACTCAGGCGATGCCGTGATTGTTTTCCCCTATGAGCCACACACACCAGGTCTTTCATCTGATGGGCCATGCGTGATGAAGAAGATAGTTGCTAAAATACCTATGTGAAAAGAATGGCGCCATCTGGCGCCATTTTCTAGTTCATCTTCTCTGCGTAGTGCGAGAATTCCATACTGAATGAGCCTCTGCCCTGGGTTGAGGATCTGAGGACTGTCGTGTAGCCGAACATCTTCTCAAGCGGGCACTCCGCCGTTACAAGATCGGCGGCGGTCCTTGACTCCATGCTGAGTACGATTCCTCCTCGCTGTGTTATTGATGAAATCACATCTCCGATATATTCAGATGGTGCTGACACCTGTACTTTCATCACAGGCTGCATGAGAATAGGCTCAGCCTCCGATGCTATTCGGTCAAAAGCCATCGCCGCACAGGATGTGAAAGCAAATGGGGTGGAAGTATTCTCATCATATTTTATATCAGTGACATCAACCTCGATATCCGTGCATTCATATCCGAATTTGATACCACCGGAGAAAGCGCCGTTTATACCATTCTTGATCGCCTCGACGATCTCCTCGGGGATATCCCTTGTATTTGCACTGATTCTGAGGACATTGCCGCTCTTAGGAGGAAGCGGCTTGACGCTGAGCGAAAGACAAGCTGTATTCTCCTTGTTCGCGATAGTCCTCTCGAATGTCTCTGTACCAGAGGCCTCTGTCCTGATGCACTCCCTGTACGAAACCTGAGGATTTCCTACACGGCAATTGACTTTCATATCATCCTTGATTCTGGTGACAAGAACGTCGAGATGAAGCTCTCCCATTCCCGAGATTACAAGCTGACCGGTTTCCTGGTCATCCTTGTAGGAGAATGTAGGATCTTCCATTGCCAGTGTTTCAAGCGCCTTATGGAGCTTATCCATCTCTGCTGTGGATGATGGCTCTATTGCGACTGAGATGACAGGGTTGGGGAAGACCATCTTCTCAAGAAGGTATGGATGGTTCTCCGCGCCGATTGTATCACCTGTCTGGGCAAGCTTGAATCCTATGATTACCCCGATATCCCCGGCTTTAAGCTCCGACAGCTCTTCAGGTCTGTCCGCATGCATTCTCAGCAGCCTGTTTATTCTCTCTTTCTTGCCTTTCGTGATGTTATAAACGGAAACTCCTTTTTTGAGGACACCGGAATAAACACGCACAAAGCACATAGGACCTGACTGTGGATCAACCTGGATTTTGAATATAAGAGCCTCAAGGGGACCATTGACGCTGTGTGTGAGCATCTCAGTCTTCCCGTTTTTTGCATTGATTGTCTCCACAGCCTCGGCTTCAGCAGGGGATGGCAGAAGGTTGACTATTCCATCCAGGAGTGTCTGAACACCGATATTCTTCAATGATGAGCCAACGAAGACAGGAAGGTAGTTTCTGTTGAGAGTGCATTCCCTTAGCGTGCTGATAATCATCTCGGAAGGAATCTCGCTGCCCTCGAAATAAAGCTCTGTTATCTCATCGGAGTAGGAAGCGACGCTATCTATGAGTTTTTCACGCCACTTATCGGCATTCTCTTTCTCGCTCTCCGGGATTTCTGCTCTGGTAATCGTCTTGCCGCTGTCTTCTGAATCAAATGTCAGATACTCCATATTGACGAGATCAATTATCCCTGAGAATGCGTTTTCGCTTCCGACTGGTATGAAAAGAGGCACTGGATCTGCTCCTAGCTTCTTTTTCATATCGTCGAGGACTCTGTAGAAATCAGCACCGAGCCTGTCCATCTTATTGACAAACGCGATGCGAGGGATGTTGTATCTGTCAGCTTGTCTCCAGACAGTCTCTGTCTGAGGCTCGACACCGCCAACAGCGCAGAAAACACCCACAGCACCATCAAGAACTCTCAGCGCTCTCTCGACTTCGGCTGTAAAATCGACATGTCCCGGAGTATCGATGATGTTTATCTGATGCTCATTCCAATAGCAGGTAGTAGCGGCGGACGTGATAGTTATCCCTCTGTCCTGCTCCTGCTTCATCCAGTCCATCGTAGCTTCGCCGTTATCGACTTCGCCGATGCGATGATTCTCACCTGTATAGTAAAGAATTCTTTCAGTAGTTGTTGTCTTTCCTGCATCGATGTGAGCCATGATGCCTATGTTACGTATGCTCTTCTCATCCATAGCGAATGTAACATACCATAAAGATATGTTCTTTGACACTACCAAGATAGCTACTTTTCTAAGAGAAAAGGATTTCATCAGCTATATCGACATCATCGATATTCTCGAAAGCGGCACGGGAGATGTGCTTTTCTTCTCTTCTGAGTCAGGGATTATCATTCAGTCTGATTCCGGTACAGTCTTTGCCGCAATCACTGGGGAAGAAAAGGAAGAGTTATTTGAAAATCTCCCTCCTTCAGCTCTTTACAGCGTACATAGTGAGGAAATAAAGGATTATCTATCAAATACGATGGGGTATGAATGCGATAACCCTTGCTATATCTATGGCTATGAAGGGGCGGCGATTGAGAGCAATTCCTTGTGTATCCGCACATTGGATGAGAGCTATCTTCCTTTTGTCATGGAGCATTATGGAACCTCATCTGAGCGCGATATACGGAATGCAGTCTGGACTGAAAGCCTCTTCGGCGCATTCTCAGAGAGCGGAGAGATCATGGGCTTTGCAGGTTTCCACAGCGAAGGCTCGATGGGAATGCTTGAAGTCCTTCCTGAATTCAGACGAAAGGGAGTAGGGGAAACGCTTCTCAGGTATCTTGTGTCAACAGCACTTGGAAGAGGACGATTGGCATATTGCAATATCTATCTTCCGAATGAGGCGAGCATCAGACTGAATGAGAAGATTGGAATGAAGCGCGGCAGGAAGTATTCATGGTGGCTCTGGAAGGCATCAGACCTTCCAGAAGAGAGCCCTAAGTGAGTTTATAACGGCAAGTATGAGAACACCTGTGTCCGCAAATACTGCAGCCCACATGTTCGTCATGCCGAAAACTGCGAGGATGAAGACCGCGGCTTTTATTGCCAATGACAATATGATGTTCTCCTTTACGAGAAGCTCAGTACGTTTGGCAAGCTTTATGGCAACAGGAATGCGTGAGATATCATCATTCATGATGACTGCATCGGATGCTTCTATAGCGGCATCTGAGCCGACTCCTCCCATCGCTATGCCTATGTCCGCTCTTCTGATTGAAGGCGCGTCATTTATGCCATCACCGGCATATGCCGTTATTTTCCCGTCATCCATGAAAGACTCCAGAGCTGCAAGCTTCTCGTCAGGAAGCAGGCCTCCAATGGCCTTGTTAAGGGAAAGAGTCTCTGCTGTCTTCTGTACTCTTTCTTTCCTGTCTCCTGAGAGAATACCGATAGTCTTCACCCCCTCTTTTCTCAGATTCCTGACGACCTCTTCCGCATTATCTTTGATCTCATCGCGTACAACGATATAGCCAATCAGCTTGTCATCAAGTGAGATATATGCGATAGTGCCATCCTCATCAGGCTCCGCTATCGATGGAAGGATTCTCCTGTTACCGGCTCTGACTATATGCCCATCAACAATTCCCTCGATACCGATTCCTGGAATTTCCTTCACATTCTCCGCCTTCTTATGGCAATCACCGGCTTTCTCGCATATTGCGGAGGCTACTGGATGGCTTGAAGTACACTCAAGCGCAGCCGCATAAGAGAGAAGCTCTTTCTCATCTATTCCATACGGGACGATTTTCCTGACTGAGAATTTCCCCTCAGTGATTGTTCCCGTCTTGTCCATGATAAGCGTATCCATCGAAGCAAGGTTCTGGATGGATTCATCACCTTTTATGAGAATTCCATGCCGAGCGAATGTGCCCATCGAGGCAAAGTATGCAAGAGGCACGGAGAGTACAAGCGCGCATGGACACGATATGACAAGAAGGGTACATGCCCTGTAGAGCGAAGATGAAAAATCCATGAGATTAAAAAGCGGAGGAAGTATCGCGACAAGAAGGGCGGAAATGCAGACTGCGGGTGTGTAATAGCGCGAGAAACGCGTAATGAATCTTTCGCTTTTCGCTTTCTTTCCCTCGCTTTCGTTTACAAGACGTATGATCTTCGATGCAGTCGAGTCTCTGAATAATGACACTGTCTCAATGATAATCAATCCTTCTCCGTTCACGCTTCCTGAGAGAACTTTATCGCCTTCGCTTTTGCGGACCGGCACAGATTCACCTGTCAGCGCTTTCATGTCAAGGTGTGTGCTGCCAGAGATGATCGTGCCATCGATAGGGATTTTTTCTCCGCTTCTGACACGGATTTTCTCTCCAATCTTTATATCTTCAGATGGCACTGATATGAATTCCCCGTCACGCATGACCTCTGCAGTCTCTGCATTGAGATCCATAAGCTTCGCGATTGAATCGCGCGAAGCTCCTACCGCTTTTCTCTGGAAGTATTCGCCTATCTGATAGAATATCATAACGCCTGCAGCTTCATCGAAAGCAGCAATTGCAAGTGCTCCGATGGTAGCGATGGCCATGAGGAAATTCTCATCGAAGACTTTTCCCCTGAATATATTCTTTATTGCTTTGAATACAACATCATAACCTGCAATAAGCCAGCTGAGAATCGCTATATATCCTATCCCTGATACCTCTGCTATTATGAAAAATGCTGCAGCCGCGGCAATCCTCCATATAGCCCGGTCTTTCTTTTCTTTCTTCTCATCATGGAATACTAGTTCATCCTCAGCATCTTCAGCGATTCTCTTTATCTCATTGTCCGATAGCTTTGAGACAACAGTGAGCCTGCCGCGCTGGAAATCAAAATGAGCCGATTCAATCCTTTTGTCAGATGAAAGCGCCTCCTCAACCTTCCTCGCGCAATCAGCACAATCGATCGAGACGGAGAATACATGCTTTGTCAGCTTAGAGTTATCATCATGGAAGACTATATCCTTCTCTGCATTCCTGGCGATTCCCATGATACTCTCATCATCAAGTGGTGATACAACCGTAAGTTTCCCTCTGGGAAAGTCATAAGAAGCTGAAGTTATATCATCATGCGCATTGAGCGCATTTTCGACTTTCCTCGCACAGTCAGCACAGTCTATTGAGACTGAGTATATATGTTTTCTTGCCATAGCCATGGATGACTCCTTCTGTTTATATATAAATATATGAACAACTATTCATATATTAAAACATAAACAATCCTTGTCAATATATAAGGAATCCTTTCAGGTATTTTTTCTGAGTCTTTGCCGTATTCTGAGAATCTGATGATGATATATTCCCTTTTCGCCTGATGCGAGGAAGGAAATGCATGTTGCGACAAATAGAAGAGCAGGCTCATCGTAGCTGAAGAGCTCGATACCTAGCGCGAAGCAGACAATAGGGAGATTCGTGCCGCCAGAGAGCATGCCTATCGCGCCAAGAGCTGCGAATGCTCCTGTCCTGAGTCCGAATAGAGAAGCAAAGGCGTAGCCGAAAGTACTGCCTGTAACCAGAAGCGGTACCACCTCGCCTCCGACAAAACCTGCGGCGATGGACATGAAGACAAGGAGTGCCTTGAGAATGAAAGCATAAGGTGGTACACCTCGTCCGTCGATAGCTGAGTAGAGAAGGTCCAGCGAAAGCCCTGAGTATCCGAGATCGCCTGTGAATATCGTGATAAGTATGAAGATAAAGA
Source organism: uncultured Spirochaetaceae bacterium (assembly GCA_944388955.1). GTDB lineage: Bacteria > Spirochaetota > Spirochaetia > Sphaerochaetales > Sphaerochaetaceae > Ornithospirochaeta. Next base: position 27,538 of record CALXKJ010000010.1, on the reverse strand, counting down.
GAACGAGAAGCGCCGGTATGATAGCGCTGAATGCTTTGCTTCCGAATGCTCTGTGGACAAGGCTCTGGAAATCCTCAAGCCCTTTGATGAATAGGCGGGTGAGAAAGCCTGTGATGATAGAGAACACGATGACGATGAAAAGATTCGTGAAATTCAGCTGAAGCTCTGCAAACCATGGAATCGTCATTATATGTATTCCTGCTATAGTGGATATCGCGACAGCTGAATATGAGCTGACGATGCATGGATAGAGCATGTCGAGACGCAGCACATCAGGAGTTGCGAAACTCATGCCGAAAAGCACACCTGTGATAGGAGAGCCGAAGAGGGAGCCGAACGCTGCCGCCGCGGCACACATGAAATACCTATCTTCATGAACGTGGTAATCAGGGGGTGTGAGCTTCTTTTCGGCTCTGGAGAGAAGTTCTCCGACTGAAAGCCCTATCTGCACTCCAGCCCCTTCTTTTCCGACTGAAGCACCTGATAGATGCGAGAGCGCTGCCGCGATATAGGCGACAACACCCATCCATGGAGAGACTTTTCTCTTTGAATTCAGTATCTCGTCCTCCGACTCATGGATGATATCTATAGCCTCGACGGTTATCCTTCTGTATGCATCTCCGAGCTTCTGATAGATTTTCAGTGTTATGCAGCTTGCAAAAGGCAATAGCAGAAGAAGCGCAGGGTACTGCTCATTGAGATTGCCAAGAAATGATACTGTATTGGCGAAAAAGGTTATGGCAAGTCCCGTCAGCGTACCTATCAGTACGCTGCGGATTGTGTCATATGTAACGCGTTTGCATGTCCTTATATCGCATTTCATCTCATGAGAAGCCTTAACAGCTTCAGTTTATTACCAAATGGGGCATAACGTACAGGCAAATCCATCCAGACTGCTTTATCCATTATCGATTTGTCATGCGTGAATGCCTCAAAGCTTCTCTTCCCATGATAGCTTCCCATACCTGAGTTTCCGATTCCGCCGAACGGCAGTCCGGAGGCCGTGAGATGCACGACAGTATCATTTACGCAGCCGCCGCCGAATGAGATGGAATCATGAACTTTCCCGATATTCTTCCTGTTGTTGGAGAAGATATAGAGGGCAAGAGGCTTCTCACGCTTTCTGATGAATTCAATCGCTTCATCGAGTGTCCTGTATGTGAGAATAGGAAGCACAGGACCGAAGATTTCCTCCTGCATTACGGGGTCTGTCTCCTTCACTGGATAGAGTATGGTCGGCTCTATTTTAAGTGTATTATCATCAGCGTTGCCGCCATATTCCACAGGAGAGCCTTCAATGAGTCTGTTCACCCTTGCGAAATGCTTCTCATTTATAATCTTCGGAAGCTCGTTGCATGTAAGCGGCTCCGATGTGAACATCTTCCTGATCTCATCTTCGAAAAGCGGTATGAATTTCTCTGCGATTTCCTCTTTTATAAGAAGGTAATCAGGGGCGACGCATGTCTGTCCCGCGTTGAGGAACTTGCCCCATGCAAGCCGTCTTGCCGCAAGCTTCAGTGACGCAGTCTCATCGATTATCACGGGGCTTTTGCCTCCGAGTTCAAGAATGCATGGCGTCAGATGCTCAGTGCACGCGGCATGGACAATCCTTCCCACATTCGGTGAGCCTGTGAAGAAGATGAAATCATAGCGGAGCTTCAGAAGCTCTGTGTTTGTTTCGTGCCCGCCTTCAAATACAGCGATATACTCCTCTGAAAACGCCTTTGTGAGAATCTCTTTCAGAAGCGATGATACTGAAGCGCTGTATCTGGAAGGCTTGACGATAGCGGTGTTTCCTCCCGCGATAGCTCCCGCAAGCGGGACAATAGTCAGCTGCAGCGGGTAATTCCAGGGGGACATGATAAGAGTGTTCCCAAGCGGCTCGTGGATGATATATGAAGATGACACAGCCTGCGTGATAGGTGTTGCGACCTTTGTCTTCCTCATAAGCTTTTTCAAGTGCTTTGTGAGGTATCCGATTTCCTCATATGCGATTCCCAGCTCCGTCGCATAGCCTTCAAAGCTGCTTTTGCCAAGATCTTCTGAAAGAGCAGAGAGAATCCTCTCTTCATTCTCCTTCAGCACGTTCTTAAGGCGGAGAAGCATCTCTTTCCTGAATCTGTATGAGAGAGTAGCCCCGCTCCTGAAATATGCTTTCTGCTTATCAAGCGTATCACTGTAAATGCTCATGCCGCCGATAATAGCACAAAGGTATAAAGTGGTGAATAACAAAAATCAAAAAAGTGTCAGATAAATTCATTCCAACACGATTACTACACTGTGTCGGATTCCAACACAGTGTTTCTATTCTGTTGTTAAATTCAGATAAAGAGTCTAGGAAAATCATAATCAGGAAGGGCCTTATGGATAAGAAGAAGTTTCATTCATTCATTCGATATATCATTCTCATAGCCGTTTTCGTGGCGGCTTTCTTTCTTCTGAGATATTTCTTCTCGAAAGATAAGACGGAAACCTACACACCTCCTGTTTCACCTGTTGAGGTAGTCCTTCCTGAAGTGAGGGAAATAGATGAAGGAATTACACTGACAGGCTATATCGAGCCTGATTCGATAATCCCTGTTGTCCCGTTTGTGAGCGGAACGATAGAGGAATACAGCATAAACGCTGGCGACAGCGTAACTGAAGGAGATATCCTGGCGACTATCGACAAGCGTCCGTACGAGCTTCAGCTCAGGCAGGCTGAGGCGCAGGTCAAAGCTCTCAAAGCCTCATATGATAGGGTTGAGGCTTTATATAAGGAAGGGGGCGCGTCGAGGCAGGATTACGATACGCTATCCAGCCAGCTTGAAGCGGCTGAGGCGCAGCTTGAGCTTGCATCCCTTCAGCTTTCATATGCTGATGTAACGGCACCTGTCTCGGGAACAGTGCTGAAATCGATGATGTCGGAAGGCTCCCCAGCCTCACCGGAGACACCTCTCTGCGTTATTTCCGATCTCGATAATCTTATTGTCAATCTGAGGTTGAGTGAGAAATATTACTCCCTGATCCGCAGTACTGAGAATCTGAGGATAAGAATCTACTCTGATGTGCAAGGCCTTTCCTCAGATGGTGAAGTCGTGTCCATGGAGCCTATTGTCGATGCGGTGTCCAAGACATTCGGAATAAAAGTCCGTCTTATCTCACCTGATGGTTTTGTTCCTGGCATGTTCATCAAAGCCGACATCATCTGGAAGAGCGGAGAATATCTATCTCTTCCCCTTGAGGTAAGGCGTCTCGATGGAAGCGCTTATGCAGTTGGAGATGATAGCAGCGCTGAATACATTGAAATGGATGCTATAGCCGAGGATGGTGAGTATTTCGCCATCAGTGAGGAATACAGCGGTAAAAAGTTCATCATCAGAGGACAGGAGAATATCCTTCCGGGCGAGAAGGTGAACATCATCCAGAGTGAGGAGTGAGCAATGAAGAAGTCGAGGATATCCGGTTTCGCCATTAAGCACTCTGCAGTGCTGACTATGATTCTTCTCGCTCTCGCGCTTTTCGGACTGGTCAGTATCTGGACGACAAACCTTGAATTCGTTCCTGATATCGATATGCCGCAGATTTTCGTTGTATCTGTCTATCCTGGCGCATCTGCAGAGGATGTCGAGAATGATGTTATCGATGTGCTTGAAGACGATTTCGTGACGCTTCCGGATTTCAACAGCATGGATAGCGAGGCGATGAACAGCGTCGGCATCATTACCATAACATTCCGTGATGGTGTCAATCCCGAAGATCAGCTGAATGAGGTGAGGAACAGGATTTCGGATCTTTCAGAATCTCTCCCTGATGGGCTATCAGGTGATCCTGTAGCAATCATCGGCGGTGCGACTATGCTTCCTGTCGTTTCATTCTCTGTTGAGGGTGGTGGCGACACTGTAGCGCTTTCTGAATACGTAACTGATACAATAAGACCGCAGCTTACGCGTATACCTGGGGTGTCGACAATCACGATATCAGGAGCCACTGAGCCGGAGGTGAGCATAAAGCTCAGGCTTGATGAGCTTGCATCGAAAGGTGTGTCTCCGCTTACTGTATACCAGATACTGCAATACTCCAATCTTTCTATGCCGCTCGGCTCTTCTGAGCGTGATATGCGTAGAGTCGACCTCAGATATGATGGCTCATATGAGTCGATAGACGAGATACGCAATCTTCCCGTCGGCGCGACAGAGTCTGGTGAAATAATAAGGCTTCAGGATGTCGCTGATATCACAGTCGGCTATCAGGGGGAAGACTATAAAGTGACGCATCAAGGCGAGGACATAATCGTCGTCGAAGTCTCAAAGCGCCCAGATGGCAACACAATCCAGATAACCAATGAAGTAAAGCGCATACTCGAGGAGTCTGAAAAAGAGACAGGAGGCGCTGTCAGCTACAGCATGATAAGCGATGACAGCCGCCTTGTCCTCGCTTCCCTCAAGAATGTCATTGAATCAGGAATCCTTGGTATCATCATCGCAGTCATTGTCATATACATATTCCTCAATGACCTCAAGGCGACACTGGCAATCGGTCTTTCGATTCCGCTATCATGCTTCTTCACATTCATAGTGATGAAAATGGCAGGTATAACTGTCAACATTCTCTCAATCTCTGGTATAGTTGTCTCGCTTGGCTCAATAGTCGATGCCTCAATCGTTGTCCTTGACCAGGTATATAGGTACTTCCAGGATGTCGATGAGGAAGGTAAGCCCCGCTATACAGTAACGGAGTCGATCTATCTCGGAACGGGAACAGTCGATAAATCAGTTATAGGCTCCAACCTAACGACAGTCATCGTGTTCGTGCCTGTCATAATGCTCTCGGGACTTGTTGGAAATCTTCTGCATGACATCTCTCTCACTTTCATGATTGCAATCGGCTCATCGCTTCTGGTTGCTATGGTTTACATGCCATACCTTCTGAGGCATTTCCTTAAAGATGGCGACAGCAGGAAAAAGAAGAAGGATAGCCTTCCTGTAAGAGCGCTTGTAGGAGTGGAAAGGGGATATGGCAAATCACTTGGATTCTGTCTCAAGCATACCCCGTTTATAGTAGTGCTCGCCATTCTCATCCTTCTTCTGACCGTCTATTCGCTCACGAGCATCACGCTTTCATTCATTCCATCCACAGACAACAGCGATTTCTATATCAGCATCACGCTCCCTCCAAGCTACTCCCTTGACGATACGGAAGAAGTCATGGCGAAAGCGGAGAGAATACTCATGGAGAAGGTACCGGAGCTTGAGACTGATATCGTCTATTCAGGCAAGTCTGTCGACAACTTCTCATTTACTGCTTCTGAAAATACCGGAGGAATACACGCGATTCTCGTTCCTGTAGCAGAGCGAGAGAGAGGCGTGCATGAGATACTCATGGAGATGCAATATGAGCTTGCAGCAGCTATTCCTGAAGCGAAGATAGAAGTTAGGAATGGTGGCTTTGATTACCTTGTAGGCTATATGTCCGGTGGCGGTGGCTATGGCATCACATTCCTTGGGGAAGATGAGAATGTACTATATGAGTACGCTGATGGACTTAGGGAATATCTTGAGACGGATCCTGAGGTTATATCCGCATCGGTTTCAAGTACATATGATTCCACATCCGCAGTCATTGATGCCTCTTATGAGTATCTTTCATCGCTAGGCATCTCGAACTATGAAGCTGCGATGACGACAGCCATCCTTTTCAATGGAATGGATATAGGAAGCTATCGTGCTGATTCAGCGGATGAGAGCTACAATATCCATCTATCGTCCGATGCTTCTGATAAGCCGCTCGATAGCAGTCTTCTCGATACTATACGCATCAACACACAGGCTGGAAGCACCGTTTCCCTTGAGGGCGTTGCCGATATCGATATAGAGACGAAGCTTTCATCGATAAGCCATTCTGACAGGGCCGTGTCCATGACCGTCAATGCCCAGATAACAGGCGAGTCCACAACGAATCTCTCGAGGCGTGTAAGCGAGTACATCGCATCGCACCCGCTTCCTTCCGGAGTCACATCTGACACAGGTGGAATCGATGAGCTTATCGTGGACTCCCTTGGACCTCTGATGAGAGCCCTCATGATATCGCTCTTTCTTGTATATATGGTCATCGTGCTTATATACGAAAGATTCGACCAGCCGATTCTCATCATGCTCCTTGTCCCATTCTGCGTGATCGGTGTTGTAGTGGCTCTCGCTATCTTCGGTTCATCGCTGAGCATGGTTTCCCTTCTTGGTGTCGTCACGCTTGGAGGAATGCTGGTCAATAACGGAATCATCATGGTCGACTACATCAACCAGCTTCAGGGCGAGTCAATCCGTAAAGCCTTTGATGATACCGGATTCCAGTGGAATGAGGACATGGCGCTCTCTGGGCATCTAAGCTACGAAGAGGAGATGAGCATGCTCTTCGATAACGTCAAAGCGGGAACGGCTTCAAGACTGCGACCTATTCTAATGAGCGTTCTGACTACAGTCCTTGGCGTCATTCCAATGGCTGTGGCATCAGGCGAGGGTACAGAGCTCTACGCACCGCTTGGTCAGGTCATCATGGGAGGTCTCACGACAAGTACATTCATAACGCTTTTCCTGATGCCGACGTTCTACTACATCCTTGAACGGCACAAGATCAGGAAAGTATACGGCTGGAAGAGAAGAAAGGAGGAAAGAGTATGAGAAAAGCAATATATCCGATAATAACAATGGTATTGATACGTCTTGCGGGGTGCACATTTGCATTCAGAACATCTGTAACCGCAATGATTGATATAGATCAAACTACCGCAGCAGATACTGACATCTTTGTCTTCGCATTCTTCAGCAAGGATGCGCGTAATAATGCTGAAAAAGAATTCAGAGATAAAACAACATCCGCTGATGATTTCGATTCCTATCTCTATGATTGTTATTCAATTCAGGATGAATTGAGCGGAATAGCTGCGGCTGCCAAAGCGGAGCAAGTCAGTGGAAGTATAATTCAAGCAGAAGGCATTGCAGCCACAATGACTATAGAGTGGGAAACGAAATCGCCTGATTTCGGAGAGGATTATGACAGTCCATATCTGTATTTCCTGGCAGCAGGCGCAAATACAGGTGATTCCAGTGAGCAAGCTTGTTATATCGGTACATGCGATGCAAAGATACATTCCGGTTCATCAGGAAGTGTAAGCATAAGACTTGAGAAGGTTAATCCATGAAGAAGGTAGCAGTTTCAATCCTTGTATTCATGCTTGTCTTCTCATTGCTATATGCAGATGAGGAAACACGATATGACTTCAGGAGTCTATTATCTTCTGTGGAGAGGAATAACACGGATATAAGGAAGGCAGATCAGGCTATAGCTGAAAGCCACTACGACACGCTCGATGCCAAAGGTGCATACACACCGACGATTGATCTTCTTATATCCGGGACGTATATGGCTAATCCGACGCTTGGTCCGATTACGATTAATCCTAATGATATCAAAGGGCTTCCTTCGATTGCTCAGACTATTTTCACGGAGCCTTTGGATATCTCCATGAAGATGGATAACAACCGTGTTCAGGGGCAGCTCACAATCACACAGCCTATCTACACATGGGGAAAGATATCGAATGCTGTAAAGCTCTATGAAAGGGCAGAGGGGCTGAGGACGATGGAGCGCGATGATAAGCTTGACCAGAAGGAAACAGAGCTGAGAACACGTCTCGATGCCCTTTACTGGATGGGAAGCCTTTATACGCTTCTTGATGAGATTGAGGAATCGGCAGATCGCCTGATAGCCATCGCAGAGTCTGGTGCGGAGAATGGCATGCTTCTTGAGGAGGATGTCCTCGATGCTAAGATACAGAAGAGTCAGGTGGCACTTTCCCGTCGTGAGCTTGATAGCCAATATGACAGTGTAATCGAAGGCTTAAGGACATTGACAGGAATTCAAGACTTGAGTGCTGACATGATTGACTACACTCCTGATGAGAGCCTTTATGACTCGATTCTCTCAATGGATATAGATACTATCAAAGCAATGGCTGTGTCACCTCAGTCTCTGCCTCTGCAGATGCTTAGAGGTCTGGAGGATGTGCAGGATTACAGGAAAAAGATAGCGAAAGGAAGCATATACGGACTTCCTGATATCGCACTGCAGGCAACTGCATCATATGGTGGTGTCATTGATTCCAATTGGCTTGATAGCGATACCTGGGGCGTAAACCTGACTCTTGCATTGAGTACCACGCTGTGGGATGGCGGAAAGAAGCTTAATGACATAAAGAGGGCAGAAAGCGGCAAGGCAAGTGCATCAATAGATTATGAGGCAGCTGTACGTGCAATAGAGGAGAATGCTGTAAGCGCTTATAACGAAGCCATGATTTCAAGGGAGAGAATCAGCTATCTTGAAGCTAAGGATGAGCTTTATGATGCGAAGCTCAGTAAGGAAGAGCGGCGCCTTGAGCTCGGCTCATCATCGGAGAGCGATCTCATACAGCTGAAGCTTGAAGCCCTTGAGAATGAGAGTGAGCTTGTATCTGAGCGTATAAAGCTTTCAGCTTCAATCAACACAATACTGTATCTTACGGATTCAGGTTCAAGAGAGCCCTTGATTACTGATGGCACGGCGGAGTGATTCTCCGCCTCTTGTCTTTCAGTGGTTTCTTTTCTATACTTAATACACCCCACCCCCGTGGGGTGTATGGAGCTAGAATGAAAGAGACTTTCGATATAACAGGAATGAGCTGTGCTGCTTGCCAGGTCAGAGTAGAGAAGAGCGTTGAGAAGCTTGAAGGCGTTGAAAACGTTTCAGTCAATCTCCTCAAGAATTCTATGGAAGTTGAATACGATGAAAAAAAGCTTTCTGAAGATGGCATTGTAGAAGCTGTCGTGAAAGCTGGCTATGGGGCAGAGCCTAGGAAATCCAATTCAGATAATGGAAAAAGCACCAGAAAGCCTGCTGATACCGCGAAGGAGGAGTATCGCAGGATGAAGAAACGCCTCGTGTCATCCATTATATTCACGATACCTCTGTTCTACATTTCAATGGGGCACATGATGGGATGGCCGCTGCCATCAATATTGCTTGGTGTAGAGAACTCTGCTGTATTCGCTCTTGTGCTTTTCCTGCTGCTGCTCCCTATAGTCTTCATAAACAATCATTTCTTCAGAAATGGATTCAGGAATCTCTTTCATCTTTCACCGAATATGGATTCTTTGATAGCAATGGGTTCAGGAGCTTCAATCTTATATGGCATTTATGCCCTGTTCAGGATTGTTTACGCTCTCGGTCATGGTGATCTTGAGACTGCACACAGTTTCAGCATGGATCTCTACTTTGAGTCAGCTGGAATGATACTCACACTGATAACGCTTGGGAAATTCCTTGAGGCCCGTGCGAAGGGAAGGACAACTGACGCAATAGAGCGTCTCATGGATCTTGCTCCAAAAACAGCGATTGTCTTAAGAGATGGCAAGGAAGTTGAAATTCCGTCTGAAGAACTTCAGAAAGGCGATATAGCAATTATCAAGAGCGGCAATTCAGTACCAGCTGATGGCTCCGTCATAGATGGGACAGGTGCAGTAGATGAGGCTGCAATAACAGGTGAATCAATTCCTGTCGAGAAGAATGCAGGCGATAAACTGACAGGCGCGACAGTCCTCAAGTCCGGTTATCTGAAGATGCGCGTTGAGAAGACAGGTGAGGAGACCACACTGGCGGCAATCATACGGCTTGTTGATGAAGCTACATCATCAAAGGCACCTGTTGCAAAACTTGCAGATAAAGTGAGCGGAGTATTCGTACCAGTTGTAATACTTATTGCTATAGTTGCGGCAGCAGCCTGGGCCATAAGCGGTGAAAGCTTTGTCTTCTCTCTCTCAATTGCGATCTCCGTTCTTGTCATATCGTGTCCGTGCGCATTAGGTCTTGCCACTCCTACAGCCATCATGGTAGGCACCGGTCGCGGAGCGTCTTCTGGCATTCTTATAAAGAGCGCAGAGGCCCTTGAGACGCTCCATTCAATAGATACTGTGGTTTTTGATAAAACCGGAACCATCACTGAAGGTAAGCCATCTGTCACAGACATCATCACGGTAAATGGAATAGACTCTTCATCTCTGCTTTCTGATGCAGCATCAATTGAGAAGCTTTCTTCTCATCCATTGGCTCTTGCCATTGTGGAGGAAGCGAATAAGCGAGGTATCGAGCTTTCTGATGCAGCAGGTTTCAAAGCAACGGATGGTGTTGGGATATCAGCAACAATCAATGGGCATGAGATAACGGGTGGAAATAGGAAAATCCTCAATCGCTATACAGATGAGCTTGAGAAAATAGACGAGCATCTTGCCTCAGAAGGCAAGACACCTCTTTACTTTCTTAAAGATGGAAAACTCGTCGGGATAATAGCAGTTGCCGATACTATCAAGGCGAGTGCGAAAGGCGCGATTGAGGATCTTCATAGAATGGGGATAAAGACAGTAATGCTTACAGGTGATAACAGGCGTACAGCCGAGGCAATACAGCAGAAAGCCGGCTGTGGCAGTGTTATAGCAGAAGTCCTTCCCCAGGATAAGGAAGCTGAGATCAGAAAGCTTCAGCAGGATGGAAGAAAGGTTGCGATGGTAGGTGACGGTATAAATGATGCACCCTCGCTTGCAAGAGCTGATGCGGGAATCGCGATTGGCGCTGGCACTGATGTCGCTATCGAGAGCGCGGATATTGTCCTTATGCACTCCGATCCGGAGGATGTCCCTCGTGCTATTGAGCTTGGCAAAGCGACAATGAGGAATATAAAGGAGAATCTTTTCTGGGCTCTTATCTATAACGCGCTCTGTATACCGGTGGCGGCAGGCATTTTATACCCGGCATTCGGTATCAAGCTAAGCCCGATGCTCGGCGCGCTTGCCATGAGCTTCAGCTCCGTCTTTGTTGTTACTAACGCGCTTCGCCTAAGGTTCTTCAAGCCTAAAGCTGGAAGAAATGAAACCAGGAATGAAAAAACGGATACAATCCATTGCTCTATATCAGGAATAACAATCAATGAGGATATACTCACTGATAATAAAGGAGAGAAGAAAATGAAAAAGACAATCGCTATTGAAGGAATGATGTGCATGCACTGCGTCAAGCATGTCCATGACGCGCTTGAGAAGGTTGAAGGCGTTGAGAGTGTGGATGTTTCACTGGAGAACAAGAATGCTGTAATCAGCGCCTCAGAGAGTGTAACTGATGATGCGCTTAGAAACGCTGTGACTGAAGCTGGATATGAGGTGACTGGTATTGAAGGCTGATAAAGATAGCGTGAAGCGCAAGATATCGATAGCGCGTGGACAGCTTGACGGAATACTGAAGATGATAGACGATGACCGCTATTGCGTGACAATCGCGGATCAGATTCTTGCATCCTCTGCTATTCTGAAGAAAGCAGCGCAGGAAGTCCTGGAAGCTCATATCCGAAGTTGTGTCCGTGATGCTCTCAAGACAGACGAGCCTAACGAGAAGATAGAGGAAGCTCTGAAAGTCCTTGAGAAGATGACCGCAAAAGCATGACTAAAACTGACAAACAGAATCGGGAAGATATCTTTCCGGTTCTGTTGCTATGAATATTGTAGGAAACTCTGATTGTTCCATAGTAATTCATGTGAAATGAATGATAAATTCATTTAGAATGATAAATAAATTCATATCAGTTAAATTTTGAAAATAATGTTTTTCATATTTATTTACATAAATTACAGAATAAAAATTATATAGAAATCAATAATTAACATTGAATTTTTCTCCAGACATGCTATTCAGCTGTATGTCCTTTTCTTGATTTCTCCGAAAACTGATGAGAGAATTTCATTAACCGGAGGGATTTATGAAGAAAGCCTGTATCCTTATCCTTGTTGCTGTTATCGCAATCATGAATCTATCAGCGGCAAAAGGTGAAATCGGTGGAACACTATATCCTGAAGTGTTCATATCCACATCCGATGGCTCTACGATTTTAGGAGCTGTCGTCATGGCTGAAGGTGCGAATTATTTCGGAGCAGATGGAGGCTTCGGTATTGAGTATGGAATCGGTGGCTGGTTTCCTTTGGCGCAGTTTGCTCCTGATGGCAATGAATTCATCGGTTCAGCCGCTCTTCTGACTGGTAAAGTAGGACTTGCATATGATTTCCCTATTGGTGAGAGCTTTGATCTTGCCCTGAGTCTCGGACTTAAAGTCCGCACTATCCTGATAGTAAACCTTTTCGATATATACGGTACGGTCACAGCATCTTTTGATGTAGGCGAGAATGTTGCTGTGAAGACAGGTATCACCGCAGGAGGCGCAATCTTTGGAACAATGCCGGAAATAGGAGACCAGAGTGCTTTCACGACAGAAGGTGTTCCTATTGTTGTCGTGGCCCCGTTTGTCGGTGTTTCATTCGTGTATTGATAATCAGCCCTGTCATTTCCGGCGGGGCGTCAATGACGAGATGCCTATTTGCTGGAAAGAAGCGATAGAAGAAGATTCAGATTCTCTTCTCCTTCTTTCTTCCTCTCATCCTCAAGTGCATCCTGTTGCTCTGTCTTGATGATTAACTCATCAGCTTCCTTGATAAGATCCCTTTGATTCATGCTTCCCATTAAGGCATAGAAACAAAAGATGAAAAGATGTGAAGTTACATATTATAAAGGAGGCAAGAAGCAAAATACTATTTTTCTGTGGTTCTCACTGTGTCAAATCAACGAAAATGGTTGATCATTTTTTGTTTTTTTTATACATTTCTGCTAAAGTCAAAAAATCAATCTGCATTGATTGCAGCCTTACAGGTGATAAGACATGGAAACATACAAGACAGATAAAACCGTAGTAGAGCTCTTTGCAGGAGTAGGCGGTTTTAACCTTGGGCTCAAAAAGTCTGGTTGGAAAGTGATTATGGCAAATCAATGGGAGCCTGGAAAAAAGAGCCAATGGGCTTTTGATTGCTACAATGAACATTTCAAGGATAGTGTTAATCTCAATGTAGATGTTGCAACTGTTTTAGCTGAAGACATTCCTGCCCATGAACTTTTAGTTGGTGGATTTCCATGTCAGGATTATTCTGTAGCTTCAACATTAGCGAATTCAAAGGGAATACAGGGAAAGAAGGGTGTACTTTGGTGGGAAATTTATCGCATTGCCTCTGATAAAAAACCAAGATTTATTTTATTAGAAAATGTTGACCGCCTTTTAAAATCTCCAGCTCGTCAACGTGGTCGAGATTTTGGAATTATCCTTTCATGTCTGCTTTCTCTCGGATATTCAATAGAATGGCGTGTAATAAATGCAGCTGATTATGGATTCCCTCAAAGACGAAGAAGAACTTTTATATTCGCAACAAAAGATACAGCAGTCCAGGAAAAGCTATACGCAAACAAAGAAGCGGAGAATGTTCTCCTCCATTCTGGTTTTTTTGCTGTGCCATTTGGATGTCATCCGTATGCAGGGACGAGGGTTCGCAAAATAGAGATACCTAAGGATATAAAATCTGTATCAGATGATTTCAGTGCTCCTTTTGAGAATAGTGGATACTGTATCGATTATGTATGTTATACATATCGTGTTGACTCTGTTTATGATGGTCACAGAATGACCCTTGGTGATATTCTTGAAAAGAATGTATCTGAGATATTCTATATAAAGCCAGAAGATGAGCCGCAATGGGCTTATTTGAAAGGTGCAAAAAAAGAAAAAAGAGTGACATCAACAGGGCATGAATACAATTATTCCGAAGGTCCAATAGCATATCCAGATTACCTTGATAAGCCAAGCCGCACGATGCTGACAGGGGAGTCTACTAAAAATAGATCAACCCATGTCATCAGAGATCCTGAAACAGGAAAACTAAGACTGCTTACTCCTATGGAGTGTGAACGACTTAACGGATTCCCTGATAATTGGACAAACACAGGTATGTCTCAGAAATTCAGGTACTTCTGTATGGGTAATGCACTTGTTGTAGGACTAATAGAAATAATGGGTAAAAGAATAAATGAAATAAGATGAAAGCAAGGTGGCTCAGAGATGCTGAGCCATCCTTTTACCATATCTGTATTGCATAATCCGCAAGTTTTTCAGCTCGATTATTTACAGATTCATAATCAAATTTAGATGGATAGTCATCAAGTAATTCCTCAATCAGTTTGAACGTATTTTTTGCATTGCCATTTAGCCGTCCTGGAGTACCATTGATATAAATAGTCACTTTATCTTGGTATGTGGAGTTTCCCGCTGAAGAATTATCATACTGGAATAGAAGAGCCTTGTTTCCGATTCGTTCAATCAGAAGCTCTTTAGTATTGTCTTTCACATCTTCTGGAAGCTCATATCCGTCATCAAACCATTCGGTTGGCAACGATTTAGGAATAATATGTTCTACACTGGTTCTCTCATTGAATACTGATGTTTGATAACCTGCTTTTGTTCTAAGAAAATCTTCTATTTCTCCCAGATAATAGTATGAAATATTGTTATCGGAAGGTGCAAATTCAATAAAGCTTCTTTTGAATGATTCGTCTGAAATAGTTTTTGTTTCGCTAGCGATTTTTGCAGTAATATCAGGTAATAAGTCACCTTTTTTCATGTTTTTAATGCACTCTGAGAATACCACATCGAGCCTATTCATGCTTTTCTGACAGACCTGCATTCTGACAATATATTTTATAAGTGCATTAAGGAAATCTACATAAGACTGAGTTCCAACAATGTTGTCATAATGAAAAGCTGCAGAAAATATAGCAACGTAAATCTGGTCAGATTTTATCAGCATGATTTTTTTCAATATGTTATCAACTACGCTATGTCCAGTTCTCGCACTTCGAAGCTCCCCATATAATCTGGCCGCATCTGAAAGCTTGTTGAAGAATGTATAATAATTTGTTTCTGCACATTCTTTGTAGTCAAATTTGAATTGCTCAGGCAATCTATTTTTTGGAATCCTTCTGGTATTGTTGTAGAAGAAGAGTGCAACAAAGAAGCTAGTGAGATAATCTTCTCCGATATTCTCTTCAAGTATTTTCCAGTTTTTAACACCGTTTCCTGTGTTATCCCAGCTGAGAAAGATATTTTTGATTCTATCAGCAGCTGTGAGGTCAAGACCTTTTCCATTCAGTGAGTCAAATACCTGGAAAGCATCTGTGGAGTCATTGCATCGTATTTCAACAAAAATGATACGAGTACAGATTATGTTGATAAATTTTTTGAAATAGTCGTGAATATTTTCTGGGGAATTTCCTTCTTTCATCAATCCCGCATATTTTGCTTCTATTGCATTTTTGAAAATCTCCCTAGCTCTTTTGATTCTCGTGGCACCTTTCAGATTACCTTTATATAATCGATTGGAACATCCAGTTATTTCTTTGTTAAAGCAATATCCTGTGTTTCCATTCAGAATTAACCGGCTTACTACTTCGCTGTTTTGATTGCAATTATCTCCAACAAGTATTTTTTTGAGACGACTATCATAATTACTTATGTTCCCTGTTGGAATATTCATGTCAGGGCCTTTGTCCTTTATGAATCTTCTAAGTTCAGAAATAAAAATCATCAACGATGTCAACCTCTGCTGACCATCAACAATGTGACGCACATTATCATTATCAATGTCATAGCTTTGTAGATTTTTGATTGATTGATTAACAGCATTGCTTAAATCATATTTGACTGTTACAAGAGCTCCCATGAAATGATTTTGAGTATTTGGTGAGTCTGCAATAGCAAATATGTCATCTTTTAGTGTTTCATTTTGATAAGCTGTCCATTCATAATCTCTCTGATAATCTGGCACTGCATAATAACCGTTTGAACATATATTTTCGATATTAACGAAGTCCATTCTAGTAATTCTCCTTGTTCAGGATTATAACAATTGCGGCAAGTCTCTGGAACAATTCATAGGTATTAGTAAAATAAGATTCAGGATCATAGGATTGTAATCGTGAAGAGTGTGGATTTGAGTTCGATTGAAAATCTTGAGAAATCTGTAAAAGATATGGTGCTGGGGGAGACGTTGAGCGAAATAGCAAAATATGTTCCTGACGAAGAAAAAGCCGAGCATCTTATGAGTTCTCTCAAGCATAAAGGTAGTATTGGGAATATAGTCGAAGAAGCTTTGGGCATTGCAACCAATAGCGCCCAGAGACCTGATTTTGAAGATCTTGGAGTTGAACTCAAAGTTACTCCTGTTGAAAAAGGTATTAAAGCATGGAAAGCCGGAGAGCGCCTTGTTATCACAATGATAAGCTATATGCCTGTTGATAATGAAATCGATGGACGCCCTAAGAAATTTGAAGAAACGCATCTCGCAGAGAAACTTAAATGCATTCTTCTATGTGTATATCTTCGGCCATCTAATCATAAAAGTATAGATCAAGGAGCATACAGGTTTGAGAAAGTAACCCTTTTTACCCCTCCAGAAGAAGATATGCCAGTTATACGGAAAGATTGGGCGGATATCATGCGCCTTGTTTATGAGGGGAGGGCTGATGAACTTTCCGAAAGTATGACTGAGTATCTTGGGGCTTGCACGAAAGGATCCAGCGGACAGATGAAGAAGCAAGGATATCCTCCATATAAGGAGGCGAAGCCAAGGGCCTTCTGTCTGAAGAATTCCTATATGACTTATCTTCAGAATAACTACATAATGCAAGATAAGGATACATATGTCAGAGCAGAGAAGCTTGGGGTGGATTTTGAATCAGTTGCCATCGGCAGAATGAATAGGTATGTCGGTAAATATGATTTTGAGATTGCGCAGGAATTGGATGTCGCATTATTAAAATCAAAAAATTTTCACTCTGGGCTGTCTTTTGCGATGATGGGAGTGCGTTCTAACAATTGTGAGGAGTTTCTGAAGGCAAACATTGTGATGAAGACTCTGCGATTTGAATCAAATGGAAAACTTAGAGAGTCAATTTCACTCCCCGTTTCTGATTTTCTAAGTGTTCTTAATGAAGATTCATTCGATGAATCAGCACTTTGCAATTATTTTGAAAGCACCAGATTCCTGCTTTCGATATGGAAGAAAGAATCTCTTGATGGCAAGGAAGTTTGCAGATTTATTGGTGCCTCATTCTGGGGAATGTCAGGTACTGATATTTACGGTCCACTTCGAAAATGCTGGGAAATTGCAAAGAATAAACTTACACATGGTGTTAAACTTGTTCCGGTTGAAAATGCCAATGGTGGAGTCGAGATAACAAACGACTTACCTAAGAAAAGTGAACCCGAATCAATTGCTCACGTCAGACCTCACGCGCCAAAGGCATATCACATCATAAATGGCAAGGTCTATGCCAATAGTTATGACAGTTCAAGGAAAAACGCATTTATGCTTCCGAATGGAGACTGGATGACAAAGCAATCATTCTGGCTAAATCATGATTATATGTCTGATGTTGTGTATAAACTTGGAATCTCGATTTCATAAAAGTGACCGTCTTTGCAGACGGCCAGAATAACGGACAAAAACAAAAGCTCTCCGAAGAGAGTTTTTTCCATCTTCAAGCGGGAGTCGAACCCTCAAGAAGATAAACAGTTTTTTATTGTAAAAACTCATATATTCAAACAAGATAGAATGCCTGTGTGAATATACGCCGTAAATACTATCGAGCGTATTGGACATTGTCAATTATATGAATACTGTTAGGGTTTTCCTTATATTCTCTCACTTTGTGGTTGAAAATAATCAATAGATTTCTAATTGTGACTGGTAAAATGAAATGGGTATATTATTCTTGGTGAATAGAAATGAATAGAAAAGAGAAAGAGGAACTTATAAGGAACCTGTATTGGGATTATGATATCAATCCATCGCTGATGCTGGATCTGATTGAACATCCCAGAAAGCAAGATGAAGCTAAGCTAAGGCGGTGCTTCATACGGGCATTTGAGAACCTTAGATGGCATGAACTTGTATCTCTTTTCGGAATTGATACTGTGAAAAGACTATTCACAGCACAAACACGGCAAGGGCTTAGGAAGGAGGCGCGGCAAAAAGCTGATATCGCATACGCAATATTACGAGGAGAAGCTGTACCCTCTTCAAGACAAGATACTGAAAACCGTAGGCTCGCTCTCAAGCCCTTTTTATCTGACCGGTGGGTACGGCTCTGAGCAGCGGATATTTCAATAGCATTAGATAGATAAATAAGCCTGATTTTGCGATATTTCTAGCAGGATTTGGTATTTATCAGTCAAGACATGCTTGAGGAAGGGGCCAATACTATACCAACTATTGCATGAGAAAACAAATGGATTCTACAGGTCTTAGAAGAATTCCATCGAACATGTCAGTGATCCATCAATTGTGGATATATCAAAGCTTCCATCAATGGAAGATATTGAGAAGCTGTATAGCAGAGACGCCATGCTTGTTTCCTTCAGTACGCGGCTTACATATCTAGTCCATCAGAGAGCTTCAATTATAAGTGATATTCAGAATGGTCATAGTTACTATGAGGCAGTCAAAAAATACACCCCATCTCGAGGACGGCATCGTTGAATTAAGAGACTCTTTTCTTGCAGCTAATATGAAGCAATAAGGCTTTTATAAAAGTGTTCGTTTCGTGTAACAATGAAGTATACAAATTCCGTTCAAACGAAATACTATGAATAAAAAAACTCCCTGCATTGCAAGGAGCTATCAAAACATCTCCCGCGGGGATCGAACCCGCGTTGACGGGATGAAAACCCGTTGTCCTAACCACTAGACGAGGGAGACATGCAGTGAGCTGCATTGGATTCGAACCAATGACCCACGCCTTAAAAGGGCGTTGCTCTACCAGCTGAGCTAGCAGCCCGAATCGGGAAAAATCCTTCATCAGAATGGCTACAGGCTTACGCCTCGTAGGCAATCCTGTAGACTTATACCGGAAAACAGGGATGTTGTAAAGTCATTTGAATGAAATTTTGATTTAAATTATGAAGATTGTCTATTCGTTTGAATCAATTTCCCCGGAGATGCTACGCATGTTCATCGCATTTTAATCGTTTTGTTCATTAAATCGAAAAAATGTTTCATTGATAGAAATGCTTGGAAGATTGACGATTTTAATAGAATAAAGGAGGAAGGAATGCGCAAAGCAATTTCCGTTTTATTGGTTTTCATGATGGCTCTTTCTGTATTTGCAGGCGGAGCTGGAGAGAAAAAGAACGAGCAGATCGTTATAGAATTCTGGACACACGAGGATGCAACACGTCAGAAACTCGAAGATGGCTTTATCGCTGAATTCGAAGCAACTCATCCGAATGTGAAAATCAACGCAACACGCCAGGCTTCATCGAAGATCATTGAGCTTGTTCAGACAGCATTCGCAGCAGGTGAGGGCCCGACAGTCTTCAATCTTACAAATGATGCTATCAACTCATTTGTATCCACAGGCAGTGTAGCTCCTATGGATTATGAAGCCGCTGGTTATGCAGATGCTGCAGCTGTTGAGGATGCATATATCGATGGAATGCTTGAGGCTGTAACATATGATGGTGAGATCTATGGTCTTCCTCTTGAGCTTAACAACTGGTGTATCTTCATCAACAAGCAGGTCTTCCGCGATGCTGGTCTTGATCCAGAGACAGATTACCCGAAGACATGGGAAGATATGGTAGAGATTTCAGAGAAGCTCGTAATCCGCGATGGTGATATCCTTATCCGCCGTGGCTATGACTTCAGATATCCATACTATCTTGAGACAATCGTACCGATGGTCGAGCAGCTTGGTGGTCAGCTCATCAGCGATGATGGAACAGAGGCTATCGTAGGAAAGGATGCTTGGATTAAGGTTCTTACATTCATGCAGCAGTGGGGACCGAACGGACTCAACCTCGGATCTCCGACCTACACAAACGCACGCTCTCTCTTCAACAAGAACAATAATGATATCGCGATGTGCACAACCGGTCTTTATCAGGAAGCAAGAATCAGGTCAGAAAACCCTGAGTTCTATGAGTCAGGAGACTGGATGGTTGTTCCTTATCCTGTTTTCGAGGATGCAGTGAATGACGTTTCAGCTTGCCACTATGGCCAGTACTACATGGTCAACGCGAACGAGGATCCTGAGACTATCGCAATGGCATGGGAATTCATCGCATTCATGCTCTCACACGGAGAGGATTACCTTACACAGGTTAACCTTATCCAGCCTACAAAAGAGCTCATGAACAGCGATACATATAAGAATATGCCGTACAGCGATGTATTCACAAACGATCTTGCAAGAGCTCACGTCCTTTACTATGGACCGAATGCAAACGAGATCCAGTCGCTTCTCAGAACAGCTATCGAAGGTGTTATGCTTCAGGGCGTGACACCAGAGGATGCTTATACTCAGCTCAAGAATTCCGTTCAGGAACTCATTGACGAAGAGGCATAATATTCATTTGCCCCGGCTTTGTCCGGGGCATTATCCGGAAAGAAAAAAGTGAGAAAGAACAAGATTTACAGTATTGAGCGCAAGCAGGCGAGATGGGGATTCGCATTCACAGTCCCTTGTCTTGTCTTCTTTGCTATTTTCAGTTTCTATCCCATCATCTATGCATTCATAACTTCTTTCACGAACCGTCAGGCTATTGGAAGAAATTATGAATTCACAGGGCTTGAGAACTATGTATACATATTCACCAAGAACAATGGTGGATTCCCGCTTTCGAATTCAATCAGGGCGACTCTTGTATTTACAATCGGAACATTCGTGCCGATGATTGTAGTCTCACTGATTCTCGCAACATTCATGATGCAGCTCAGGCGTGACCGCTACAGAGGCTTTTTCCAGCTGATGTACTATATGCCTGCTGTTCTCTCTTCTGTTGTCGCCGCGGCAATCTGGATGATTATCTTCGACCCGAGAGGATTGATGAATCAGGTCTCGAACTTCGTGATGCACACGTCCGGCGTTGATTACAACTGGCTTGTGGATCCTATCATGATCCAGGTTTCGACGATTATCATCTACTTCTGGAAATATATAGGTTATTTCGTGATTCTCTTCATCACAGGCCTTGCTTCCATACCGCCAACTATCTATGAGGCAGCGACTGTCGATGGCTCCTCAAGATGGCATACCTTCTGGAGAATAACGCTTCCGCTTCTCAAGCCGACAACTGCCATGGTTTCCATTATGGCCATGCTTCAGTGCCTGAAGACTTTCAGCACGCAGTTCATGCTTTATCAGGGCGGATCGCCGAGAGCGCCTATAGATGTTATCACGATGAATATCTATTTCACTGGTATCAGGAATGGAAGGCTTGGAAGGGCGAGCGCGATGAGTATCGTGCTTTTCGTGATCATGCTTGTCTTCACTTATCTGCAGCTTGTTGCTAACCGCTCAAGCGAAGACGTCGAGTACTGAGAGGAGGGTAGGATGAATAAATTCGTTGGCAAGATAAGCTTTGTCGAGATTCTCGTCTGGATATTCCTCATTCTCGTATTCTTCTTCACGATAACTCCTATAGCTTTCATGGCTGTATCATCATTCATGGATGCCAGGCAGATTCTCGACATGCCTTTCAGATGGATTCCTTCGCGCGAGTATTTCTCGTCCGCAGATAGGACATTCTTCACTAACTTCCAGAAAGCAATACTCGGCAATAACGAGAATGCGACGTTCTTCAGGAACATGTTCAACTCATTCTTTGTCGCGATTGTCGATAGTATAACGACAGTGCTTCTGGCATCACTATGCGGCTATGGGCTCGCGAAGTTCAGATTCAAGGGCAGGAACTTCGTATTCATGTCCATCATGGCTACGATGATGATTCCTTTCGAGGCGATTATGATTCCGCTTTACATGGTTGTTTCAGGCATGAAGCTGATGAACACTTACCGCGGTCTCATATTCCCGTTCATGGTTTCGGCGTTCGGTGTATTCCAGATGAGGCAGTATCTTCTGACATTCCCGACTGAGTATCTCGATGCAGCGCGTGTAGACGGACTTTCGGAGCCAAGGATATACAGCAGTATTGTCCTTCCAAACTGCAAGCCTGTCATCGCGACTCTCGGCATTCTCTCATTCCGCAACCAGTGGGATAACCTTCTCTGGCCGCTTCTCGTTGCGCAGAGAGAATATATGAAGACACTCCCGCAGTACATAACACAGTTCAGCGAGGAGAAGATGACTGATGAAGGTGCGATGATGGCATGTGCATTCCTCGCATCGATTCCGATGATTATCCTCTTCTTCTCACTTTCTAAGTACTTCCTTGGCGGTGCTGCTGTTTATGAATCAAGAAAGGGATGATTGTGCTATACTGAAGAGGTGAATCGTTATACGCCTCTTCTGATTCTGCTTGTTCTTTTTTCATTTCTCCTCTCTTCATGCACTGAAGAAGAGGAGATTGTTATTCAGTACTGGACACACGAAGATGGGAAGAGAGGTGCTCTCGAGGAGCGGCTTATCGCTGAATTCGAGATTGAGAATCCCGGTATAAAAGTAGAGCGTACAGAGTTTCAGTCATCAGAGCTTATTTATAAAGTCTCATCATCGATGGAAGCTGGTCTGGGACCGGTGCTTTTCAATCTATCTTCTGAAGTGATTCCAGAACTCGCCATGAGCGGCTCTCTCGATAAGCTTCCCGATGGGATTATCTCTGCAGATGATTATATCCCTGGCGCATTCGATGCCGTCACTTATGGAGATAATATCTATGGCATTCCTCTTGAATACACGAACTGGTGCCTGTACGTAAATACTTCCATGCTTGAGGAAGCTGGTCTGGAGCTTCCTGAGACATGGGAGGATATAAGGGATATAAGTCTCCTTCTTACGGAGCATGATGGCGGTATAATCACAAAACGTGTCTTTGATTTCCGGTATCCATATTATCTTTCATTCTTCATACCTATGGTCATGCAGCTTGGAGGTGGGCTGGTAAGTGACGGCTCATTCATCGTAAATGATGATGCCTGGATAGAGGCACTTTCATTCATGAAGGAGTGGGGACCTCTTGGAGACAACCTTGGCTCTCCGACACTGCTGAACGCAAGGTCTTTATTCAACGATGAGAAGATTGCGATGTGTCTCTCTGGATTGTATCAGGAGGAGAGAATGAAGGATATGAATCCTGAATTCTATGAAAGCCCGCGATGGAAAGTTCTCCCATTCCCGTCATTTGAGGTTGCGTTATCTGATGTGTCCGCATCATCATATCTTCATTTCTTCATGGTCAACGAGGCGCGAAGCGAAGAAGAGAAGATGGCAGGATGGAAACTTGCTTCCTATTTTGCATCTCACGCTGATGAATATCTTGAGGAAGTCGGGCTGGTGATGCCGCTGAAGACGATAATCAATGGCGATGCTGTAATAAATAAGCCATATGGCTCCGTCTTCATTGATGATTTAAAGCGCAGCACTCCTGTCTATTCAGGCCCATATGCAATGGAGATTCAGGATCTTATAGGCGAAGCTGTGGAAAGCGTGATGCTTCAGGGGATATCCCCAGAGAAGGCTGTCGCCCAGCTAAGGGCCTCGGTTTCATACCTCTTCATCTGAATTCCGGAACTCGGTAGGAGTCTCGTTTCTGAACCGCTTGAATATCTTGGTGAAATACCCGGGGGATGGGAAGCCTGTTTCAGCCGCGATTTCAGAGATATTCATTGCTGTGCCCCTAAGAAGGCTGGATGCCTTGTTTATTCGCACCGCATTGAGGTATTGCAGGAAGTTGATGCCTGTCTCCGCTTTGAATAGCGACGAAAGATGGCTTTCTGAAAGCTTCGTCTCCCTCGCGATATCAGAAAGGGTAATCTGCTTGGCATAATTTCTGTTGATGTATTCAATCGCCATGCTGACAGAATGATTGGAGACATTTTCCTTCAGTTTTATCATGCCGCTGCTGCTTATTGAATCTATATCCTTCTCTTCCTCGTCGATGCGTGTCCTGAGTTTTGAGAGCACATTTATCAGCTCGTTGTCATCGACAGGCTTCTCTATATAATCGAAGACGCCGAGCTGTATTGCTCTCTTCGTGTATTCAAAATCAGTATAACCCGAGAGGATGATACCATTGGTGACAGCTGCATCCTCGATCATCTTCAGACCGTCCTTTCCCGGAAGCTTTATATCCGTGACGACGATATCAGGGAGATAGGCGCGTATCTTCTTCTCGCCTTCAAGTCCATCGGAGGCTGTCGCCACGACTTCCATCCCCAGACTTTCCCAATTGATTGTATTCTCAAGCTCTCTGAGTACTATCTCCTCATCCTCGACAAGGACAACTTTAAGCTTCTTCATTCTCTTTTTCCTCCAGAGGAATGGTTATAGTGACCTCTGAGCCTTCGCCTTTTACAGAATCTATTGCAAACGTGAATTCATTTCCATATCTGAGCTGAAGCCGTCTGTAAATGTTATAAAGTCCTGTATGCTGGCTTTCCCCAAGCTCATCCATGGATGGAATCTCCTGGAAGCCGACGCCGTTGTCTGATACGGAAAGCTTCAGTCTGTCCTCATATTTCTTCACTGAGATGTTTATATACCAGGAGCCTACTTTCTCTCCTAGTCCGTGGGTTATGGCATTCTCGACTATAGACTGGATAATCAATTTCGGTGTCTCGATATCCATGAGGTCCTCATTGCATGCTATCCTATACTGAAGCTTATCGCCGAACCTGAGCTTCTGTATCTGCAGATAGCACTCTGCAAGATCAAGAGACTCCCTTATAGAGGCATTGCTTTTCCTGTTGTCGATGCTTGACCTGAGAAGCTTCCCAAGCCTTATAGTCGTCATGTAGATGTCATCCTCACCATGCATGCGCGCGAGAGCCTTTATCGTGTTCAGCGTGTTGAGGAGGAAGTGCGGATTCATCTGGCTTTCAAGAGCTTTGCGCTCCGCTTCAGCGCTCTTTGCCTCTTCTTCCCTTGTTTTCTCAAGAAGTTCCTGGATGCGATGCACCATTATGTTGAATGTGTCAGAAAGCTCGTCAATCTCCCTTATTCCCGTACGCTCGAGGGTGATGCCGAAGTCTCCTTTCTGGAATCGTTTCATGCTGCTTGCGATATTCTTTATCCTGCTTGAAAGGCTGCGTGAGAATATGAGTGAGAATATGATTGATATGACAAGGCCCAGCATGAGGCTGAGTGCGATTACGAATGTCCATTGCCTGAGGCTTTCCTGAATGAATGGATTCACATTCGTGGCTGCAAGAAATAGCTGTGTATCAGCAATCGGGGCAATGTAGCTATTGCTTCCTTCAGCTCTGATAAACGGGAATTCGGAAAATCCTCCGTGGATCTGCGGATGAATCAATGATATTGCGGAATATGAGGAGCTATCGGCGAGCACAATATCCGTAAACAAGCCGCTTTTGTTGATCTCCTTGCTAAGCGCGTCTATGTATATATCGATTATCACATAGCCGATTACGCGCCCATCATCGGAGAAGACTCTTCGCAGAACTGAAAAAAGGATTTCCTTGCCGTTCTCTATCCTGTGATCAAGTATGCTGATGATACTTGAGCGTGGATTGCTGTTCATTCGTGATGCCAGTGAGATTATGTTCTCGCTATCCCATTCATTTGAATGAGTCCTCAGGTCATAGACAGATGGGAAATTATGCGTTGAGATTCTCACATTGCCGCTGTCTGAGACAATCGATGCCGCGGCTTTGTATGTATCACCAGACATTGTCGCGTACATTTCCTCATAGATTCTTCTTATATCTTCTTCTGTGCTCTCAGGAGTGTCGCTGTAAAGAACACGCCGTATGGTAGGGGAGGTTGAGAGGGAATAGGCTTTATGCCTGTATTCATCGATAATCGCACCAAGTTCAGCGGCATCTGCAGAGAGCGCAGTCTCCGCTTCTGCCCTTATCATGCCAGAAGTGCCTTCTGTGAATGTAATGAGCGTATAGCTCACGAAAAGCACAAAAGGCGCAAGCATGACAATCATGAAATAGAAGATAAGCTTCCTTGAAAGCGGTGCCCCGGTTTTCCCAGTCATGTGTCTATTTTAGCACAGCTGGCTCATTTCTGGGCTTTTGCCTGTCTTGCTACAAGCTTCTTCATCAGGAATAGGTAGCAGAATGGCAGCACGAATCCCGCCCCGCACCAAGCGACAGGGGATGCAAAGCATATGCCTTTGTACCCAAACGCCATGGGGAGCGTGAAGGCGGCTATAGTCCTCATTATAAGCTCGGCGATGCTTGAGATCATCGGTATAGCTCCGGAGCCAAGGCCCTGGCATCCCGTGCGGAATATGAATATAAGACCGAGTGGAATGAAGAACCATGCGATGGTATGGACGTATTCGACAGCCTGGCTGATGATGACAGGAGATGTCGTTTCCTTATCCATGAAGACATAGCTGAATGGGTCTGCGATTACAATCGCGACAAACAGCCCGATCACAGCACCGCAGATCATTATGATGACAGATGTCCTGAAGCCTTTCCTGACACGCTCAAGATTCCCAGCTCCGAGATTCTGTCCTGCGAATGTGGATATGGCCATTCCGACAGCTGGGAAGAACTGTGTTATGAAGTTCTCTATTTTCCCGCCTACTGAATAAGCTGCGACTGTATCGGAGCCGAATCCATTGATAGCGGCCTGCACGATAATGACTCCGATTGCGCATACTGAGAACTGCACAGCGCCTGGTATGCCGATTTTCAGAAGCCTTAAACAAAGTGGTATATCAAGCTTCCAGTCTTCTTTTGTGAAATGGAATATCGGGAATTTCTTCTTTATATATATGAAGGATATTATCGCGCTGATACCCTGCGCAAGGATGGTTGCTATCGCGACGCCAGCGCATCCAAGAGGCACGACTATAACGAAAAACAAATCAAGCACAATATTCAGCGCGGATGCGATAAGCAGGAAATAGACAGGGCTACGACCATCGCCAACAGCACGGAGAATCGAGGAGAAAAGATTGTAATATATCGCAGTGCCGATACCTATGTAGATGATGAGTATATAGGAATTGGCCATGCCTATTATATTTTCCGGCGTGTCGATAAGACGCAGCAATGGAAGCGATAAGCATGAGAATAGAAGTGCTATGATTACAGAAACAAGCGCCGATGTGATGATTGACATGGCGTATGCTTTCCGCATCATCGAGTGGTCTTTCGCCCCGAAGCGCTGACTTACGATTACCGAGAATCCTGCGGTAAGTCCCTGGGCAAAGCCGACAACCATGAAGCTGAAGCCACTGGTTGAGCCTACGGCAGCTAACGCCTCTACTCCGACAAAGCGTCCTACAACGATTGTGTCGACCATACTGTAAAGCTGCTGGAAGAGATTTCCTATGAATAGAGGTATAGAAAAAGATAAAAGAAGCCTGAGGGGAGAGCCCTTCGTCATGTCACATTCCATAGTTCAACGTTTATCTCTCTGAATCTGATGTTTGTCAATAAAATACTGTGCATATATATGTGGATTATGCCTAAGATTGAGAGTAAAAACAGATCAGAAAAAAATCATTTTGTAAAGTGCTGTACAGGAAAGAGATGCGAGGAAGGGGAAGAAAAAAGCGCCAAAAAAGGACGAAAAGGGGTTTACAAAGAAGTGTGAAGCGTGCAGAATACATCCCCGGTGCTCGGGAGAGCGCCAGAGCTGATGAAGCCGCGGAAGGAAGAGGTTGACA
>CALXKJ010000009.1 GCA_944388955.1 uncultured Spirochaetaceae bacterium | reverse complement strand
CTGAGTACAACGGCCCAGCAGAGCCAGTGCGCCAATTCATGTTGAGCCAGGCACCGAACTCCACTGAGCCACACACCGAATCAGGCTGAGCCAGTCAAACAGCAGGATCACGGTCGTTCGAAGTGCGTCTTGCGCATATCTTCTCCCTCAAGCCTGATGCAATAGCAATGGGCAAGAATCCTTCCTGAGATGGACTCGCCAAGTGCCTTGTTAGGACAATACTGTGCCCAGTTCTCGGAAGGCATCTGCGAGCAGACAATTGTTGCATGCCTGCCATAGCGGGAATCTATCAGCTCATGGAGAAATACCAGCTCCGTCTTCGTAGGGGAACATGCGAACCATTCATCGAGGATGAGCCGCGGGATCCTTGAAAGATACCTGAGCCTCTTCTCATAGACATCATCACCTGCCTTGTCCCTGAGTTCCAGCTCCTTCAGCAATGCCCTGAGGTTGAATATCCTAGTCCGGAATCCCTCATTGCATGCCTGGACGCCGAGAGCCCTTGCAATGAAGGACTTCCCGGTTCCGGCAGCTCCTGTCACTATGACGTTCACAGCCTCATCGATGTAGGCGCAGGAGCATAGGCGATCTATCAGAGCCTTGTCGATGTTTCGCTCAGGTATGTATTCAAGGAGATCGACGTTGGCATATGTGTTGAATAGCGAAGCCTGTCTTAGAAGCCTTTCAGCCTTAGCCTGCTTTATACGCACAATCTCCTCGGAGGTTGCTGCAGTCTTTGCAGCCGAGCTTCTCGAAGTTGTAGACGAGCCCGGACTCGAATTCGTTCATCATGGCTTTCCCTCCTTCCTTTCGGATGAATGGGTCAGAAATAGGTAAGAATCATCTTTGTGAGCAGTCGTTTCGGAATCTTCAGCGTCCATGCCTATGGTTTCAGCAATGGCTTTGATGCCCTTGTATGAGATGATGCCGGAATCAAGCGCTTCTCCTGCTGCGAGTTCAAGTATCTTCGCCCCTACCTTGTTCTTCAGGTTGAGCACACCCCTGCAGATCTTGTAAGACTGGACCTCGTACTGTCTGCTTGTTAGAATTCTGTCTATCAGCATGTACGTGTCTGTTCCAATCCGTTTCGCTTCAGATCTGAATGAGTCGCCGGACCACCCGAGAATCTCCTGATGCAACGGTGGAATGTGGTGGGGGCTGGTCATCCGCTGTCCTTTGAATACGCCTCTGTGATGCCTTGCAATCTCTTCCCCGGAAGGGAGAAGTATCATGACTGTATCTGCTGAGGCCTTTATCCGGACCTCTTCACTGATGTGTTTTGGATGTACACTGTAGAAGCACTTGTCGAACTGCACATGGTAGTCAGGTGCGATCTTCGCCCTTGCCCTCTCGAATAGCTGGAACCGTCTTGGGGGCAGAGGGAGAAGGTGCATCCTCTCCTCGTTGTCGAAAAGCAGGCGTCTGGACCCTTCCTTCTTAGTGAACGGCTCGTCATTGAGTTCCAGAACCATCTCCCTAACCGCGTTGTTTATCTCCTCGAGGCTGTAGAATACTTGGTTGCGCAGCGCCGCAATGATGTATGTTGACACGAATCTCACTGAATTTTCGACGACATTCTTGTCCCTTGGCTTTCTCACTCGTGCGGGAATAGTCACAGTATGGTAATACTCGGAAAGCTCTATCATTGCTGCGTTGAGTTCAGGCTCATACCTGTCTGCCTTTATCGTTGCTGTCTTGGTATTGTCAGGACGAAGGATCACAGGCACACCGCCGAAGAACGAAAGGCTGTCTGCTATCCCCTTGAGCCAGCTGTGAATCTTCTCATCAGGGAAAGCCTCTGCGTAGAAGTAACCGCTGAACGGAAATGCCGCGACGAACAGATGGCATTTCCTCTCCAATCCCGGGGCTTTCCCGTGCAGGACAATCGAGCTTCCAGTCCAGTCAAGCTCAAGTACTTCCCCTGGATTTCTGTCCCTTCTGAGGCTTATGTTATGCTGGCTGGCATACTCGTTGAGAAGAGCATTGAACTGGCTGATGCCATATTGTTTGACACAACACACTCTTCGCATAATACAATGAGCATAAGCTATATTACGTACAGGAGGTTAGAGCTATGCGTAAGAAACTGCTTGCCCTTCTTGCTGGTCTGATCATTATGATTCCAGCTGCCTTTGCTGATACGACCTTCGATCTCGTAGGAGGATTTTCAGGAGTCACGACGCCAACATACATTGGAATCGGCTTCGGTACAACAGGAAATTCAGGAGGAACAAACAGCAGCAATTTCAGTTTCATGCTTGGTGCCGATGCTGAAGCGGATATCTTCTTCTCTGAACAGCATGGAATGTATGTAGGAGTCGGTTTCAGTGTCAATGTCAGCGGAACAACTGTCGCAGGATACAATGTCGGTCTCGGATACGCATATAAGATGTATTTTGATGACTTTGACCTGCTTATCACAGCAGGACCGCATGTGCGCGGAACAGGCGATTCCGGCACTTTCGGCCTTTCTGCGAATGTATATCTTGATTTCTATCTTACAAGTAATCTGTTCCTTCGCGGAGGAGGCGGATTGAGTATGGACTTCGTCAACTTACTAAGCAGAACTCAGGGTTTGTTCTGGATGTCGATTGAAGGACCATATCTCGGAATCGGTTATTCTTTCTGAGATAGTTTTTCTGTCATTGGTTTATTTGCAGATATTTGGATTTGCACTTCAGTGCATGTGATGAGGATATGTCATCGATGAAAATGGCTCACTCTAAATCGGTCTCTGGCTCAATGTAATTCGGTCTGGTGGCTCTCAAGCGTCGTCGTACTCACCCGACATTCAGGAAGAACTATTTCGATCCTGCTCTGAAGGCCCATCTCATAGAACGCCGATCCCCGATAAGCCTAACAGCAGCAAGCAGCGATATCGAAAATCCATATACGGCCATTCACAGGAGATTAATGCAAATCTCAATCCATAAGGAAAACATGAAGAATCAAAAAACCTCATCGATTGATGAGGTCCAGTGGAGCTGATGAGACTTGAACTCACTACCTTTTGAATGCCATTCAAACGCTCTAGCCAGATGAGCTACAGCCCCGTACAGAGGGGAATATAGCAGATAAATGGCATAGATTGCAAGATAATAGTTTTAAGTGCATGAACAGGCAAATGGATGGAATTTTGTATTATTATGCAAAGAAAATACAGAATAATGTCTTTTCCTAAGCCATAAAGTCTTGCAACGATATGCCATAAAGAATTAAATTGCGCTCAATAAATATTTTGAGGAAGGCAATGGAAAAGAAGATAACAGTTGCTGTCATCGGTGCTACCGGAGCGGTAGGGCAGGTATTTATGTGGATGCTTTCAGATCATCCGTGGTTCAAGCTCAGCTATGTTACGGCATCTGCTGCCAGGGTCGGTCAGGAATATGGTAAGACCGTGCATTGGGTCATGCCATTTGAGATGCCTGAATCAATCAAGTCAATGGTGGTGCGTGAGATGAGCATACCGCAGATGAAGGAGAGCGGTGTGAAGATTGTCTTCTCTGCGCTTCCCGCTTCAGTCGCAAAGGAAGTAGAGCCGCAGCTCAGGGAAGCCGGATTCTACGTCTTCTCCAATGCCGCGGCAATGCGTTATGACGAGAACGTGCCTATTCTCATTCCCGATACGAATATCGAGCAGCTGGAGCTGATAAAGAAGCAAGGCTATCCTGCAACAGGATTCTGTGTCACGAATGCCAACTGCGTGACTACAGGACTTGCGATGGCGCTTGCACCTCTCAGGAAATTCGGTATAAAGACGATAACCATCAATAGCTATCAGAGTGTATCTGGCGCGGGCTATCCTGGTCTTTCCTCCTTTGATATCACAGATAACTGCATTCCATATATTGGCGGGGAGGAGGAGAAGATAGAGAAGGAAGTCAAGAAGATTCTCTCTATCAATCCTGACGTGTATGCCTATACAGTGCGTGTTCCTGTCATGTTCGGGCACCTCGAGGTTGTCTGGCTTGATTTCGAGCAGAATGTCGGGACTGAGGATGTTGTAGAAGCATGGAAGAATTTCCATGAGGCTTCTGATCTGCCTTCAACACCGGCTCAGGCTGTCGTGTACTCCGATGAGCCTACATTCCCTCAGCCCAAGTATGCTTTCTGGGGTACTCCGAAAGGCATGGTGGTCTATACAGGTAGGCTCAAGAAGAAGAATAACAAGATAGGTTTTGTCCTTCTCGTGAATAATATCGTCAAAGGAGCTGCTGGCGGCTCGATACAGAATGCGGAAGCATTCGTGTCACGCTACGGTCTTGTATGACAGAGCCTCCCTGCGGGGAGGTTCATCTTTCTTTCACGATAGTGCTGCAATTGTCGACATAGACTGTGTATCTCCTGCCGTTCTGCTCAGCGTGGAATGTGTGGTGGCGAGAGCAGCCTCGGCAATCGAGTCCAAGTCCGTCATGGCGGTAGCATGAACGGGAGATGAAAAGAGGCGGATGGTAATCCTTCGCGATTGTAGGCGTGAATGGCCATTGCTCTCCATATTCATCTCGCTCTACCCATAAATAGCCTCCGATGAGTGATGGCACCTCCTCCTTTAGAAGCATTGCTGCTTCCCTGTTCGGGAGATATAGGTATATATCCGCGAAGGCCCTGTACTCAGGATGCTTTTTCATGAAGATGATATCCCCGGCGTTATTCAGCCCTATGATGGGATTCTCAAGCGTCTTGAGCTTTTCTTCCATTTTCCTGAAGACTTCTTCCTCGTCATAGCGCACAGCCGGGAATGATATATATGTGCTGCCATCAATCGTCACACCTTCCATATTCCACGGCGTTCTTTCTCCATCGAGAAGCCTTCTGTCAGGAAGAATGAAGCTCTCTTTTCCTCCTGGAATCTCTATGTGGTATGTCCTGTTATCATTAAGCTCCGTTCCCAGAAGAGAAAGGAAGTCCCGTCGGATGGATTTAAGGACAGATGGATTTATGTAATAGCCATCCATTCCCGTCTCATTTTCTATATCTGTTATGCTGAGTGAATAATCAGAAGAACCTGATTGCGAGAAGATCCTTTTTATCGAATCATCGGCAGTATGCTCAGATGGCTGTATATCAGCTTCATATCTTTTCTTGATATCTCCGGCATTCACTGAAAGAAAATCTTTCCCGATCAAGATAGATGCTTTGATTTCCCTCTTCATCATGGCCCTTGGCTCTTCTATGGCTTTCATGTTGAGGGAGCTGTCGGAGATCATGTAGAGCGGGGTGTGCTTTGGAATTCTCATATCATCAGGAAGCGTGAGGATGGCTTTTCCGTCCATCTGCTCCCCCGGGTGTGCGGAGAAGCGATAAGGCGTGTCTAGGCCTTTATCGGGAAGAAGAAGCATAAGGCCATCATATGGCTTTATCCTTATCTTCGTCTCTACAAGTATCTTCCTTCCTCTCTGGTCTATGACACTCCCGATTCTCTCTCCTCTGTGTCCAGGATAAGGTCCTGTCGTGATGCATTCCCTTCCCGGAATAAGGGGTTCCAGAAATCCACATCCCGCTTTCCTCTGGAATGATACGGAGACTGCATGCTTGTATTCCTTCTCGTCATTTCCATCGATTATCGCTCTGTAATAGCGCGTGACGGCATCAACATACTCAGCACCTTTAAGCCTTCCTTCGACTTTAAGGCTGTCGATACCTATTTCCATGAGCTTCCTGACAAGGAGTCCCGCATCGAGATCTTCGAGAGAGAAAGGATAGTACCGTTTTCCTGTATCCTCGTCAGTGAACCACGAGCGGCATATCTGAGCACAGCTTCCCTCATTCGCAGAGCGTCCTGTAATGAGATGCGATGCCATGCATAATCCGGAGAATCCATAGCATAAAGCACCATGGATGAAGACCTTCAGCTCAATATCCGGGCACGCTTTTCTGATAGCAGCTATCTCATCGAGATTGAGCTCTCTGGAAAGCACAACGCGCTCGAATCCAAGGCTCTGCAGCTCCTTTACGCCTGATACGGTGTGGATAGCAAGCTGTGTTGAGCCATGAAGGGGAAGTGAGGGAAAGTCTTTCCGGACAATCCTTGCAACTCCAAGGTCCTGCACGATAAGGCCGTCGCATCCATATCTGTCTATTGTCTTCAGTGTTTCGTATAGCCGCGGAAGATCTCTATCATCGATAAGCGTGTTCACTGTCACGTAAATCTTCTTGCTGTTATCTATCGCGTATCGTCTGATTCTAGACAGATCCTCTGCTGAGAAATTCCCAGCACCTTTTCTAGCTGAGAAATCCTTCATCCCGAAATAAACTGCGTCGGCACCGGCCTTGAATGCGGCCATCGCTTCCTTGATTGTTCCTGCAGGTAACGCCAGCTCTATCATGATTCTGAGTTTAAATAAACAAGAGAAACTCTTCCAGACCTCGGAATCGGTATGCAAGATGCGGAACATGCTATGGGGATCGTGCGTTATTATTCCTTCTGCAGAAAATGTAGAATTCTACGTTTTTTGCCGGAACGATGAACTCAATGCTATTATTGCAGTCTTAGGAAATCCTCATTCAGAAGGAAATCCTTTATATTCACAAATAGTATCCCCTTGTTGTTATGCCATGGATGTATGTTATCACCTGTGATTACGATTTTAGGAAAAGAGTCTTTTATAGTAACTATTCAGTATTATAAGAATTGTTGTAATCTGTGACTGCGGTATTGCAAGGATATTCATTATCATGACTGAAAAGAACTATGCAACTTATAACTCTCTTATGAGGCACATGAGGGACAAGAAACATATCAGAATCGGCGGCTCATACGATAAGAACAAGCTTCCAGCAAGTAGCAGGAAAAACAAATCAGAAACTGCCTCATCTCATGCAATATCTCAATGCTCTCAAGAAAAAGCATTGATTATTCAGGATTGCGGTTGTATATCTGAATTAGAAATGACGTAAAGATTTGTCTCAATTGATAGACTTTATGGATAAGCGGTGTCTCGTGTAGGCCCCGCTTCTTTATTTGTCTGTAGCTGTCAAAAAGAAAGAAATAATCGGAGAAAACTTTTCCAGCCCTCGGCATCCAAGCATACAAGTTCTACATATGTACAGAAAACCTTGTATCTTTCTCTTCACTGTGCGATTCATGGAATGTATTTGCAGAAATCGTAGAATTCTACACTTTTTGCAAAAGATGGTTTATTCAGGTGATATGAATGGCCCAGAGTCCATGCTTTTCTGTATGAACTGCAAAGAAATGGTTGTATTGCAAGATTGCTTGCCAAATAATGTGATTGTCTTTATCCTTTTTAGAAGTAATGAATATCTGCCTATGGCAGCTTTTCAATAAATAAGGAGAAACCGATGACAGTTAATGATCTCAGACATCCTAATCTTGTCAAATGGGTCAATGAAGTCGCGGCTCTTACAACTCCTGATGCAATCGTTGTATGCGATGGCTCAAAGGAGCAGTATGACCAGCTCATTGAACTTCAGGTAGAGCAGAAGCTCTGTATACGTCTCAACCCGGAGAAGAAGCCGGGCTGCGTGCTTTTCCACTCTGATCCATCAGATGTTGCACGTGTTGAGAAGAGGACATTCATCGCTTCCGAGAAGGAAGAGGATGCTGGTCCTACAAACAACTGGATTGATCCGAAAGAGCTCAAGAAGACAATGACGGATCTCTACAGGGGTTCAATGAAGGGAAGGACAATGTATGTCATCCCATTCTCAATGGGTCCTGTAGGTTCACCAATGTCAAAGATCGGTGTTGAGATCACAGATAGCGCATACGTTGTGTGCAACATGATGATCATGACAAGAGTCGGCGAGAAGGTTCTCGACGTTCTTGGCACAGATGGTTACTTTGTTCCATGTCTCCACTCTGTAGGCAAGCCGCTTGCAGAAGGCGAGTCTGACAATGGACAGTGGCCATGCGCACCAATGGAGCACAAGTACATCTCCCAGTTCCCTGAGACAAGAGAAATCTGGTCCTATGGTTCTGGCTATGGTGGAAACGCTCTCCTCGGCAAGAAGTGCTTTGCTCTCCGCATCGCATCTGTTCTTGCACGTGACGAAGGCTGGCTTGCTGAGCACATGCTCATTCTCAAGGTCACAAACCCAGAGGGCAAGAGCCGCTATGTAACAGGCGCATTCCCATCAGCATGCGGCAAGACAAACCTTGCTATGCTTATTCCTACAATCCCAGGCTGGACAGTCCAGACAATCGGCGACGATATCGCATGGATGAAGCCGGGTAAGGATGGAAGACTTTACGCAATCAACCCAGAGGCTGGCTTCTTCGGAGTTGCACCTGGAACATCTGCAAAGTCCAACTACAATGCTCTCATGGCAGCTTCCAAGAACACTATCTTCACAAACGTCGCTCTTACAGAGGACAAAGATGTATGGTGGGAAGGAATCGGCTACGATGCACCGGGCAAGCTTGTTGACTGGCACGGAAACGAGTGGGTACAGAACAAGGAAGACAAGAGTCAGACACCTGCTGCTCACCCGAATTCAAGATTCACAGCTCCTGCTGCACAGTGCCCATGCATTGCACCAGAGTGGGAAGATCCTGCTGGAGTACCTATCTCAGCTATCCTCTTCGGTGGAAGAAGACCTTCTACAATTCCTCTCGTGCATATGTCACGCAACTGGAACCATGGTGTATTCCTTGGCTCTATCGTAGGATCTGAGGTTACAGCTGCTACACTCGACGCTAAGGTCGGAACAGTCAGAAGAGATCCATTCGCTATGCTTCCGTTCTGCGGTTACAACATGGGCGACTACTTCCAGCACTGGATTGACGTAGGCAAGGCAGCTCCTTCACAGGATGTTCTTCCTAAGATCTTCTACGTCAACTGGTTCCGCAAGGATGCTGAAGGCCACTTCATCTGGCCTGGCTACGGTGACAACAGCCGCGTTCTCAAGTGGATCTTCGAGTGCTGCGATGGAACAGCAAAGACAGTTGATACACCGATCGGAATCATGCCTACTATCGATGCAATCGACAGACCAGAGGGAGTTACTGAGGATGATATGAAGGAGCTTCTCAAGGTCGATGTTGATGGATGGCTCAGAGAAGTCGAGGATATCAGGACAAATCATTATCCGAAGTTCGGAAAGCACCTCCCGAAGGAGCTTGCGGACATGCTCGACACACTCGAGGCTAACCTCAAGGCTTCAAAGTAAGCATAAAAGGAAACAAAACGAATCCCGGGTAGCGATGCCCGGGATTTTTGCATGACTCTTTAGCTGGATAGCAAAGGTATTCATCACGAGGTGAAATCTGAAGGAAGCTGTAAGCAAAGCCACAGGCTATATGGGGTGAAAGCGTCAAATTGGTAAATCAACGCCTGAATTATGTTTTATAAAACATGCCGCAGAAACTTGTCAGACTTGTCTTTTAGATTACATGCAGTATCGATGCTCATAATCCAGTCTCTGTTATGATTCAGAGTATCCTTGGCCTTCCTCTGCGTGGTTTAGGAGCTTCCGCGGCTTCTTCCAGACCGCATTTAATAAGAACCTCGCTCTCTGCGTCTGAGAGCTTTCTGAAATGCCAGTTTCCCTTCTCGTCCTTTATCTTCCTTGCACTTGTGAGGATGTCGAGGAATTTGTGATACTCCATCTCTTTCGATAAACCGCTTTCATCAAAGCATCTCACAAGGCGGGATGTCATTATGGCTGCGAAGAAGTTGATGAACTCATTGCCGACAATCGAGAAGTCATTCTGGGCGTTTGTCGTATCCCTGTCCATCTGCACAGTGTTGAAAAGACGGAAACACTCCTCGATAATCCATCTCTCGTCATATATGCGGTAGACAAACTCAGGAGGTGCATTGAAATCTGATCGGAAAACGATAGTTCCCTGTCTCTTGAACTGCAATGCAGTCTCTTCCGTATCGAAAGGCTTATCCCTGTGATACTCGAACCAGTCTTTCTCTTCCTGTGCTCCTTTCTTTCGGTCATAGAATGAGTAGAGCCAGCTTCTACCATCCTTTATCTTCTTGTACAGGACATCATGATCCTTGTCTGTGAACATGCCCGTGAAATGAAGCATGTCATTGTTTGTTATGCGTTTGTCGCCTCTCTTCAGAGGGCTGAGCCAATGCATATTCGATTTGCCATTGAGAATATATTTCATCTGGGAGAGGTGGATGTCATTATCCCACATGACAACACCGGATGAAAGCTTGCTTTCCGCAAGGAAGCTCTTGTAGGAATCTGTATCTATGTGACTTCCCTTGAACACCTTTGAGCATACAGGCTCTCTTGTGAAGACATCATAGGCATAGAGCACGCTCATACCCATGAAGCCTTTTGAACGTGGTTTGCGTGAGAAGCTGGCAAGTGTGGGAATGTTGCTGCTCGCGCTCTTGAATGTACCGTCAATGGCTATATTGCCATTCTCAGCCATTCTGGAGACACGGTTATGCATGAACTTCTCGATACGTGAGTAAGTTCTGCCAAGGTCTTCCTCGAATGCGGAGAGCGTATTGCGGCTGAGCGTGACATATGGATAAAGCTCGCTTGCCCAGCTGTCTGCATATTTTCTTTCAGCATCCTCATTCGCTAAATCTCTGTATACCGCCCTGAGCAGGGCCGTGACATAAATCTGATAAGCATCGCCCGCGCTATAGACAGCCATCAGATCGTCAAGAAGAGAATTGGAGAGCTTATCTGTGAGCGCTACAAGTCCATAGTCCTTGTCATTTGTCTGCGTCTCTTGTACATCTTCATTGCTCAGTGGTATATACCTGTTGCCGATGATGTGTCCGATTGTCGCGCCATTGACTGGAAGATTCCGTCCAGATTCCTTGTCGTGGCGACAACCGACTCTCTGGATTACCGCATACCTGAGAAGTCCGCTGCCATGATCCACGACAACAGTGTTCTTCGGTCTTTCTATGCTCCGTACGTTTTCCGGTACCGCCACTTTGTCTTCTCCTGTATCCTCATGGTATAGGTAAACCAAAATTCAGGCAAGCGACCCCGAAAAAGGTTTATTTTGTAGAAAAAAGCATAAAATCCATGCGTATAATATATAGTGTCTATAAGTACATAAACACTATAAAATAATGAATATTTGTGTATAAAAATCAGACTTTCCGGTTATAAATCATGAAATTGATGCTTAAAACTGATTTGCAATTTTCCAATTGGTGTCAAATACTGTGAAAAACCTGTAAATATTAAGTAAAAATAAATAATATATAGGGTTTATATAGTGCAATTTTTGTTCAAAATCGAGTTTTGAGGGATATATCTGTAAAAATGGTACTTGACATCATAATTTTGTAGAAATAAGAATTTTAATAGGAGGATCCGAGGAATGCTCTATATTGCGATATGCGATGATCAGGAATTACATCTAGCGATTGTGCATAAAGCCCTTGAGCACTATCTGTCAGAGAAACGGCTCGTAGCTGAAATCCAGGATTTCACATCTGCTTTTGATCTTGTCAGCTCATCAGAGAACGGCGCCTTCTATGATATCGTTATCCTGGATATATGTCTGCCTGGGCTCTCTGGAACAGAAGCCGCGAAGGAAATCATGCAGAGAAACAGCAATGTCTCTCTGATATTCCTTTCAGTGTCACGGGACTATGCAGTCGAAGCTTTTGCGATCGGTGCTGTGCACTATCTTCTCAAGCCATTTACAGACGAAGAGTTCTCTGAGGCTATGGATAGGGCAGTCTCCAGAAAGGGAATGGCGAAGCACCTCATGGTCAATACAGCCGGAGGTCATGTTGAGGCTGTGGATGTGGACAGCATTCTTTACATCGAGAGTGTTGCCTACAAGCGTGAGATTCACACCGATACAGCTGTCTATGAGGAGACGAAGCAGACGCTGGGCTCTCTCATGAAAGCGCTTGAGAAACTCGCGCCAGGACAATTCATCCAGCCCTATCGCGGGTATATCGTCAATCAGGCGGTGATAAAAACAGTCTCTCCCGAAAAGATCATCCTCTCCGATGACACTTCGATAATCATCAAACGAGGTGACTTCCGCCGTATCAGGGACGGTTTCCTTGGCTGGTCTTTCGGAAACGTTGAGGCAGATAACGCTTAATCGCATTTAAATGCCGATTCATCGCAAAATGCTTTTACTTGTCTGCCTTGGTGTTATTCTGGAAATGCTTAAAGGAGATTAGTTGCTGACATTGCATAAGATGTGAAAATTGACGATAAATGAACGCTATTTGCTGCGATTGGTGGTGTTTGTATTGCTGTAAATATCTGATTGACAAGATTTTATCTAGCTCACTATAATCACATGCGGAATTATAGATTATCTGAGAAGCGCAGAAGCGTTTATTAGTGAGGGGTTAAGCGCTGCTGAGGTTCCCATCTACTTTCCCCGAAGCTCATAATGGGGTGATAAGTACTTGCAAGGCAAAGAAATGCATCGGGGGGGGGGTAACCTATTAATCAGCACTTAATATCGTATCGATTCTTTTTTTTCTGGTGCAGTGCCTATGAAGGGAGGGCATACATGAGAAGGAAAGTTCTGAGTCTGCTGGTTTTACTCATAATTTTTCCATTTTCGCTGATGGCTTACCAGCTGTCACCGCTGAACGCGACATACGATTCGACAGGAGCGGGAAGCGCGAAAGTCTATACTATTGTCAATGATTCGGATTCGCCAATCGCTATTGAGGTGAGGGCGGAGCAGCGTATCATTGATATCGACGGAAACGAAAACAATCAGGATGGATCTGCATATTTCATGATCCAGCCGAACAAGATGATCATCAAGCCTGATTCAACACAGCTGGTGCGTGTACAGTATCGTGGACCTCAGACTGTTACAAAGGAATTGTCTTTCAGGATAATCTCCGAGCAGATTGCGATGCCTCGCGGCGCTCAGGAAGCTGAAGCGGGTCAGATGATTTCATTCCTCTTTGTCTACTCAACAAGCGCATATG
Organism: uncultured Spirochaetaceae bacterium; assembly: GCA_944388955.1. GTDB lineage: Bacteria > Spirochaetota > Spirochaetia > Sphaerochaetales > Sphaerochaetaceae > Ornithospirochaeta. The sequence goes on along the minus strand of CALXKJ010000009.1, from coordinate 77,813 downwards.
TCAAACCATCACGCATCGTTGAAAGCGTTTCCCCATCAGTGACGAAGACCGATGATGGAAAGCTTGAGATTGTCATCGAAAACACAGGAAGTGTCCATCAGATGCTTAACAATCTCCAGATAACGCTTACCGGCGATGATGGCAGCTCATACAGCCTGACAGAAGATGAGAAAGCATCTCTATCAGGACAGAACCTGCTGACAGATTCAAAGCTCAGGACAATCATCGATATTCCAGAAGCACTTTCAGGAGCATCTTCATTTAACGCAGAAGTGAGTTACGACTTCAGTTATTCAGCTTGAAATAACGGAGATGGGCCATGAAGGGGAACGGAAGACGGGATAAAACCCGACGGTATGTCATACTCACACTTTATATAGTGGCAGTGCTATTCGCAGTTGCCGCAGTGGTTTATGAGCCAAACCGTGCTTTCTATGCGGCGATAGCTGGCTATGACATGCTCTTCCTCGTTTCATACTTCGTGACATCATTGGCGCAGAATGTACCGAATTCCGGAAAGTACATGCTGCTTTCGTTCTCAGTTTGCTTGTTATTCGCGGTTATTATCGCGCTGCTATACCTTCTCTTCTTCTCACGGATGAAAGAAGCGAAGACGGAAGTGACGGAAGTCCCTCCCGAAGAAATAAGAATACCATCTGCACCTCAGGTGATGGGGACAGTCTGGATAATGGATGACGCATCTCCCCACCTTCAGGATGCGTCAGAAAGTGAAGCCACCCCGACAGATACGGATGAGGAGCCTGTCTTAGTTATCCCCGCAGACGACGCGGAGGATACAACCCTCCTGACAGATGATTCCCAGATAAAAGCTGAAGACACTGCCATACCAGAAGATTCAACATTACCTGAGAGTGCAGATTTTATAGACATACCTGATGTCCCTGTATTTACTGAGGCTATCATAAAAACAGAGGAGATAACAGCTGATGTCGTTCTTGTGCCTCCAGAAACTGAGAAAATAAGCAAAGTTCCATCAACGCCGGCATTTACAGAAGCTATCCTCACCCTTGATAAAACCACAGCTACAGTCTCTCTCATCACATTCCCTGACAAACCATTCATGCTTGAGCCGATTATGGAAATCGGAGAAGCAAAGTTACCTTCTGCTCCATCGCTGATCGAGCCAATAGCAACAATCTCTGATGAGATAATTCCAGTGATAGCGCCAGATCCGCAGACAGACGACAGCTTCTTCTCAGGCCTCACTCCTGAAGAAGCGGACTTCTGGGCTGACTTCTACATCGCAGGTGAGGATGAGCTAGAGCTTGCGGATGGTATCTATTATATGGATCTGTATGTCAATGATGCCTATTTCGGCGCTGTTGAAGTAGAGATGAGATCAGATGTGGCTTATATAGAAACAGATGGTTTATTTGATCTTCTTAATGGATTCCTTACAGAGAATGCAATGACAAGAATCTTTGCAAATGCTGGAGACCAAATATCTATTTACGTACTTGATTCTCTTGTTATATCAGCTGTTCTTAACACTACAGCATATGAAATTGATTTGACTATTTCAGGAGAGGATATGCCTCTTCAGGTGCTAAGCCTATCAGGAAGAGGCTCTACTCGTAGCTATAGGCCAATCAGTGGTGCAATAACACTTGACCCTGCCGTTTTCATGATTGCAAGCAGGTATCAGCTCTCAGTAGGACTCGGGACCCTGGCAAAATGGGCGCCAGGTGCACTTGATTTCCATTTCTCATCAATCAATAATGCCCGTCTTTATGACGTATACCTTGATTTCTCCTATTACATGGATTTCGGTATTGATTGGTTCCGATTCAGATTGGGAAATTATGTGTTCTATACAGACTTCATGGATGAAATGATTCGTCTCAGATGGGGAAATATAAGTACGGATCTCCTTTCTCCTAATGGAACATCAGTTGGTATTGAATTTGATAAATCACTCTCTTATGCACACTCTAAGAACAGAAGTAGAGGGAGTCAGATTGATAAAGTAATAACAATCGATAAGGAATCCGATGTAACTGTATATAATGGAGATATTCAGATATTCAGAAGAACACTCCAGCCCGGTCAGTACAGACTGGAAGACTTCACTTTGTATACAGGTGCAAACAGAATTCGGATTGTTGTAGATCCTCTCGATGGCACTGAAGAGACAGAGATTGTAATGGATGTCAATTATTCGTATTCATTGCTTGCTCCTGGTGAGATATATTACGGAGCTTCTATTGCTACAGGACGTAAGAAAGTTTATTCAAGTTCTGACTTGCTTTCAGGAGCACTTCATATACCATTTGGTGACTATTGGCTTGAATATGATGCCAGAAACGTGGCGATTTCTGGTTATATAAATGCAGGATTGACTTCAACAATTAGTCTTAATTCAACATTTGCATTCAGCAATAGGCCGGAAAAAGGCAATATGTTTAATCCATCGCTTGCTGCGGCATTCCAGCTTACCCATGCGAATCTGCTTGGTACAACCAGATACAATCTCAACCTTACAGAGGAAGATATCGGGGATGATGGGTTCACGGTTCCTCAGATATATGCCCGAATTGGACATCAGATAAGTACAGATTGGAAATATCTTAATGGAATAAATATCTCCGGAACTTATAATGGAGATAACAGGCTAACTGGATACAATAACAATCTGCAATTCTCTCTTGGTTTTTCTGGCTCTTTTGGCAAGATAGGGTATTCATTGAATGGCAATTATAGTTTTGATGTGCCTTATGATTCCATCTCTTACTCAGCCTCAATGTCTGTTTACATGAATATAATCAGAAACTTTACAGTCAATGCCTCTATTGATGTTTCTGGTTATGAAAATGACCCAGTTAATGTAGGCTGGAGTGTTTATGGTAGTTATAGGTTTGGTAAAGGCAGTGTTTCTGCAAATGCAAGTGAAAACAGCTATTCTGTAGATGCTTCTGTAACAACAGGTAAGCACAGTTTCACAGCATCTGCTGATACAACCAATATTACAAAGTACTCGGCATACGGATTCGATGCTTCTTATGCATTCAATGGTGATTATGTTGGTGTTGGTATATATGCTAGCGCTGAAGATGAATTCAGAAGGACAAATCTCAATCTTAATCTTTCAACTTCAACATTATTCGCAGATGGACTCTTTACAATAGGTAGGACAATACCTTCAAACTTCCTTCTTGTAAAACAGGAAGGGGCGCTGAAGGGCAATGTTCTTAGTTTTGGAGCCGCTGGCAATTCCATGTCATCAGAACTGCCGTCATTGTTTAATACATCAATATATACAGGAATCCCATATTCAGGCGGAACAAGCTTCTCGCTCTTCAGCTCAAGTGATTCCGCATTCGGGACAACTTCATCGTTTGACTTCAATATTCCTGAATCAGATATCCGTGGGTATACAGCAAGAATCAGCGCTGATAACAAATATTCTGCTACTGCTGTTGTTTATATGGATAATGGACAGCCTTGGACGAATGGTGCATCTCCAGTTTACGAAATGACAATCAGCGAAGATGGCATCGTCTCTCTCGAGTCAACAGACCTCTATTTGTTTACTGATTCTGACGGCAGATTCATTATTTCAGAACTTAATAGCGGGCTTTATGCGTTTGATATATCTCAGGAAAACGGATGGAATCTTGGGTTCTTTGAAGTATCAGATGATGAAGACCATATTATGGATGTGCAGTCACTTGTCATGTCTGATTATGTCGAATCTCTTGTGTTGCCTGCCGAGTATGTTTCATCAACATATTTCGAGTTCTCTTCCTACCTCACAAGCGAGGCATTCTGGAATCTGCTTTATCCGCAGATCGGGGAGGCCGTATGATACGAAAGCAAGTTTTCTTTATCTTGATACTGACATCCATTTTCATTGCTATGGTACATAGCGTAGATGATACTAGTCGTGCAGAATTAGAAATTAAAGCTTATAAACCTCTTTCTGCTGATGACTTGCAGAGCGATGGTGGATTCAGATTTGTGATTACAGATGCTTTGGTGAATTCGGATGATTCAAGTTTGAATGTTATTGAAAATGAAGGGGAGATCAATCTTTCGGATTATATGCAGCAGTATATCGGTTCAGCATCAGTAGATACTGCATCTGACGCTTCTGTCTTGTTCTCATATAGGATAGAGGCGGCTCTTCCTAATGCAGTATTTGATGTTTCTTTTGATATCACTCCATTTGAGAATACCGCTGCTGATAGCCAAGACAAGATTGACGCTACATATTCGATAACAAATCAATCCCTCAATTTTCCTTCGAATCTTTCCTCAGAAAAGGAATATGTAGATTCCCATACTTTTGAATCTTTAAGGCAATGCCAGCACTCATTGAATGTTTCACTTTCGTCCGAATTGCAATTGCCTTCTAGTTCAACAGGAAATGGCAATGCTAATTTGAAATCTTCGATACAGGCTGTTGCTTCCGAAGATCACTCTATACTCCGTTGCGATAATCGAGACTTTCTTAAAAATGCTTTTTTCGATGTGTGGATAGCGCGAGGGGCGGTAACTATGTCTATCGATCGAGAAGATTATCTCAACGCTCCAAATGGACGATATGAAGCAACAGTAACAGCAAGATTGGAGGTTAATTGATATGAGAAAGATATTTCTTCTAATTTCTACTCTTGTGTTTTGTATGTTTGCTGTCTTCGCATCTGTTACGAGAGGTGGTGGATACACAGTAAATACTCAAGGACTTGATATCCTTGCAGGATTTGGAGAAAACGCTTCTATTAAAGTTTTTCCGATTGCCTCACAAGCTCAATCATATCTTGCTGGCATGCCATTTAACATCGAAGAGAGTTATGTAGCATACAATAGCAATTCCTCAGGAAGGCTTATAGCAACGTGGGATGTTATAGCAAATACTTATTTTGAGATTCATGTAGAATGTCCTGACCTGGGACATGAAACAGATATGTCTGTTAAGTTGCCATATCACCTTTCTTTTGAATACAGCCTTTCCTATTCCACAGATGGTGTAAATAACGTAGATGAGCCTCTTTCTGGTTCTTTGCTTGTTCATTCAGGTGCGGGCGAGCAGGTGTTTAGAATAAGCGATTTAATTGAAGATGTTTCAGCTGGTTTCTTTATCGGATCTGTCTCTGGAAATGTTTTCTTTCAATTCGATGAATATATGCAGGATGGTTCAACGTTGGTAACTGAATATATCAAAACTGCTCCGAGTGGTAATTACGGGGCAACAGTAAAACTTCGGGTACAGGTAGAGGGGTGAGATGAAAAAGGTTTATTTGGCTATTTTTATTTTTCTTATGTCTGTTTGCCTTTATGCTGATGTTACTGTCAACCTCTTCGCATATGAAGGAAGTTTCGGTGTCAATCTGGCTAGCAAAAATTACGTAATGCGCAATGCTGGAGCTCAATGGGTTGATTATGATAAAGATACGGGAAAAGCTCAGAGTGATCCAAATTACTATGGAACCATTCATACTGTTGCTCATGGTGGATTCTTTGATATGCCTGATAATATCGCAGATGATTATATTCCAGAGTTTACGGTGACATTTGAAAGTCCTACTGATTTTAACTATGTAAATCTAGCCAACAATGTTTATCAGAGACCTTTTAAGTTCCAGCTATATGTTAATTACAATAGAGCTCTTGGTTCTCAGATCACTTCTGATATATATACGATTGACCCCGCGCATGCACAACAGACAGTCACCTGGAAACCTACAGGAGGAGAAAATAAGCAAGAAATGAAGTTCGACTTACTGCTGGTTCTTGAAGGTGAGGTGCATGATAATGTTCTGGAGCTCAATAATCGCCAATATCCTTTAGTCGAGGGGGATTATAGTGCAGTTGTTACAATCAGATTGACAGGTGAGTACAAAGATAAAAGTAATAAAATTGTTAAAGTAAATAAATCCGTTACGATTCCTTTCTCTGGATATTACGCAGACGATGGAGAGATTACAGGAGATGATACAATCGGTCTCTCTCTGTTTCCAACTGCAAATGCTGCAAACTTGAATATAGAGACCATGTCAAATCAGCAGATACCAATTGCAACATTGGATGTATTAAAGCATTTCGGCGACACATCACCCCAAGGTTCGCCTGCAGATCATTCTAGAATTTTCTTGTCATCAAGCTCTAATCCATTTGCTGATAAAGGTGAATTTGCGCTTGTTCATTCATCTGTGCCAGAGGGGGGAACCAGAACACCTGCGAATCATGTGAAATATAAGATATATGCAGTAAGTGATACTGATCGCAATGCTATAGCTATATTTGACGGAACTGCAACGGTTGATGAAATCATGGCATCTACCAATAGTCTTGATTATATAGCGCCTGTTGAAAATTTTTATCCTAATATTTCAGGAATAAACATTCACTACCATACGTATAGTGGCGAGCTATACATAGAAATGGAAGCTCCAAAGACTTCAATGCTTCCAGGAATGTATAGAGGTACAATATATGTCCACGTTGTGGCATCTGATTCATTCTAGGGGGGCTGAAATGAAACGATTCATGTTTGTGATATTTATATCAATATTAGGAATAGCTTCATTTGCTTCTAATGTTTTGCAGATGTCGATAGATATTCCTGCTCACTATGGCGTTGAGCTTCCCAAAGATGCTCTTGTCCTTGATAGATTCGTGTTCCAGTACAATGCTGGCGAGGGGACAGCTCTTATGCCTAAGGAAAATGTTGATTTCGGAGTAATAACAGATTATCCAGATGGTATTACATTTACGATTCTCTATTATGGAAATCTAAATGTGCCATATACGGCAAAAATCCATGCAGACGCAAATCAAGGATTTTATGCACATGACGAAGAAGGAAATGTAATAACAATTCCTTTGGAGCTTGAATGGGTTAGAAGTGATAACGCATTAGATTCCTATTCTGTCGAGACTGATAATGACGGAAATGTTTCGGTGGTTCTGCCTCCTACTGGGCCAGCTTATGGTGAGGCAGTGGCAGATATACATCTTTCATGGGGAGACAAGAAGGATCTTGTTCCTGGTATTTACAATGCAGATATAAGCTTTGAGCTTATTTCGGAATGATATAGAAAAATGTGAAAAGGAGAGAGAATATGAAAAAGATTCTTATCGTTATGCTGATGTTATTATCAGTATTTGCACTTTCGGCGGCCCCTTCTGATAGTGTAGAGGTTGGTCTTACACTGGGAAATAGAGAAGGTGATCAGAGACTCTTTAAAATGGGTTTTACTACAGATACGACAGTATCCTCGCTAGAGAGTACACCGAAAGACTATGGTGGAAATCTGACATTGAAGCTAAACAAAGATACTTTTATTGCAGAGCAAAACAATCTTTACATTTGGTATAAGAATGTAGGATATGAAAATGTTCAGATTCAGCTTACATGTGAAGAGGCTCTCACTAATTCTGATGTGAAAGAAAATGATGTCAAGTATATTCAATGGCAAGCTGTATCAGGGGGTGTGACTGTCATAAGCACAACTGATGCGACAAAAGGAGTGGATCAGACAAAAACTGTTATTAAAATAACAGATGGTAAAGCTTCTGTTGACACACAGCAGGTCACTATCAGTACCATATCAATTCCTACTGGGGCAACTGGAACATATCAAGGTACGTTAACACTATCCGTTGTAGGAGTCGAGTGATAAGGAGATTAAAATGAAAAAGGGAATTTCAATTATAGCTTGTATTTTACTGATTGCTTCGGTAGTATCTGCAGCTTCAACAGATTCTGTCACCGTTAGCTTTACTCCAGGAAGCAGCACAGGAGGAACAGAAAGTATAAATGTAGGATTTTCACAGGCGGAAGTAAAAGATTTTACTGCTCCAACTGCTCAGGATAATGTTGTACTTAAGTTTGACAAAACAGGTGGTACAGCGAGTTATCAGGATGGGGCTTTACATCTTTATTACCAGATTATGACAAGCACAAATCAGGAAATAACTATTTCCGCATCTGAAGGGTTGAAAACCACTGCTACTGGAATTGATGGTCTGGCTACGTATATTAATTATACAGTCACTGTAAATGATGTCGAAATGACAACAGACAATTCTTCACCAGTTTCTGAAAATGTGTTTACCCTTAGCGCTTCGAAAGATGGTACAGCTGTTGCAGGATCATTCCCTGTGACTATTGTTACAGGCACACTTCCAGGAACGCTTTCTGGCACATATGAAGGAATATTGACAGTAACCTGTACAACAGTTGGTGAACCCTGATTGTGAATGAGATAGGAGGCCGTGTTATGAAAAAATATATTCCGACTTTTCTTTTCGCATGTATGATTTATGCGGCCTCTTGTCTCTCAGCTGAGGTTATAGACTCTGAGTCTCTGGATGTAAGTTTTCCTGTCACGATTGAGGATGTGGAGGAAGCTATCGTAAAGTTTATAAGCAAAGATGGTGATGCTAACGCAGATGTAGGTAGTGTATCACTTATTTTGGGTGATGACTGGATTGCCTCTCTCCCTGAGAATAGTTTGTTCCTTTATTATAAATTCAGAGCAGAGGCAAAGATTGAAGTACTTGTGACAGCTTCTTCTCTGGAGTCTCTCGCTGGTGTTGCCGATATTGATTGGAATCTTGAAGTGGGTGAAGAGAATATAGAGAGCAAAAAAACTGATCCCACACCAGTGTATACCCATGAAGGGGGTACTACAGGTAGCGGGTTTTGGGAGGAACCAGCTAAATCGGAAGACTCCTTACCGATTGATATCCAAGTATCTCTTCCAGAGGGCGCTCGTGGTGGATATCAGGGAAGCATTAGTGTGACAATTAGGAAGGTGTAATGATATGAAGTCGCGGAGTGTTCTTTTCTTTTTGATTCTACTGTCCTGCACGCTGTCTTGTTTTGCTGTTGGATTGGAGCAGCCCGCAAATATTGTAGCTGAGCTTACGTGGAGTGATATTCAGTACACCAAAGTTGGGTTCTCGTCAGCCGATGTTTTTTCCCTTTCTGATACTGTAACGGCATTGCCTCCTGTTGAGCTTCAGAATAATGATGCTGAGAAAATTGGGCAGAATGATGCAGGTGTGAAAATTAATGCATATTGGCAGATTCTGTCCAACTCTACATTTAATATTGTTTTATCTGTAAAAGAGGCAATGAAGGGCGAAGCCAGCGGAGAAACTCTTGATTGGTATTTATATAAAGAAGGGGAGCAGCCTACGCAACCTAGTAATTATTCATACCCTTATGAAATACCAATTCATACCACTAAGAACGGCATTGATTATGGGCAGCAGCGCTTCCATATAAGGACTGCTTCTTATATGAACAAGGCTGTTGATACATACCGGGGTTCTGTTGTGTTGGAGGTGAGAACAAAATGAAGAAAATATTATTGCTGATTATGGTTTTCATTTTCTCGTTGTTTTCACTGTTTGCCATTCAGGAATATTCTGCCATTCCTATATCATTTGCTGTGAATATGGATGTCTTTGCAGGCTTCAGCAGCCAGCATATTTCTTCATCAGCTCGTCCTACATCGGATATTACAGAACTTGGATTTCATTTTTCTAGTGCATCAAACCAGCTTGAAAGTGATACCTTCTATGTTTACTGTATCTCCTTTTTGACAAAAGCTGTTGATGTTTATGTTTCTACAACCGGTCCGCTTAAGAGTAATGATAGTTCAATAACTTCGACGATTCCGTGGACTTCTACGGATACAAATCTGAGTAGTTCAATGTCTGGAGAGTATAAATTGCTTTCTGATATGCGTACTTCATTCTCGAAACCCGAAATCCTGCAGAGACAAATAGCACTATTCGTGAAGCTCGATGATTTACCAGATACTGGCGATAATTTTACAACGACAATCACAATGGAGGTAAGATCACGATGAAGCGTAGTATCTTTTCCATTTGTCTGTTTTTCCTTCTAGTGAATATTTCTACGGCAGCCCAAACAAAAGAAAATAAGTTTAAGATGTACTTTGACAAAGTAGGTGAAACATCTTTCTATTTCTATGACCTCGCTACAAAAGCTGAAGTAGATGAATTGTCTTTTGAGCTGTATGAAAAGAATAAATTCCAGTACAAGGCTAATTTTGGTGTTCATGCTGAAGTTTACGAGAATGGATCTCTGTCTGCTGATCTCGTATTCAGTTCATTCAATGTCATAGATGATCAAGATGGCAATATGCTTACATCAGATACGCCTGCTGCTGGATCTGGAACGACTTATCCTGTCTTGAATTACAGTGCTACAAGTTATGCAGATAATGAATCTAATACTGTTATTAATTCACTTGTTCTTAATAAAGAGGAACGGGCGTCTACTGCATTATCATTGGATCGAAGGACGCTGAAATTGGTTGATTCCGAGGTGATTACAGAAGGTCAAGGAAACAGCATCAAGGATTATCGTGTTGAGCTTACTTTGGACGCCCCTGTCAACATGGTTGAAGATGCAGAAGGGAATAAAACAGAAGCACAATATTTAATGGATGGATACTATCAGGGTTACGTTATCTTAAGGTTATCAACGACTTGATTATTATCCAGCAACGATATTCCTGAATTGTAATATCTATGTTAGTTTCTAACCATGCACTACATTCTTCTTGATACAGACTCCAAGATTAAGGATGCTGTTGATAACTTCTCATCACTAGAGCGTATTGCTGTGGATTTTGAGGGGGAGTTCAATCTTCATATCTATGGTGAGCATCTGTGTCTTATACAGGTTTTTGATGGGACTTCATTCTATATTATTGATCCACGTGCAACGGATGTGAGCGAGAAGGGACTTGGGATTTTCTTTTCATCACCTGTTAAGAAGCTTTGGTTTGATTGTCAGTCAGATATCTCGCTTGTCTTTAAGAAGTATGGCATGCCGATTGAGAATATCTATGATGTGCGTGTGCTTGGTATTGCTCTTGGTTTCACTGGCAATCTTCTTGCTATGGAAGAGAAGTATCTTGGTATAAAGAAGGATATTGCAAAGAAGAAGAATCAGCAGTCGAACTGGCTGAAAAGACCTCTTCCACCTGAACAGATTGAATATGCTCTTGAGGATGTTGCCCATCTTATGGAGCTTGAGGATGCGCTTTATCCTCTTGTTGTCTCATCTGGCTTGGAAGGGCAGGTTAACAGGATGATGAAGAAGGCTGTTACTCCTAAAAAGCCTGAGCCTGGCTGGAAGAAGCTTGGTGGCTGGCAGCGCTTAAGCTTTGAGGAGAAGATCTATGCTAAACATATCTTCATTGCCCGTGATAACCTTGCCAGGCGTTTCAATGTTCCTGCCGTGAATGTCATGGATAAGCATTTCATCATTGATTTCGCAAGAAGAAGGCCTTCCAGTGAGAGCGAGGTTGCTAAAGCTTTATCTGGAGTCAGTCCCAGATTCCAGCACTTTATCATTCCGGCTGTGTGGAAGGCTATCGGGAATGCGGGAAATGAAATCAGAGAGAAAGGATTGACGAGACAAGCTGACTGAGTGCTTCAAGCTCTTCCTTTGATATTCTTTCCTTCACGCTATGCGGATTCTCATATCCTATCGATAGCGTCAGCGCATCAAGCCCGAGTGTCCTCAGGTTGTTTGTATCGCTTCCGCCTGATGTCTTCTTTACAATCATGGTGCGGCCAATTGATGTGATAGCTTTTTCAGCCATCTTGAGCGGGGTGCTGTCACTATCTATCGTATATGGCAGATAGAGTGTGTGCCTCGATATCTCGCACTCTGCGCCTGTCTCTGAAGCGGCTTTTTCCGCATTTTCCACGATTTCATCGCTCTTCTTTATTCGTTTCTCGTCTCTCTGTGATCTTACTTCATATGAGTAGGAGGCTGTATCAGGGACGACATTGACAGAACCGGGAGCCATGAATACTCCAAGGTTGCATGTTGTCTCTTCATCAATCCTTCCCGTTTCGACTCTTGATATAGCTATCGCGGCGGCTTGTATAGCGTTTATGCCGTCTTCTGGAGTGAAACCTGCATGTGCTGTCTTTCCATGCATTGTGATATCAATGATGTCCTTGCCGGGAGCTGCGTTGATTACAGTCCCGACTTTTCCGGATGCATCGAGGACGAATACGGCTTTTATGGTGAAGCCACGGAAGAAATCCATCGTGAGCTTCTTTGAGCCTTGGCAGCCGAGTTCCTCCGCTCTTGTGAAGAGAAAGAGGGCATCCGGTGATGATTCAGCGGCTTTGAGCATGGCAGCTATAGCGGCTTTATCATCAGCACCAAGCGCTGTACGGCCATCAGTGTAGAAGTATTCCTCGTTTTCCAGCACATGTGGCTCATTTGCCAGTGCGACTGTGTCCATGTGTGTCGCGAGCATTGTCTTCTCTCCTGATACGGATCTGTAGAAAAGAAGATTGCCGACGCTGTCATCACGGAATACATAGCCGTATTCAGTCATTTTGTGGATGATATAAGCACTCATGCCATCTTCCTTCCATGAAAGGGAAGGAATAGGCAGCAAATCTCTCAGGTATTCAGATATTTCCATAATTAATCACAAATATAAACAAATACCGTGATAAAGCCAAATCATGGGAATCAGAGAGCGTCGTCAGCTGTATATGCTCCAAGAGAGCCAGCTTTCACCTGAATACAGATGTAGCTTATCGGGCTATCGGGAGCGGCAAAGAACTGTCTTCTGCCCGCTGGAGCTATCCTGAGCCAGTCGCCTTCGCAGAGTGCAATCTCTTCGCCGTCTACTACAGCTTTGCCTTTTCCTGAAAGTATGAAGTAGATTTCCTCATTTGCCTTATGGGCATGAACAAATGGGACTGAGGAGCCTGCGGCAAGCGTGTTGACGCTGATTTCAGCTCCTGTAAGACCAAGTTTGTCATGAAGCTCTGTTCTAGCTCCCTCTGCTTTTCCGATTTTCGTGTAATTGCTCATTATATTTCCTCCTTATTTATGTATTATTTTGTTTTCCATTCAGCAATGCTCTTTGTCTCAGATGAGAAGCTTATGCCGACTTTGCGGACATTGAGGTTGTATTGCTCAATCATTGAAGCATACTTCTTCGCATATCCTTTCTCCTCAATCTGCCTTAAGGCATCATCTGCGCTTCCATCTACCTTCAATTCGAATATCCACAGAAAGTCCGATGCGATGATTACTTCATCTGCTCTTCCTAAGAGTCCTCTGTCCTCCGTTATCGCATAGACACCGGCAAGGATGAAGACAGCATGGAATATGGCGTGGAAGAACTTCTCCTTCTCGTCCCCTATGAGCTCATATGAGAATGCATCGAAGTACTCGGTAAGCCTTGTCCTCACGGTTTCATCATCTCCGGACGCGCACGCCCTGTAGAACTTCTTCGCCCAGCTGTCGAAGGCTGTCTTCTTCCTTGCATAGAGCTTCAGGAGATTATCAGTGAAGCTGGAGGCGACTTCCGTATTGGGGAATGCCATTGTGATGTCGGGGAAGTCATAATCCCTGATCGTGAGATAGCCTGAGAAATAGAGCAGTGCACCTATGGACTCAATCGAAAGGTTTTCCTCTGCTATATCATAGACATCGAAAGAATCGAAGGTATCTTCCTGCACAATCATGGTATCCTCTGCGACTGATGACAAATCAAGATGCTTTGCGAGCTTTATAGCAATCGTGGATCTGCCTGTCTTGTGCCAGTAGTTCCTGAATCTGCACTTGTTCTCGAAGAAGAATCCGATTGACACAGGATTGTATACAGTCGTCTCCGAATCAGGCGAGAAGCGGTAGCCGTCGTAGTATTCCTTTATCATCTGCCGGAATTCGGCCCGGGATTCATACTTCCCCGGGTTTGCTTCAAGATACTCATCGATGCCCTCAGAGAAGTATTCATCGAACTCTTCGTCTGTATATCCGAAGGCCCCGGCGAAGTCCTCATCCATCGTGAGGTCGACAAGGTTGTTCATCGCGGAGAATATCGAGAGATGGGACAGCTTCACGACTCCTGTTATGAAGCAGAAGCTTATGTACTCACTCGAATTCTTTATCATCTTGAAGAAGTCGTTGAGCACCTTCCGCATCTCTTCTGCAGTATCTCTGTCTTTCTCCTCAATATTTTCAGTGATGTTGTTGTCATACTCATCGATTATGATTACGACCTTCTTGCCTGTCTTATTGAATATGCCGGAGAGCGCATCCTGCAGCATCTGGGCAGGATCATCAGTCTCCTCAATCTCAACACCATTCCTGGCAGCTTCGCTGTATACAGCTTTTGTAAGGGAAGATATGAATCTCCCGAATGTCGATGATGAGACCTTGGCGAGGTTGAAGCTCAGCACCGGTAGCTTCTCAAAGTCATAATCGGTCTTCTCCGCGATATAGAGACCTTCAAATAGCTCCTTCCGTCCCTCGAAGAGAGCCTCAAGCATTGAGCAGAAGAGCGACTTGCCGAATCTTCGGGGTCTCGAGATGAAATAGAAGCCTTCTTTTTCCTTTGCAAGCCTATAGGCGTACTCTGTCTTGTCGACATAGAGTCTGTTCTTCTTCCTGAAGGATGCAAAATCCTGCCGTGACAACACAAGATCTTTCATGTCATTATTATAAATGTTTTCCAAATTGTTTTCCTCCTATTACATATACGTAATAAGAGGTGGATTTGGTAAGTTTTCTCAGTTATTATGGTTCACGCAGGCATATAAGGAATTCCTCCTGAGATGAATGATTATGGCAAGGTATTGAAAGAGGCGAAATGATTGTGCCGCTTCTGATTCCGAATACGCGTCAGAGGTCATTTTCAGATGCTATGCAGAAAGAGTAAAGCTCGGCTGTTTTTTTTCCTTATCGCATGAATGATTGCGGAACTTATTCAAACAGATTGAAGCCAGACTTTCTCATGTTCTGTAGAATAATCCTGTCGTCTTTCAGTCCTTAAGGCAGCAGATAGGAACTTCAAGCACCCCATCTTCCCTTCTCATCGCATAACGGCTGGTTCCTGTAAGAACCATAAGAAAAGAAGGTTTCTTCATTCTGCCTGTATCAATCTTCGAAGCAAGAGACTGAAGACTCCTGACACCTTCCCTGATAAGGCTTTCGCCCCCAAGCTTGATTTCTACAAGACCATAGGAGCCATTCCTGAGATGCACAACGGCATCGCATTCAAGGCCTGATTTATCACGATAATGCGAAACGGCTCCATCCAGCGAATCCGCATAGGTGCGAAGATCCCTGATGCACATCGTTTCAAACAGAAGTCCCATCGTATTCAGATCCATTACCAATGACTCCGGTCCGATACCGAGCGAAGCAACTGCAATCGAGGGATCGGTAAAATACCTTGTATCGCTTGTGCGTATTGCTGTCTTTGAACGCAGATTTGGATTCCATGCAGGCATATCCTCTATAACGAAAAGCTTCTTCAGTGCCTCGATATATGAATACACGGTACGTTCATCGAGTGAAGAGCTGTCATTGGGTTTCATGTCATCTCGTATCGTCGTCAAAGGCGCCTGTGCTCCCTGCATGCGCGCATAAGAGCGCATGAGCAGTTTTGCTCTTTCGGTACTCCTCTGTATATTGTCAACGCGATGAATATCGACATTGACAATCGCATCGTAATAGTCAAATGCCCTTCTGAGTGACACTTTACTGCTCTGAAGGACAGCACGAGGCCATCCCCCTCGGCATATGAAATATGAGATATCGTTTATATCATGATTGCTCGTTCCAGAAACATCAGTATTGCCGGCAAACAGCTCATGAAGACTGACGGAGCCATTGGAATCTCCCGATTCCCATAGGCTCATCGGTCTCATTGCAATCTGCGCGATCCTACCTGTCCCTGAATGTTTTTCTTCATTCGGGTCTGCTGGGACTGCGGAACCTGTCAATATGAACTGGCCATCAAGCTTTCTGCGATCCACAGTGAACCTGACTGCATCCCAAAGCTTCGGAGCTATCTGCCACTCATCTATGAGCCGAGGTGTATCTCCCTTGAGAAGCTGTGAAGGATTTATCTCTGATAGCCTTATATTCAAGTCAGCGTTCTCTGGTTCATCTATATAGATGACGCTTCTGGCCTGTTGTTCTGCAGTTGTTGTCTTCCCGCACCATTTTGGTCCCTTTATCAGAACAGCCCCCATTCCTTCCAGTTCTTCTGCAAGAAGTTTGTCAGCGATTCTAGGCCTGTATTCTGGATTTCCATACATAACTACATAACTCCATTCGTATTATGGGATTATAAATTATCATTAGTCAAGTTGGCATTTTTTCATTAGTCAGATTGGCGAATTTTCATTAGTCAAATTGGCGACAACTGATTCTATGTCATTGTGAATCATTTATGCATTTCCACTCAGCGATACTCTTTGTCTCTGATGAGAAGCTTATGCCAACCTTGCGGACATTGAGGTTGTATTGGCTGATCATCGAAGCATACTTCTTCGCATATCCTTTCTCTTCAATCTGCTTCAAAGCATCATCCGCGCTTCCATCTACCTTCAATTCGAATATCCACAGAAAGTCCGATGCGATGATTACTTCATCAGCCCTTCCCAAGAGTCCTCTGTCCTCCGTTATCGCATAGACACCGGCAAGGATGAAGACAGCATGGAATATGGCGTGGAAGAACTTCTCCTTCTCATCCCCTATGAGCTCATATGAGAATGCATCGAAGTACTCGGTAAGCTTTTCTCTTACGGTCTCATCATCTCCGGACGCGCACGCCCTGTAGAACTTCTTCGCCCAGCTGTTAAAGCGTGAATTCCTCTTTGCATAGAGCTTCAAGAGATTATCAGTGAAGCTTGAGGCGACTTCAGTATTTGGGAATGCCATTGTGATATCTGGGAAGTCATAATCCCGGATTGTGAGATAGCCCGAGAAATAGAGAAGCGCGGCGATGCTGTCATCTGGCATATCATCCAGAGGTGCCTGGATGATGTCGAAATTGCGGAATGCCGATTTCGTGACTATGATATTCCCATAAGCAATTGCGGAAAGGTCGCAATTCCTCGCTAGCGTGTTAGCAAGCGTTGAAAGCCCTGTCTCTTCCCAGTAGTAGTCGAATACGCATTTGTTCCTGAAGAAGAATCCGATTGACACAGGATTGTAGACAGTCATCTCCGAGTCAGGCGAGAAGCGGTAGCCGTCATAGCATTCCTTTATCATCTCTCTGAACTCAGCACGTGACTCATACTTCTCCGGATTCGCTTCAAGATACTCATCGATGCCTTCCGAGAAGTATTCATCGAGCTCATCATCCGTATACCCGAAGGCTCCCGCGAAGCTTTTGTCCATCGTGAGGTCGACAAGGTTGTTCATAGCTGAGAATATCGAGAGATGAGATAGCTTCACCAATCCTGTGATGAAGAGGAATCTTATCCTCGATGAATTCTTCTTCACTGTCTGGTAGAAGGAGTTGAGTATGCTGTGTATATCATTGACGATCGGGGATTTATTCATTGCGGCTGTCGAGAGGGGATTGTCATACTCATCTATGATGATCACGCATTCGCCATACTCCCTGTAGAGCCTGTTGATGACATTGTTAAGCATTGTTGCTGGATCATCATTCATATCCACATCGATGCCATATGGCATTGCAGCTTGCGCAATATCTTTCCGGAAGCCATTGAGAAAGCTTTCCGTGTCCAGGAGCATCATCCCGCTGAAGTCGAAGCGTAGAACAGGGTACTTCCTGAAGTCATAGTCAGTCTTCTCTGCGATATACAGACCTTCGAAGAGATCCCTCCGTCCTTCAAACAGCGATGCAAGCGTTGAGCAGAAGAGAGACTTCCCGAACCTGCGTGGGCGCGAGATGAAGTAGAAGCCCTTCTTGCTCTGTGCAAGCAAATAAGCATAGTTGGTCTTGTCTACATAAAGCGTGTCCTTATCCCTGAAAGCTGCGAGATCGGAACGTGACATCAGAAGCTCTTTCATGCCATCAGTATAAATGTTTTCCAAATTGTTTTCCTCCTATTATCTATACGCAATAGGAGGCTGATTTTGTAAGCTTATCTCGATTTCTTTCTTGAGTATGGAGTGCCGACAAGAGGAAGGCTTCTTCTTGGATTGCCATCAAGCCGTCTGTATGCATTCGCTATTGCCGGTGCTGTTGGTATTGTGCATAGCTCACCAATGCCTTTTGCTCCATAGGATGTCTCAAGTTTTCCTTCCGCCTGCACGAGAATTGATTCAATCTCTGGCCTGTCTGTTGCCCTCAGCAGTCCAAGCGTCGCGTATTTTGATTCCACCACACCGTTATTGATGATGAAATCCTCTGTCAGGGCATATCCCATGCCCATCAGTACGCCGCCTTCAATCTGGCCTTCGATAGCTGTCCTGTTGATTACGGTTCCCGCGTCACATGCGGCTGTGATTTTCTTTACCTTATTGTTCTCATCGAGTTCAGCAACCTGAGCGGAATATGAATAAGCGAGGTGTGATACGGGATTCGCTTTAGTGCTTGTTATTGGATCTGTCTTAAAGAGGAACTCACCATAGAATTCCTGGTCTTCAAGACCTTCAAGAGTAGTTGAAGAGAGCGCCTCTTTCAGTTTGATAGCGCTTCTTCTGACTGCTTCGCCGGTGAAAGCTGTCTGCCTTGATGCTGTTGATGTACCGCTGTCTGGGGTGCGCTCCGTATCAGGAGGCTCGACGATGAAAGCTGTGGATGGCATAGAGAGCGTCTCAGCTGCGATTTGCAGCATGACAGTCTGCAAGCCCTGTCCCATGCATGCGGCGGATGTGCGTATATGAATCTTTCCATTCTCGACAGAGAGGATACAGCGTCCAATGTCATCAGAGCCTACACCAATACCGCTGTTCTTCATCGCAAGGGCGATGCCTGTTCTATCCGAAGAGTAGTATGCATCTTTCACAGCCTCAAGACACTGGATGATTCCTGTATCGGGGGAGGCTATCTGTCCATTTGGCATCACATCGCCAGGCTTTAATGCGTTGATAAGCCTTATCTGGAAGGAGTCGATACCGACTTTAGCCGCCATTTCATCGAGCGCTGATTCAATCGCGAAGCATGACTGCGTGACACCGAAGCCCCTGAAAGCTCCTGCTGGGACGTTGTTTGTATAGTACGCATAGCCATCGATTTCAAAGTTCTGGAAATCATAGGGACCTGAAGCGTGTGTGCACGCTCTTTGCAATACAGGACCGCCAAGGGAGGCATATGCGCCTGTATCAGCTGTTATTACAGCCTTCATACCTTTGATATAACCGTTTCTGTCAGCACCAAGCCTTATATGCATTCTCATCGGATGCCGCTTTGGATGTACTATAAGGCTTTCCTGCCTCGAAAGCTTTACTTTCACAGGCTTCTTCAGCAGCCATGCAGCAAGCGCGGCGTGGTGCTGCACAGACATATCTTCCTTTCCGCCGAAGCCTCCTCCTACAAGTGTCGCCCTGACGCGGACTTTGCTCTTGTCGATGCCAAGCATCCTCGCAATCTCTTTCTGGTCATCGAATATGCTCTGGTCGCTGGCGTAGACGAATACGCCATCTTCCTTGTATGGCATGGCCACAGCGCATTCAGGCTCCATGAAGGCATGCTCCGTGAATGGTGTCGTATAAACCTCGTCAACGATGTAATCACTTTCAGAGAGGGCTTTCTCTGCATTGCCTCTGGAAACGTGTTCATGGTCATACAGATTTGATTGCCCTTCATGGACTTCTATAGTGTCACTTCTGGCATCTTCTGGGCTGAACACGCCTTCAAGCTTCTCATATCTGATTTCAATCTTGTCTTTTATACGTTTCAGTGCTTCCTCAGTAGATGCAACTACAATGCACAGCGCATCGCCGATATAAGCTGAAGTCTTTCCATTCTCTATCAGTACAGGCCAGTCCGCAGTGATATGTCCGTGTATGTTCACAGGCACATCCTCGGCTTTTATTACCTTTATGAAATCTGGATCCTTCTCAGCTTCCTCCGTGTTGATACCAAGGAGCCGGATACGTGGCTCTGGGGAGCGGAGCGCGGATGCATAGAGCATTCCTTCGATGTGGATGTCATCTGTGTAAATACCTGAGCCGAGAGTCTTCGCATCCGCATCGATACGCTTCATGTCGCCGGAAAGCCTTGGATCTCTATCATCTTCAGGAGTTTCAGCACCGCTTTTGAAGATCTTGGCCGCGAGGAGTATCGCCTCCTCGATTTTCTTATAACCTGTACAGCGGCATATATTGCCCCTGATTGCCTTCCTGATATCTTCCTGAGAAGGCTCTGGATTCGTGTCTATCAGAGCTTTTGCCGCCATGACCATGCCTGGAGTGCAGAAACCGCACTGTACAGCGCCAGCTTTAGCGAATGCATAAGAATATACTTTCTTTTCCCTCTCCGAGAGTCCTTCGATTGTTATTATTTCGGCATTATCGAGCTTGGAGAGCTTTTCACGGCACGCGCGTCTGAGCTTTCCGTTGATGATTACTGAGCATGCCCCGCATGCTCCTTCCGAGCATCCGTCTTTTGCTCCGGTAAGATGCAGTGTGTTTCTAAGATAGTCGAGCAGCGTAGTATCTGCTTCCGGATTGTATCCCACGCCATTGATGATAATCATAGATAATCTCCCTAATGGCCGCTAAGCGAGGATGCCGTGATACCATTAATCATGTCTCAAGATAGGAGAGAAGGAGTTCCTCTGCCTTTCTCTCTATCTTCTTCTCACTGTCTCCATTCTTCTTCATGGCAGTAAGATAGCAGAAAACGAATCCCATCGCGTGTGATTTGATCCGCAATGCCGATATGCCTTCTGCAATGGCATATGCAAGAGATTTTACTACCGCATCGTCTCCCCAGATGTCTCTTGCATCATCTGAAAGATCCTCTATCGCTTCCTCTACCTGAGAGTAGGGGACTCTCTTCTCCAGATAGAGCTCCCCGAGTCTCTTGCAGTCGCGAGGAAGCGAATACTCCGGATACCGTCTCCTTATGTTCCTTATAGGACTCTCTATAACCTTCAGTATCCAGCGCCTTGTCTTTTCCCGTCCACCATTCTTAACCGCTTCCGCCATTGGCTTCAGAAATGGTGTGTTATAACCATATAGTGCTCTATGCCTCAAGTTTTATTACGAGCTCCTTGCGCTTTGTGGCAAGCTGCTCGAAGCTGACTCCCGCTTCCTGAAGCATCTTCTTGCTTGCCTTAGTCGAATCGGTATGCTCGTACTTGTCAGAAAGATAGACGATTTTCTTTATCCCTGCCTGAATGATAGCTTTCGCGCATTCATTGCATGGGAAAAGCGCCACATAAAGGGTAGCTCCCTTTAGATTGGCAATCGTTGAATTCAGTATTGCATTAAGCTCCGCATGGCATACATATGGATATTTTGTGTTTATCCAGTCACCTTCTCTGTCCCAGGGCAGTTCATCGTCAGAGCATCCTATGGGAAATCCGTTGTAACCGACTCCGACGATTTTCTTCTCTGGTGAGACGATACAGGCTCCTACCTGTGTATTGGGGTCTTTTGATCTCATGGAGGAAAGTACCGCAATTCCCATGAAGTACTCATCCCATGAGATATGATCTTCTCTTTTTCCAGGCATAAGCCCTCCTTCGCTTCTGTTTATTATATCTGATTCTCGTGAATAGTGTACAAAAATACAGCGTGATAAGCTGTCTTCAGGCAATATGATTTCATTTTCATGAATTTACAGCAAAGAAACTGATGATTTTATCCATAAGCTCTTCCTGAACTGAGTGGTATTGCAGAAGGGTGTGATGTGTGTGATGGCACTCGTTTCCCATTTCTATGACAATGAATTCGCTTTTAGTTTTTGCTTCTCTTCTGATTATCCCCTGATTTGCAAATGGTACTGTCTTGTCACCTTTGTCGTGGATGGAAATCATGGGAGAGGTTATCTTGCCAAGATCTCTTCGTATGGCTTTAAGGCCATGCATAAGGGACACGCCTTGTCTTGGATATGTTCCCGCATAGCCTTTCCAGTCTTCATTGCCGTCGTTGCTTTCAGGGCGTGAAGTCACGATACCGGGCTTTATAGCAGGACATATCAGGCCGATTATCCGCCCTAGATAACCAGACCATGATGTGACAATCCTGTCGCGGAAGAACGAGTTATAGACTACAGGTGCCGCGATGACTGCAATCGCTTGCGGCTTATGGTTTTCAGCTATCTTCAGCGTCATCGCGCCTCCCATTGATATGCCAATGACAAAGACTTCTCTGTATTCCTTCTCAAGCTGTCTGTAATAGTCTTCTATCCATTGATACCATGACGAGAAATCTGTCTTGATGAAATCGTGCCAGTCTGTACCGAAAGAGGGGATGAGAGGAGCGTAAACATCATAGTCTTCCGCTTTCATCCGTTCTGCCGCGTAATTATACATATTGGGTGCTGTTGGAAAGCCATGGATCATCAGTACTGCCTTGTCTGAGTCCTGCTTGACTATGATTGACTTGCATCCGGGGTCAAAGCACTTTGACTCATCTGCGACAAGCTTCTTCGGTTTCTCCCTGTAGAACAAAAGGCACGATGACCAGATATAGATAATGGCGATTATGGCTAGTGTGATGATTACAGCTGACATAGAAGAATGATAGCCCAATACAGTGAAATGGAAAACGGACCCCGAAGGGCCCGTTCAATAATGCAGGTTTATAGCCAATCAGGCGAAAACGCCCATCATCATCGGTACAACAGAAATCAGAACGCCTGCTGCAACTGCTGAGCCGATAACACCTGATACGTTCGGTCCCATAGCGTGCATGAGAAGGAAGTTCTGCGTATCTTCCTTCTGGCCTTCTTTCGAAGATACACGAGCGGCCATAGGAACTGCCGATACACCTGCAGATCCGATAAGCGGATTGACAGGATGCTTCGGATCGAGCTTGTTCATAAGCTTTGCAAGGAGAACACCGCCTGCTGTTCCAACGCCGAACGCGACCATGCCGAGAACGAGGATTCCAAGTGTCTCGAGGTTGAGGAACTTGTCAGCAGCCATCTTCGAGCCGACAGAGAGGCCGAGGAAGATAGTAACAGTGTTCATAAGAGCATTCTGCATTGTGTCTGAAAGTCTCTTGATCACACCACACTCAGTAGCGAGGTTTCCGAACATGAGTGCTCCGATAAGAGGACAAGCGGAAGGCAGGAGAATCGCGCAGACTGTAAGTACCATGATCGGGAAGATGATCTTCTCTACTTTTGATACTGGTCTGAGCTGCTGCATTCTGATGAGTCTTTCCTTCTTTGTTGTAAGAGCTCTCATGATAGGTGGCTGGATGATAGGTACAAGGGCCATGTAGGAATATGCGGCGACTGCGATAGAGCCGAGATATTCCGGTGCAAGGCGGCTTGTTACATATATAGCCGTAGGACCATCAGCACCTCCGATGATACCAATTGAAGAGGCAACATTGAGGTCGAAGTTGATTCCTGGCAGGAATGAGAGCAGAAGCGCTCCGATAAGTGCCGTGAAGATGCCAAGCTGAGCTGCAGCGCCAAGAAGCAGTGTCTTCGGATTCGCGATAAGCGGTCCAAAGTCTGTCATAGCTCCAACACCCATGAAGATAAGAACAGGGAAGAGTCCCGATTCAATACCCGCATCGTAGAGAATCTTGATGAATCCTGCATCGCCTGATGTCGGATCAACAGATGCGATGAATGCTGATGGGATATTCGAGAGAATACAGCCCATGGCAATCGGAATGAGCAGAAGCGGCTCAAATCCCTTCTTTATAGCAAGGTAGAGGAGAAGGAAGCCTACGAGGATCATGAGCGCACAGCCGATACCGACTGCGCCTGCCTCCGCGGCTCCAGCTCCCCAAGATTCCTGCAGTTTCTCTGGGAACAGGAATCCGTAGATTCCTGTCGACGTCCAGAGTCTTACAAGTCCATTTAAGATTGCGTCCATTTCAATTTACCTCTTAACCGAGAATCATAAGCGCAGTACCTGCGGAAAGCTGGTCACCCTGATTTACAAGGATGTCCTGAACAACGCCATCGCAAGGTGCGTAGATCTCGTTTTCCATCTTCATAGCCTCCATGACCATGACGACATCATCTTTCTTGACACTGTCACCCTTCTTTACAGAGAGGCGGAGGACAAGACCCGGCATCGGAGCCTCAATAGTTGTGCTTCCTGCAGCAGGAGCTGCCTGAGGAGCTGCTGGAGCTGGCTCTGGTGCTGCCTGAGGGGCTACTGGAGCTGGTTCTGGCTGTACCGGTGCTGCCTGTACAGCAGGAGCAGCCTGTGCAACTCCTCCGATTGTCATCAGGAGTTCTCCAGACTGAAGCTGCTGGCCCTGAGATACTGCAATAGAGGAGATAACACCATCGCAAGGAGCGTAAATTTCATTCTCCATCTTCATAGCTTCCATGACCGCAACAACCTGGTCTTTCTTGACAGCGTCTCCTACCTTGACATCAATGCGGAGTACGAGGCCCGGCATCGGTGCTTCGATGTTCTCTGCTCCTGTAACGACTGCTGCTGGTGCTGCCTGTACAGCAGGAGCTGCCTGAGCCGGTGCTGCTGCCTGAGGTGCTGTGATTCCATCAGCGATGGAGTATGGATACTGAACGCCATTGACAGTAGCGCTGCCGCCAGCGAGCTTGACGCCATATGCCTTGCCGTTGACTGTGACTGTGTATTCACCGTTACCAGCATGTGATGGCTTAGCAGCTGCTGCCTTAGCGTCAGCTTCCTTCTTCATCTCGCTCTTGAGTCTTACGCCGTTAACCTTGGCCTTGCCTGTGAGGTAAAGGATTCCCTTCTCCTTGCAAGCTGCCGCGATGAAGATGTTCTCATCTGTAATCGGGAGGTTTGCCTCTTCAAGCATCTTCTTTGCTGCTTCGACACCCTTCTTCGGGTCCTTGTCGTTGATGTCTACAACCTTCTCTGTTGTAGGCTCGAGGTGAAGCTGCTCAGAAGCAAGTCTTACGACTTCCGGATCCGGTGCGACTGGTGTCTTGCCGAAGTAGCCGAGAACCATCTTGCCATAGCCTTCAGCGAACTTCTTCCATGGTCCGAACATGACATTGTTGAATGCCTGCTGGAAATAGAACTGGGAAACAGGTGTTACGGAAGTACCGAAACCACCCTTTGCTACTGTATCGCCCATTGCCTCGACAATCTGTGGATACTTATCCATGAGGCCATTGTCTCTGAGCATCTGTGTATTTGCTGTGAGAGCGCCGCCCGGAAGTGGGAAGAATGGGATTTCAGGATTGACTGCTGTTGCCTCTGGTGGCAGGAAGTAGTCCTCCATGCACTTCTCGAATACTTTCTCTGCTTCGCGTACCTTGTTGATATCGACATCGAGAGTATAGTCGGTGCCTCTGAGTGCGTGCCACATCGTGAGGATGTCTGGCTGGCATGTTCCACCTGAGCATGGAGACATTGAGAGGTCAATGCTGTCTGCGCCTGCGTCGAGAGCTGACATATACTGCTGGATTGATACACCAGCTGTCTCATGAGAATGGAATACGACCTTTACATTCGGTCCAAGGAGCTTTCTTGCTCTCTTGATTGTCTCATAGACATTGTGTGGTGTTGATGTACCGGAAGCATCCTTGAAACATACGGAATCGAATGGGATTCCAGCATCGAGGATCTCGCGGAGAATGCGCTCGTAGAAGTCAGGTGTATGAGCACCTGTGACACCTTCAGGAAGGCTCATCATCGTTACAGTCACTTCGTGCTTGAGTCCAGCTTCATGGATTGCTCTTCCGCTATCGATGAGGTTATTCACGTCATTGAGTGCATCGAAGTTTCTGATTGTTGTCATTCCATGCTTCTTGAAAAGCTGTGCATGGAGCTTGATGATGTCTCTCGGCTGTGAATCAAGGCCTACGACATTGACGCCTCTTGCGAGTGTCTGGAGATTTGCATCGGGACCTGCAACGCGTCTGAATTCATCCATCATCTCGAATGCATCTTCATTTGTATAGAAGTAGAGGGACTGGAATCTTGCTCCACCACCTGCTTCGAAATGAGTTATGCCTGCTTCTCTTGCGGCTGCAACAGCTGGCATGAAATCCTTTGTGAATACACGAGCTCCATAGACGGACTGGAATCCATCGCGGAATGCCGTGCACATGAAATCTACTTTCTTCTTGCTCATTGCGGTACCCCTTTTTAATTCCTTGATTTGTCATAGGCAGCTACAATAGCTGCTGCGACTGCAGCGTCATCTCCCGTCTGTACGGGTGCTGCTTTCTGCTGTACTGCTGCTTTCGGAGCAGCTGCCGCAACTGGTGCGTTGTTCGCAGGATGGTTCTTGTCGATTCCCCTGACAATCCGGCTCATAAGCTTTGTCGCATAGATGAGGATTACGAGGAACACGAAAACCGTACCCATTCCGAGCACCAGGAGCACCAAGCCATCCTTAAGCTGCGCAATAAGCACATCCTTTGGCATATTTGTTAACAGTGGCAACATATATCACTCCTGTACCTGATTAGGTATTCAGGGAAAACTATATCAGACAATATGAGCAAGGTGCAACTATGCGAAGCGTTGAAATCTATGCGTTAATACAGGTTCCTGCATAGTGTAAAATATAACGAAGATTTAAAGCCGGAGTTTTTCTCTGACTCTTCCCGGCTCTCAGTAATCCTTAAGAATCTGAACTATGGGAAATCCCTAGAAGAAGTTGCGATTGACCCTGAAAAGATTGCGATTGATCCTGAAAAGGTTGCGATTGATCCTGAAAAGGTTGCGATTGCCTCTGGAAACCCGGCTATTGAGATTGAAAATCCGGCTATTGAGATTGCTATCAATAATATGAACGCAAATAAAAACACGAAAAATAAAGCAATGGCACTATTCAAGGCGTATGGCAATGACGGTGTTTTTGGACGGAATGATATTGCCACATTGACCGTGACATCATATTCATCAGCAGGAGAATAGGTTGCTAAGCTGAAGGATTCTGGTCTGATTGAAGAAGTCAGAGGACAGGGAAAAGGTAAGTATCGTTTCGTTTTAAGGTGACGCGATGACACTCATAAGAAAGATAGGCAGCACCGCGCTGCCTATCATACCTGCAAATCTTCTTTTTCTCAGAGGTCGAGTGCCTCTACGAGAGCTAAGAGAGTAAGTGACTGTCCATAAGCCATCGGGCGTACGATGATGTTTCTGTAGTGGTCCTTGTCTGGCCCTACTGGAGTGCCAGCGGAGACGTTGAGTACCGTGCCATCTTCAGAAACAGAGCCAACGAGTCCTTTGACACCGTTTTCAGCAGTCGCTCTGTATTTTTCAGGAAGGATGCCAAGCTTGACGCCTTTCGCGATTCCCGCTGTGATTGCGCCAGAGCCTGAGGCTTCCACATAGCTTGTGTCATCATCGAGCACTGTATGCCAGAGCCCTGACTTGTCCTGAAGCTTAGCAAGTGCTTCCGCCTGTGCTGTGAATGTATCGATAAGGAAGCTCTTCACTCCATCTGGGCATGAGATTTTATCGAAAGCCGCGAGGTAGTCGATGACGCCATATGTGAACCA
Source organism: uncultured Spirochaetaceae bacterium (assembly GCA_944388955.1). Classification (GTDB taxonomy): domain Bacteria; phylum Spirochaetota; class Spirochaetia; order Sphaerochaetales; family Sphaerochaetaceae; genus Ornithospirochaeta. The sequence goes on along the minus strand of CALXKJ010000009.1, from coordinate 50,454 downwards.
TGAGTTTCCTCTGCACCAGAAGACGCCTCCGAAGTTGTTCATTCCATCGAATGTCCAGCCATGGTGGAAAAGGCCATTCTTCTTCTCGTAGAGATACTTGATGTGGATAAGGAATTGCTTGATTGATTCTTCCACGAAATCTGGGCGGTTGAAGTACTGTCCAGCCTGATTGAGGAACATGACTGCCATAAAGAGCGTGTCGACCCAGATCTGGTTCTCGTTGAGGCTTACACCATCACGGTTACCTACTGCGGAAGTGACATGCTGGAAACCACCATCCCTTGTCTTCGGAAGATCGTTCATCAGCCATTCAGCTCTCTCGAGACACATCTTCTCATACTGCTTGTTGCCCGTTCTTCTCACGAGATCCATAAGAGCTAGGAATGGTGCTGTCGTGTTGATATTGATTGATGGCAGACCTATTTTCAGGTTCCTCTGATACCATGAGTCGAGGAATTCATCATATCTATTATCCTTATAATAGCTCTGAAGTTTTGAGAGTCCGTAGAGTCCTACGCCCTGAGGCCAGTCCCATTCCTCGATTCCCCAGTCACGTGCGATGACGCCATGCATCGTATCAGCTGCAGAGCTGTTTTTGTCTGCATTGTAATCTGCTCCGCCAAGGTTCATGAGGCGATACACGACTTTCTCGATTGCGTTGATTATTTCCTTTTTGTCCACAGTAGTCTCCTTTCTTTCTGTATTCGTATGGCTTATCATAGCATCAAATCGGACGGATTTGGAGGAAATATGGATTACTACGCATTGGATTTCGGAGCTGCTGGAGATGGGAAAAACGATGACAGGGAATTTATCCAGAACGCTATTGATAAGGCCCATGGGGACGGCGGTGGACGGGTAATAATAAACGGATGCAGAGTATATCTTTCATCTTCTCTTGTTCTGAAAAGCGGCGTAGAGCTTCATGTTGAACGCGGCTCGAAGCTTCTCGCGACTCCAGTTCTGGAGGATTATATCAATCCGAATAAAGGTGTGAAGGACACCGGTGTGGATATCGCGGGAACTCCGGTGACGCTAAAGCCATCATATGCCTTTATATATGCGTACGATGCGGAGAATATCGCGATAACAGGCTCTGGCGTGATAGATGGTAATTGCTACGCGTTCGTCAGCCGTGTGTCCCAGTACTATGTCACAGGTGAATTCTATCCGCGTCCGACGATGATTTATCTCGAGAAGTGCCGTCATGTGACGGTGCGTGATATAACACTTACCGATGCTCCGTTCTGGACGCTCCATCCAGCAGGATGCGACGATGTCCTTATTGAGACGATACGGATACTCAATCCTCTTGATGTGGCCAACTCCGATGGTATCGACCCGGACCACAGCACGAATGTGAGGATAATAGGCTGCCATGTCGAAGCTGCAGATGACTGCATCTGCCTCAAAAGCAGTGCGGGGAATATGGAGTATGGCCCATGCGAGAATATCGTCATCTCTGGCTGCACGCTCAAATCCACATCAGCGGCTTTGAAAATCGGCACTGAAGGTACTGGTGATTTCCGCAATGTGATTGTCTCCAACTGCACCATAAGCGGCACGAACAGGGGAATCTCTATCCAGATAAGGGATCAGGGCTCCGTGAGGAATGTACTTTTCTCAGGCATAGTGATTCAGACAAGACGCTTCGCTCCATGCTGGTGGGGAACTGCGGAGCCTATAACCATCACTTCCATCAATCGTGTCCATGATAAGGAATCTGGAGCCATAGAGAATGTGACATTTGAGAATATAACAGCTGAAGGCGAGAATGGTGTCTTCATCTATGGAAATCATAAAGTGAAGAATATAAAGATGCGTAACGTCTCCATAACACTGAAGAGTATATCGAAGTGGGAGAAGGGCCTTTATGATATGCGCCCGGGAGAGGGGACTGAAGTGAAGAAACTCGGAAGCTACGCCTTCCGTGTATCAGGGGTAGACGGGCTTTATATGGAGAATTGCAATGCTTCAATTGAGAAGCATGATGATTTCTCCGGTGATGTCCTCATTGAGGACTCTTCCGATGTGTTTCGTACCTGAGTGGGTATGCCAAAGGGTGGTATAAAGGGCTCTCTTTGTGTATTTTTATTTGGAAGACCTTGTATTTTCTTTGAAAAACAAGTCAAAGTATATTAGAATCAATAACAAACACGGAGGTTTAGAATGAAGAAGATTCTCTCTGTCCTTCTTGTAGCACTTCTTGCGGCATCAATGGTGTTCGCAGGTGGCGGAAAAGAGAAGGAAGCTGCCGTTGATGACGGCAAAATCACACTTAACATTTATTGGTGGGGAAACCAGATCAGAAATGACGTTACACAGAAGGCTATTGACCTTTATATGTCTGAGAACCCCGATATCGTAATCAAGGCTGAGTTCGCTGACTGGTCTGGCTATTGGGACAGGCTCAGCGCTACAGCTGCTGGCGGCAATATGCCTGATATCGTCCAGATGGATTACAGCTATCTCAACCAGTATCAGCAGAATGGGCTTCTTGCCGATCTCAATCCGTTCTTCGAGGATGGAACAATCGACACATCGAAGATTCCTCAGTCAATCATCGAGTCTGGCTCAATCGACGGCCATTGCTATGCTCTCTCACTCGGAAGCAATGCTCCTATGATGGTTTACGATCCAGCAGTTCTCGAGGCAGCTGGCCTTACAATGCCGGATCAGCTCACAGTTGAAGAGCTCTATGATATGGCAGAAGTCATCTATGAGAAGACAGGTGTTTCCACATATTACGATGCTGGTATCAACATGATGCAGGTCATCGCACGCACAAACGGCTCTCATCTCTTCGATGAGCTTGCAGTTGGCGATGAGACATCAATGACAAAGCATTGGAATTATGTAAAGTGGTTCGCAGACGCACCATCAGCTATCTCCCCGGATCTCCTTTCCGAGAAGAATCCTGATATCGTCGAGACAAAGCCGATTGCAGATGGAACAACATGGAATGACTTCTCATTCTCCAACCAGTACATCGCTATCGTAAACGCAGCAGGCCGCCCGCTTACAATCACAATGTATCCTACAACTGATGACGCAGTCAGCCAGCCAATGTACCTCAAGCCATCTCAGTTCTTCTCAATTGCTGAGACAAGCAAGCACAAGGCAGAGGCAGCAGCATTCATCGATTGGTTCACAAACAGCGTAGAAGCTAATGAAATCCTCATGGGTGAAAGAGGTATTCCTATCAATACTGACGTAGCTACAGCTATCAAGCCGCTCGTGGATGCAAATTCACAGGCTATCTTCGATTACATCGATAAGGTCGGTACTATCGCTACACCGATTGACGCACCGGATCCGGCAGGAAAGGGTGAGATCGAGGCTATCGGAAAGACAACTGCAGAGGAACTCAGATATGGTTACCTCACAGCAGAGGAAGCAACAGCTGACTTTGTATCAAGAGCAGAGTCAATCCTTGCATCAAACTGATGCCGTGGTGATGATAGGGGAGCTTTCCGCTCCCTTATCATTGGATTAATCCCAGGAGGACAAATTGGCTAACAAAGTACCAAAGACAGTAATCCTGAGGAAGCAGCAGAAGACATTCGCACAGAGGCTCAATTCACAGGGCGTTGCAGGATATGTCTTCACAGCGCTCTTCATAGTAGGGTTCCTGGCATTCATGATTATACCGATGGCTATGTCATTCGGTTTTGCATTTACAAAGTACAATATCCTGTCGCCACCACAGTTCAACGGGCTCGATAACTTCAAGCAGATGTTTACCAACGACCCCGTGTTCTGGCAGTCGTTCAAGGCTACGATGTACTATGTAGTATTCTCAGTCCCAATGCGCCTTATCATGGCTCTTCTCATTGCGCTTCTGCTTGTGAAGAAGTCAAAGGCTTCAGGACTGTACCGTGCGCTTTTCTACCTTCCATCGATCGTCGGATCGTCAGTTGCTATCGCAATTCTCTGGAAGCGTATGTTCGCAAGTGATGGTGTTGTCAACTCATTGCTGCAGGCAGTTGGTATCGACTGCAATATAGCATGGCTTGGACGCACTGATACTGCAATCTGGACACTTATCATACTTGCTGTATGGCAGTTCGGTTCATCGATGCTTATCTTCCTTTCAGGTCTGAAGCAGATTCCGGTGGCTCTTTATGAGGTAGCTGATGTTGAAGGTGCTGGTCCATTTACCCGTTTCTTCAAGATTACGCTTCCTATGCTTACACCGACGGTTTTCTTCAACTTGATAAACCAGCTGATCAATGGCTTCATGGCATTCACCCAGAGCTATATCATCACGCAGGGCAAGCCGAGGAACAGTACACTCTTCTATACAGTTTACATGTATCAGAATTCGTTTACGTATAACAAGATGGGCTATGGCTGTGCTATGGCATGGTTCATGATTCTCATTGTGGGAACTCTTACGCTCATTCTCTTCAAGACCCAGAATAAGTGGGTATATTACGAGTCATAAGCTATGAAACACGGATATCAGGAAACAAGAAGAATACATACAATCATATATCACGTGTTCACGGTGATATTCGCACTGGTGATGCTCTATCCGCTTATCTGGATGGTGCTTGGCTCATTCAAGAACTCCAATGAGATTCTCAGAAATGCCGCAAAGCTTTTCCCGGATCCATGGATTACAACGAACTACAGCACAGGTTGGGCAGGCTTCGCAGGATATGGGTTCGGAACATTCTTCAAGAACTCATTCATCATTGCAGGAGTCTCCACAATCGGAGCAGTCATCTCGTCAGCAATCGTCGGCTATGGATTTGCCCGCTGCCATTTCCCTCTTAAGGGCTTCTGGTTCGGCTGTATGCTCCTTGCCATGATGCTTCCATTCCAGATGATCATGATTCCTCAGTACATCCTTTTCAACAAGATGGGTTGGGTCGGCTCATTCCTGCCTATCATCTTGCCTCAATGGTTTGGACAAGGCTTCTTCATCTTCTTGAATGTGCAGTTCATAAAAGGCATACCGGCAGATCTTGACGATGCAGCTACGATTGACGGTTGCAGCATCTATGGCATCTTCCCGAGGATCATCCTTCCTCTGATCAAGCCATCGCTTGTTACATCCGCAATCTTCTCATTCATGTGGAGATGGGACGACTTCCTTGCTCCTCTCATCTACCTCAATGATCCTTCAACATACCCTGTCAGCTATGCATTGAAGATGTTCTCCGATCCTACAGCTGGATCGGACTGGGGCGCTATGTTCGCTATGGCGACACTCTCGCTTATCCCTATCTTCATCATCTTCCTTGCATTCCAGCGCTATCTCGTGGAAGGTATCGCTTCAACAGGTATCAAAGGCTGAGAAGAAATATGTTTATCCGCAGGACTCTGGAAACGGAGTCCTGTTTTTTGATGTCTGACTCCTTGAGTCTTTCATCTGCTGTGTCATAATCATTGTTGGAGTATCTGATGATCAAGCTGTGTATTTTTGATATGGGCGGTGTTGTCGTCCGTAATTTCGATGTCTCCCCGGTTCTCGCAGAAGCACTGGGGCTTGAGAATATAAAAGGCTTTGCTGATTTCGGCCCAGCATTCAATGGGGCTATGCGTCTTTATTCACGCGGTGAGATAAACGAGGAAGAGTTCTGGAGGATCTATTCGGAGAAGACAGGCGTGAAAGCGGATCTTTCACATGGAAGTCTTTTCGCGAAGGATTTCAGACCGACTATCGATGAGCCCACGCGCGAGATACTTGATAGCCTCCGCGTTCATGGCATGCGGATAGTGGCGGGCACGAATACTATTGATGTCCATTACGATATCCATGTCAGACTAGGACAGTATGAGATATTCGATGCCGCATACGCCTCGAATATCATCGGTATCGATAAGCCTGATCCTGAGTTTTTCCTCTATATAGCCGAAAAAGAAGGTGTCATGCCTGAAGAGTGCTTCTTCACCGATGATCTCAAAGAGAATGTCGATGCCGCATTGGGTGTAGGCATGAAGGCGTTTGTTTATAAAGATGCTTCCACGCTGCTGACACATCTCAGAAGCGTCGGCATCGCAATCTGATAATCCGGGGGGATCTCAAATGGCAATCAAATACAAAGCGGGAGGAAATAAGCTCAGCTTCTTCATGATGAGACTGGTCAAGGTTTTGTTCGTATTAGCATTGATCTTTGCTCTGCTTTTCATCCTCGCTGTGCTTGGTGTTGACTTCATCGCGGATTTTCTATCGTTGCTGATAGATGCATTCTCCTCTTTTTCGCACTCTGTATCGTCCTTCATCTCATCTCTTGGTATCGATAGTATAATCGCTGGATACTGGAGGCCTGCATTAGGGCTTATTGTGGCTATCTCAGTGATTGTCAAAGTGGTTTTCAGAGGTTATTGGAAGCTCATCCTGAGACCGTATACAGTCGTGACGACAGCACTTGTCTATGTTCTTCTTTTCATCACGATGGATGATTTTGAGCTTTTCCGCATTCCTTCAGGGATTCTGCTTTCCACTGCGAGCTTCGTGTTTGATACTCTCTCCTTATTGGGCGTGGAATTCAGTGCCGATGCGATGGAGACTATTATCAATGCCGCTCTTTCTCCTTACATCGCGACAGCATTCGTCTACTACATTGTCATGTGGGTATTCTGCCGCCTGAATGTGTGGTTCACATTCTCATCGAAGATGAAAAGACTCTTGCCATCAGAGGCTCTCGATGAATGCATCAGAACTGAGAAAGAAGCGAGGAAGAAAACATTCTCCATGCCTATGAAGGTGAAGTTCTATGTGTGTGAGGATGAGAGCATAAACGCCTTTGCGTTCGCACACAACAAGGTCGCTATCAATACAGGGACAATGAATGCGGCAGGCATGGATGCGGAGCTGTTTAGGGGAATAGTCGGCCATGAGCTTGGTCACATAGCGCATCACGATGTGACTGCAAATACCATAGCCAACACGAACTTCAGCCTGCTCTTCTTCGTCATCATGATTCCATGGGCTTTCGTTTCAGGTCTTGGCCCGAAGAACGGAGAGAAAGTTAACGGCTTTACATATCTCGTATGGATGCTCTTCTATATGCTTTACAGGCTTGTGAGCAAAATCACGCAGAGTGTGCATTATATTTGCTATCTCCTGGGAGGCAAGAGATGTGAATACAGCGCAGACAAATTCGCTGTGAAGATAGGGGAAGGAAAGGGACTTCTGCGCTTTATGGCAGCTTTTCGCGATGCTCCTTCAGGAGGTTTTTCAGATCCACATCCAAGCATGGAGAACAGGCTTCAGCATGTTCTCTCATGGATGGAGAGAAGCCATCATGACGCCTATAAGAGCGTCGATATCGATCAGGTGCGGAGTCATCTTAACATCAGATGATCAGGAGCGTGGATATACAAGAGTGAGGATGATATCCTGCGCGTAATCCCCGAATGAGCGCCCAAAGAGATTGAAGCCGCCTTTGTTGTCCGCGTCATTCTTGTTCCCGATCCTTATCGAGATGCTCTCTTTCCTGTCGAGAGAGAAATCGAAGACGGATTTCCCGTTTATCCTCTGCAGGTTGAGTGCGCTGCTCTCTGGGCCTATCTCGAATGAGTACAGGAGCCCGTATTGTGTGGCTCCTCTGTTCCACCAGTCAGGGGTGAGTCTTCCCTGTCTTTTGCCGTAGTCACCAGGACATGTCCATGTCATGCATTCCGTGCCGTTGATCCAGAGCGTGAGATCTGATGGCCAGTTCTCATTGAAGTTCGGGGCTTCCGAGCATGCTTCAAAAGAAAGAAGCATACGCTTCGGTATCTTCCCGAGATGATCTTCCGGAATAGGGAATCTATATTCAATAAATCCAGAAGATGACCATAGAAGCTCCGCGTTGAGCCTTTCGGGAGAGAAGAACTCAGAAGGGCTGTCTTCGCCTTTGAGAAGCTCTTTTGCGCTGCACATTCCGCATGTCGCTTTGATCTCGGCATCGGTGAAGGCGCCTATCGGCATGGACACAGAGGATGAGAAATCCAGCTCTTCATTCTCGTCTCCGCGTAAATCAATGGAGATAAGATCCTTTGTCCTTCTGCATATCTTCTTTATGCCATGGTTCCCAGGAGTGGTCTCAGATGCGATAAGTCCTGCATCCTCAAGGCTCTTGATATGCACAGCCGCAGTAGATTGCGGAAGGCACAGCTCCGATGCGATTTCATTGACTCCCAGGCTCCTGTAATAAAGAAGTCTCAGTATCTTCAGTCGTGTCGGATTAGATAGCGCTTTTGTCACTTCCAGAAGCTTTTCATCATGTTCGGCTGACAGCAGATATTCCTTCGACATGTCTTTCTCCTTTCAATCATCATAAACCATGGGAAAATAGAATAGAAGAAGTTTTTCTACAATAAATATTGATTTGAATCAATTTGAAATCATAAAAATAGCTTATATGGTAGATAAATAGGATATAAACCTGTTGTTTAAATCAAATAATTATGTGATAAAGCAAATTTTATGTTGACTTCTGGATTCCTGCCTTTAGTCTGAAACCATGGAAAGAATAAATTACCCGCGTCCTGACTGGATACGAATGGATACAGAGCTTCTCGATGGCACATGGGAATTCTCATTTGATGAGCCTCGTTTTGACATGAATATAACAGTGCCTTTCTGCTATGAATCAAAAAGGAGCGGAATCGGGATAAAAGAGCATCATGATACAGTCTGGTATAGACGTCGCTTTGATTACAGCAAGGATGGACGAAAAGTCCTTCTCTCTTTCGGAGCTGTGGACTATGAGGCAGAAGTGTATCTGAATGGCGCTTATATAGGGGGCCATAAAGGAGGCTTCACACCTTTTTCATTCGATATAACCGACCATCTGGAAGATGTGAATGTCCTTGAAGTGAAAGTCACTGATCGCAACTCGCGCTACCTGCCTATGGGAAAGCAGCGCTGGACTGATGAGAACTTCGGATGCTGGTATACACCTGTTACTGGTATATGGCAGAGCGTCTGGCTTGAGAAGGCTGGTGAATACAGGGCGGAATATTGTCATTTCATACCTTCTGTATCGCAGCAGCGTGTGGATATCGAGCTCTGTGTCTCTGATGGATACACGGGGGATGCTTCGATAGATTTCTCACTCTCTGGAAAGAGACGCGGAAGAGTCATAGTCCCGGTTGAGAAGGGTATAGGATTATCCACATATGCATTCCCATTCGATGATGTACGTGATTATGACATTCTCTGGTCCCCCGAGACACCGAATCTCATTGATGCGGATATAACCATCATGTCAGGTGGAAACGAGGATAAAGTGAGCACTTATTTCGGAATGAGGGAAGTGAGTGTTTCAGATGGCAGGATATATCTTAATGGGAAGATTCTTTATCAGCGTCTTGTACTCGATCAGGGATGGTGGCCCGATACGCTTCTCACTCCACCTGATGCAAAGGCTCTGGAGAAAGATATCAGGAGCGCGATGGAGATGGGCTTCAATGGCGCCCGTAAGCATCAGAAAGCTGAGGATCCGAGATACTGCTATCTAGCTGATAAGCTTGGCTTCATTGTCTGGGGAGAGCTCCAGTCGTGGCATAGATTTACCGGTTTCAGCATGAGAGCCGCGCTCTCTGATCTCATGGAGCAGGTCTCAAGGGATTATAATCATCCATCCATCATCACATGGGTACCTCTCAACGAAAGCTGGGGTGTCGGAGGCATAGCAACAGGGGATAGACAGCGTGATTTCGCGTCATCGCTTTATTATCTTCTCTCCTCCTACGACCCATCGCGTCTTGTAAGCACCAATGATGGATGGGAGCAGCCTTCGGAGACAGATATATATGCAGTCCATGATTATCGTTTCGCGAGCGATATAGCTTCAAAATATGACAATCCGATGCGTATCGTCGAGAACAATATTGCCGAGAGCAGGCCGCTGTTATGCAAAAGCGCAGAGTATTCCGGACAGCCTGTGATGCTTACTGAGTTCGGCGGAATCGCTTTCTGTGATGGCTCTGAGGACACCTGGGGTTATTACGGTAAAGTGCATAACGCTGAGGAGTTCATGGCGAGAATCAAGGATGCTGTCTCTCATCTCATCTCTGCTCCGATTGCAGGTTTCTGCTATACGCAGCTTACAGATGTGGAGCAGGAGACAAACGGGCTCATGAACGCGGACCGCACGATGAAGCTTGCACCTGAGGAATATAGGAAGGTCTTCCTTCCATGATATAGAAAAAGGAGTAGGAAAATGAAGAAAGCCTTGACGATTATTCTCAGTCTCTTCCTTGTTTCCGCTATGCTTTTCGCTGGCGGCCCGAAGGAGACAAAAGCCGCAGAGAATGCAGCTGAGGATTCTGGAAAGACAGTTCTTGAGATTTACTGGTGGGGAGCTGCTGTTAGGAATGATCTTACACAGAAAGCCATAGATCTCTATATGGAAATCAATCCCGATGTACAGATCAACGCGCAGTTCGCGGACTGGACAGGCTATTGGGATAAGCTTTCAGCAATGGCGGCTGGCGGCAATATGCCTGATGTCGTGCAGATGGATTATTCTTATATCGAGCAATATGTTGCAGCAGGATTGCTTGAAGGTCTTAACAAGTATATCGAAAGCGGCGCGCTCGATACATCGAAGATTCCTCAGTCAATCATCGAGTCTGGCTCTGTTGATGGTGAGTGCTATGCGCTCTCGCTCGGTACCAATACAACAGCTATGTTCTATAACAAGACTCTCACCGATTCTCTTGGTATTGAGGTGCCTGTCAATCCGACATTCGATGAGCTCTATGATATAAGCCAGCGCGTGTATGACGGTACGGATGGCAAAGTACTCACAGATTTCAGCTTCGGCGCTCTGCAGTCGGCACAGATGGTCGCCCGTGATTACGGCTCAGATTTCTTCGCTGAACTCAAAGCAGGCGATAGCACTTCCGCGGAGAAGTATTTCGAGCTCGTGTCATGGTTCAGGGATGCCCCATTCGCAGTTTCCCCAGAGCAGGTTGCGGAGGTCAATCTCGATGACGCTACACAGCGCCTTGTAATTAAGGGAACTACATGGAATGACTATATGATGGCTAATCAGTATGTGTTTATGGCAGAAGCTGCTGATGCCGCAGGCTTTGAGCTTGGTATCTGCAACTATCCCCATAACGCGGATGCTACATCTGTATCATGGTTCCTGAAGCCAGCGATGTTCTTCTCCGTAGCGGAGAGCTCTGATGTGAAGGATGAGGCAATTGCTTTCATTGACTGGTTCACAAACAGCAAGGAAGCAAATGAGATTCTTCTTGGTGAGAGAGGTGTTCCTGTGAATACGGAGATTTCCGAGTTCGTCACCCCGCTTGTTTCGGAAGATACAGGTATCTACTTCTCTTATGTTAATGAGGTTGCTGTGGATGCAGCTCCTATTGATCCGCCAGATCCCGCAGGAAAGGGTGAGGTTGAGAGTTACCTCAACAGCACGATTGAGGCTGTAAGATATGGTGACTACACCGCATCTGAGGCCGCGGAGCTCCTGACAGAGCGTGCGGAGCAGATACTGAATGCGCCGCAAGGTTGATAGCATAGCCCGGTCAATTGGCCGGGTTTTTCTCTGAAACATGAGTTTTCTGTTTTGCCGCTTGCCCAAATACGGTAAGATAGCTAGCAGGAGTGTTTATGAAAGACAGAAGGAATAGAATCCGCGCGATTCTTGAGTATATCGAGAAGGAAATGATGACAAGCAATCAGGCTGTCAGTGGCATAAAGATTGCGGACTATGGGTATGATCTTCAGGAGACTGTCTCCGATGAAGGTCTGGATTGGAAGGATTTCGGAAGAGACAGCACATGGGGCGGTCATGACAGGCATTTCAGATTCATGGCTGATGTGAAGCCTATGGAGGCAGAAAAGCCTTTTGCTGTCATGCTTTCGACAGGTGATACCGATCTCTGGAATACAGATAACCCACAGATACTGATGTACCTCGATGGAAAACTCAGAGCCACTATGGATATGAACCACAGAATGGCAGTCCTTACGGAAGAGGCAGCGCTATCTGATACATTCCACCTGTCATTCTACGCGTACTCCAATCATGCATCGTCTGTGAATCTTTTCCGTCTCGATGCCTTCTCTCCTGATTTCACTGTCATGGGGCTCTATTATGATATGAAGAATATCTTCGAATGCGCCGATTTCCTTGATGAGAATGACGTGGAGAGAGTGAAAGCCTTCAAGGTGCTGGAGGAGGCGATTGACGCGCTCGACACGCGTAGCCATGAGCTTCTTGTCGCTTCAATTCCAGAGGCGAGGGCAATCATGGAGAATTATCTTTCGTCGAGGAATCCTTCGGATGTCGCTGTATGGTCTGTCGGAAGCACTCATATAGATCTTGGCTGGAAATGGCCAGTGAAGCAGACGAGGGAGAAAGCTGTCAGGAGCGCGCTCACTGCACTTAATCTCCTGGATCACTATCCTGAGATGCGATTCATGCTTTCTCAGCCGCAGCTTTACCAGTTCGTGAAAGAGCTGGCGCCTTCTGTCTATGAGAGGATCAGGGAGAAGATAAAGGAAGGACAATGGGAAGCTGAAGGCGGCATGTATGTCGAGCCTGATTCAGTGCTTACAGGAGGCGAATCTCTTGTACGCCAGATTATCCATGGCACACGTTTCTATCGCGATGAGTTCGGAGTCGATCATCAGGAGGTGCTCTGGCTTCCGGATGCATTCGGTTTCAATGGGAATATCCCGCAGCTGATGAAAAAATCAGGGCTGAAATACTTCATGACTACGAAAATCAACTGGAGTGATACCCATCGCTTCCCGTTTGATGTCTTCACCTGGCGTGGCATTGATGGCAGCGAGATCCTCGCTCATTTCATATCGACGAAGAATTATGACAAGACAGGACTATCGAAGGTCTTCAACACGACATATAACGGCTTGCAGAATCCATCACAGATAATGGGAACATGGCAGAGATTCATTGATAAGGATGTGACTGATGATGTTCTCACATGCTATGGTTACGGTGATGGCGGCGGCGGTCCGACGTATCAGATGCTTGAGAACTCAAGACGCCTTGAGCATTCTGTTGCGCGCTGTCCGAGAGTGAAGCATACGACAGTACGGGAGTTTTTCCATCATCTTGAGTCCACGCTTGATACATCAAGGCTCCCAAGGTGGGAAGGCGAGCTCTACTTTGAATATCATAGAGGTATCCTGACATCGGTAGCGGAGGAGAAACGCTGGAACAGGAAGATTGAGGCTCTGACACATGATGCTGAAGCGATTGCCATCATGAGCGGTATTGAGTATCCCGCAGCGGACTTTGACTGGATATGGAAGAAGATGCTGCTCAATCAATTCCATGATATACTCCCAGGCTCTGCCATTGCGGAGGTATATGAGACAGCTTTCGCGGAGTACGAAGAAGCCGCTTCGAAAGATAAAGCCATCATAGCGCGCTCTGTTGAAAAGCTTTCCGGAAGCACTGGCGATAAGACAGCTGTATTCACAACTACATCGCTTCCTTCAGATACGGTATACATCTCGGATAATGAGCTTTCAGGCCTTTTTGGAGAAAGCACTTATGATGGACGCTATGCGTATCTTCTCAAAGATCTTCCTTCATATGGCGTGAAGACGTTTGCAGGAGATGCAAAAGGAAGCGGGAATATCATAAAAGGCACGCTTCCGGAGTTTGAGACACCTTATTACCGCGTCACGCTCAGCGGGAATGGTAATATCGTGTCGCTTTACGATAAAGCTGAAGAGAGGGAGATAATCACAAAAGGCAGGGAAGGCAATGCGATTGTCGCGTATGAGGACAGGCCTCTTGAGTACGATAACTGGAATCTTGAGGAATACCATCTTGATAAGCCTTATCCATGGACAGATGGAAGCGCGGAGATCGTTGAAAACACATCTGTTCGCGCTGTCGTGAGAATAAAGAGGCAGTTCATGTCCTCTTCGGTAGAGCAGGACATGGTTTTCTATGGACACACAGGAAGAATTGACTTCATTACTTCTATCGATTGGCATGAGGATCATCTCATCGTCAAGGCGGAGTTCCCTGTTGATGTGCATGCGGCGAAAGCATCGTATGAAGTACAGTTCGGAGCTATAGAGCGCTCGACTACTGAGAACACGAGCTGGGATAGAGCACAGTTTGAAGTACCTGCCCAGAGATGGTCTGATCTTTCGGAGCCGGGCTATGGATGCTCTATCATCACAGATAGCAGATATGGCTACAGTATCAAGAATGGTGTCATGACGCTCTCGCTTCTTAAATCAGGTACTTTCCCTGATGTAAGAGCAGATCATGGCCACCATGAGACGGTCTATGCATTCTATCCTCATAAAGGGACATGGAGAGAAGGCGGGACACTGAAGGAGGCTGAGGCGCTCAATAGAGGTATATACACAGCCTCGACTGATAAGAATATGCTTTCTTCATTTGTCTCTTCCGATAATCCTGGCATTGTTGTCGATACAGTGAAGAGAAGCGAGGACGGAAATGGCGTGATCGTGCGTCTTTATGAGGCTCTTGGCGAGAGAGAGAAAGCTGCGATTGCTTTCTCTGGAGAGTGGAAAATCTATGAGACGAATCTTATAGAGAAAGAGAAGTGTGCTATAGCTGAAGGGGACTCTGTATCACTTCTATTCCATCCGTATGAGATAGTTACGCTTCTTCTGGAGAAATAAAATGAGGAAAGTAAAGCTTGGAATCATCGGGCTCGGGAACATGGGCTCAGGATATGTGAATATGATTAAGGCTGGTGACTGTCCTGAAGTGGAAATCGCTGGCGTGGCCGATCTCAGGAAAGAGAGACGTGACTGGTTCTCATCAATCTATCCTGATGTTCCCGTCTTTGAGGATGGCCATGAGCTTATAGACAGCTCGCTTGTGGAAGCTGTGATGATCGAGGTTCCTCATTACTTCCATCCTGAATTCGCCATCTATGCGCTTCGTCATGGACTTCATGTACTCTCAGATAAACCCGCAGGTGTCTACACAAAGCAGGTCAGGGAGATGAACGAGGAGGCGGCAAAGCATCCTGAGCTTGTTTTTGCTATCATGTTCAACCAGCGGACGAATCCGCTCTATATAAAGATGAAGGATTTGGTATCCTCTGGCGAGCTTGGTGAGATAAAGCGCGTCAACTGGATCATCACAGATTGGTACAGGACACAGATTTATTATGACTCAGGCGCTTGGAGGGCGACATGGAATGGGGAAGGTGGAGGTGTCCTTCTTAACCAGTGCCCGCATCAGATGGATCTTGTCACATGGATATGCGGTATGCCTGAACGCGTGAGGGCGTTCTGCCACGTAGGTAAATGGCACGATATAGAAGTGGAGGATGATGTGAGCGCGTACTGGGAGTATTCCAATGGCGCGACTGGCGTTTTCGTTACATCCACAGGCGATGCCCCTGGCACTAACCGATTCGAAATCGATCTCGAAAAAGGAAAGCTTGTGTGTGAGAATGATAGGCTTACGCTCTATCGTCTCTCGATGAACGAGAGGGAATTCTGCGTGACAGCTAAGGGCGGTTTCGACAAGCCTGAATGCGCGGAGGAAGTCATCAATATAGAAGGTGAGAATCCACAGCATAAAGCAGTCATTAACGCATTCGCCGCTAAGATTCTCGGCCATGGTGAGCTTGTTGCGCCCGGTTATGAGGGAATAAACGGTCTTATGCTATCTAACGCCCTTTACCTCTCGTCCTGGCTTGATAAGACGGTCACAATACCATTTGACGAGGATCTATTCCTTTCCGAGCTCGATAAGCGCCGGAAGGAATCAAGGCACAAGGAAGACAGGGGCATAACATTTTCCACAGAAGGGACATATTGAGGAGGAATACATGTATAGGCTTTCAGGTTTTGCGGATGAGATAGATGCTTCTCTTGATACCCAGATTGAAGTAATCAAGAAGCTGGGGATGGAATGGATTGAATGCAGAGGAGTCGATGGCTCACCGCTCATTTCCTATTCGCTTTCGGATGCGGAGAAGATAAAGAGTAAACTTGACGATGCCGGCATTAAGCTTTCATCTGTCGGTTCCTCAATCGGAAAAATAGGCATTGGTGATGATTTTGCGCCTCATTTCGATTTATTCCGCCATACTTGTGATATCGCGAAGCTCTTTGGGACAAGGAATATAAGAATGTTCTCATTCTTCATCCCGGAGGGAGAGAATCCTGAGAAGTATGAGGATGAGGTCATGCGGCGTCTCGAAAAGCTCGTGACTTACGCCGCAAATGAAAATCTCGTCCTTCTCCATGAGAATGAGAAGGAAATCTATGGTGATATTGCACCGCGCTGCCTGAAGATCATGGAAAGATTCTATTCAGATAACTTCAAGGGTGTCTTCGATTTCGCTAACTTCGTCCAGTGCCATCAGGATACGCTTGAGGCCTGGGATATGCTCAGTAAGTACATTGCGTATATCCACGTCAAGGATGCGAGGTGGAGTGATGGCTCTGTTGTTCCAGCCGGTTATGGGGATGGGCATCTTGAGGAAATCCTCAGTATCCTCAAAGGTGAGAAATATGATGGGTTCCTGTCACTCGAGCCGCATCTTGCGGACTTCCAGGGCTTCAGCGCTCTTGAGAATGGAAGTTCGATGAAGAATGGGAGAAAGCTTACGGGTACAGAAGCATTTACGCTTGCTCATGATTCCCTGCTTTCTCTTCTTGATAGAATAGGCTGGAAATAGTATTTGCGGAAATGGCTGTGCGTCTACAGCCGTTTTCTGCTTCTTGTGCTATATTCAGTAAGTCAGGAGTTTATTATGGCTGATAATCATATGGATGAATATGAGGCGCAGACGCTGAGAATACGCGAGCGCATGGATAAGATAGGCCGCAAGATCATGATAATGAGCGGCAAAGGCGGTGTTGGCAAGACTACGGTTACTGTAAATCTTGCGAATGCTCTTGTTGATATGGGATGCCGTGTCGGTGTTCTCGATACAGATCTTCATGGCCCTAATGTTGCGGTTATGTTCGGCTGCCGCAATGCTGAGCTGCAGAGCGAGGATGGTCACACATTCATTCCTGTAAGCCCTCGGGAGAATCTCAAGGTCATGTCGCTTGCTTTTGCTCTTGAGGATCCTGATTCCCCTGTTATCTGGAGGGGAAGTCTCAAGAATAGCGCCATACGTCAGTTCCTTGGTGATGTGGAGTGGGGTGAGCTGGATTACCTTCTTATCGATACACCTCCTGGAACTGGTGACGAGCAGCTCACGATATGCCAGTCAATCCCGGAACTCACAGGCTCCATTATCGTCACAACCCCGCAGGAGGTTGCTGTTCTGGATGCCCGGCGCTCCGTCAATTTCTCACGAAAGCTCGGAGTGGCTATAATCGGTGTTGTTGAGAACATGTCAGGGCTTATCTGCCCATATTGCCAGCATGAGATTCCTATCTTCGGTAAAGGCGGTGGAAAGAAGATGTGCCAGGATATGCATGTGCCATTCCTTGGTGCTATTCCAATGGAAGCTGGACTGCCGGATGCAGAGGATGCTGGAAAGGAGTGGATTACAGAGCCAGGTGTTCATCCTTCAGCAGAGGCTCTCAAGGCAATCGCAAATGAGATAAACAACGGTACTGCATGTTCGACTTCAAGGGATACTTCATTCCTTGGCACTCCGTCATGCAAGCCTTCCGCATGTGCGCATTGCACGTCAAACTGCCCATCGAGGAAGTACAATGGCTGATGAAAAGAAACTGATGTGGATAACAGAATCCGTCACCGAGGCTTACAAGACGAGGATTTTCGATGTTGTCATGGCTCATAGAAGGGCACCAGACGGCAGAGAAGGTGATTTTGTGAGTATTGTAAGTCCCGATTGGATTGTAGCCATACCATGGTTCCTGAAGGATGGTAAACCATATTTCATCATGGAAGAGCAGTTCCGGCATGGCTCTGAGTCGATAACAAGGGAATTTCCTGCAGGTCTTGTGGAGAAAGGCGAAGAGGCCCTTCATGCTGCCAAACGTGAGCTGATGGAGGAGACTGGTATAAGAGGGACATTCACTGAGCTTGGGTGTGTGTGTCCGAATAATGCGTTCATGACGAATAGACAGTCTTTCTTCCTTGTTACTGATATAGAGAAAGTGAGTGAGCAGTCACTTGATCCCGATGAGACTATCGATGTCGTGGAAGTACCTGTGGAGGATGTTATCAGAGACATGGGCACAGGTATTTATGACAATGGCATCATGATGATGGCCATCGGTTTCTTCATGCGCTATGCAGAGAGCCATCCAGAGCTGAAGCTCAGAGGGTAATATGAAAAGACTCCTTGTCTATACTCTTGCTCTTTTCCTTGCTGTCTCCTGTGCGACTGTGGATGATACAGCGACAGTGTCTGTCACTGGAAGTGCGACTGTGATGATGGAGCCGGATTTCCTCCGTTTCTCTGTCACAGCTTCCGCGCTGTCACCGACCACGGATGAGGCAGGGACAATCGCTTCCGGGATGATAAACGAGGCTATTCTGATACTGAAGGAAAACGGTGTTGCTGATGATGATATCTCTACATCACGCATTTCCGTGTCTCCGGAGTACTCGTGGAAGGATGGTGAAAGCATCCTTACAGGTCAGAGATGTGTCTATTCCCTTGATATCATTCTCCGCACTGTAGATACCGCTGGTGCTCTTTTCCAGAGTGTCTCGGGTATCGATGGAATCGAAATTGGCAATATCGTTGCAGACAAGGAGAACAAGGATGTGGAGAGAATGAAGGCAAGGTCTCTTGCCGTGCATGACGCTCATGACAAAGCCAGTGTATATGCAAACGCGGCAGGTTATGTACTCGGTGATCTGATTTCCATCTCCGATTCATCCCCGTCATCTTCATATGGCACAACAAGGCTTTACGCGATGGCTGAAGCTTCCGCTCCTCTTTCCGACAGCCTCGAGTACTATCCTGGAGATATCTCCATAAGCGATGAAGTGCATGTGGTTTATAGCCTAAGCAGATAGAAAACTGTGACAGGGTTTTCATGCAATAGAGGAGAGGATGCTCAGTTTCATTCATATTTCAGATCTGCATATCGGGAAAAGACTCTCAGGGTATGAGCTTCATGATGACCAGGAATATATGCTGAGGGAGCTGGAGTCCATCATAGAGAAGCGTAAGCCCGATGCTGTGTTCATCGCCGGGGATGTATATGACAGAATAAATCCTGCGGAGGAGTCAACGGCACTCCTTAGCGGTTTTCTTGAAAGGCTTCAATCAGGCAGCAGTGAGATTTTTGTCATTGCAGGCAATCATGACCCGGGAGAGAAGCTTTCATACCTTAGCAATATCGTGGATAAATCCGGTCTTCATATTCAGGGAAGATTCAGCGGGGTGCTGGAGAAGCGCTCAATTGGCAATAGTGATATCTACATGCTGCCATATATCCGCATAGCAGACGTGAGACGTTATTTCCCTGATAATCCCATAGAATCCCTCAGTGATGCGATAAAACTCGTCCTTGATTCTGTGTCTATCGATGAGGAGCGTATCAACGTGCTTGTTGCTCATCAGGCGGTGCTTGGTGCGGTAACAGGAGGAAGCGAGGATGTATCAATAGGAGGAGAGACGCCAATTCCATCCTCGGTCTTCTCTTCCTTTGATTATGTGGCATTGGGACACATTCATAGAGCTCAGCCTGTTGGAGTGAAGAGCGTCAGATACTCAGGCTCGATGCTTAAGTACTCAGTTGCTGAACGCGAGGGGAAGGTCGTGCTCTATGGGAAAATCTCAGACGATGGCTCTCTGGATATCGAGGAGATAAAGCTGAAGCCGCTTCATGATGTGGTTATAAGGAAAGGAAGCTTTTCGGAGATTATGTCGGGTGGGAGCACTGATGATTACGTGCACGTCATTCTCACTGATGAGCGTGATATCCCTGACGCTCTCTCCTCACTAAGTGCTCTGTTTCCACGCTTTCTATCACTTGAGTATGACAACGCGCGCACAAGATCTTTCTCTGATTCTATAGTCATCGGTGGCGACGAGAGTGAAAGGACGCCAGATGAGTATTTTGCCGAGCTCTTTGAGATGATGACAAGAAAGAAGATGAGCGATGAGCAGAAAGCGGTTCTTGATGAGTCTATCAGGGAAATATGGGGTGATGCATGAGACCTAGGAAACTTACTGTCACGGCATTCGGACCATTTAAAGATAGAACCACCATTGATTTCTCCCTCTTCGGAGAAGAAGGGCTTTATCTTATTTCAGGAGCAACGGGATCTGGGAAGACCACGCTCTTCGATGCGCTCTCCTATGCACTTTTCGGTGTCACGACAGCGGAAGAGAATAGAGATGCAGCCCTGATGAGATGCCAGTGGGCTTCTGATGATACTCCAACAAGCGTTGAGCTTGTCTTCTCGGAAAAAGGTAATCAGTACACGATAAAACGCTCTCCAATGCAGCTGCGTCCAAGAAAGCGCGGAGATGGAATGATTGCAGAGCCAGCCTCGGTTTCCTTCTATCTTCCTGATGGAAGTGTTCTGACGAAAACCGATCAGGTGAATAGGAAGGTTATCGAGATTGTCGGTATGACAGCTGAGCAGTTTGCCCAGATTGTCATGCTCGCGCAGGGGAAGTTCAGCAGATTCCTCATCTCGAAGACTGATGAGAAGCGTATGCTTTTCAAGAAGATCTTCAATACTGACAGCTATGGTGAATTGCAGAATCTGCTATCAGAGAAAGCGAAGAAAGCCAGAGATGCGTATGCCGCTATCGGTATCGGTGAGAAGGCGATTATAGCATCCATATCCATTTCTGAGGATTCAGCGTGGTATGGGGCTCTTGAGGAAGCGAAGCATAAGGATATCATCACGGAAGATATCAAAGAGATCCTTGATGGCATCAGAGAGGAGGCAGAAGAAGCATCCGCAAAAGCAGCGTCCGCATTCAATGAGTGCTCGGAGAAGAAAAGGAAAGTGGATGAGGCCATATCTGAATGGCAGAAGAAGGAGAACCTGAAGGCAGGCCTCGCCAAGAAAGAGGCGGAGGTGGAGACGATACTGCGGAAAGTGGAAGAGGCGAAAGCTGAAGCCGATAGAATCCCTGAGTATCGCAAGGAAAAGGATAACGCGCTTCTTGAGATTGCCAGTCTCAGTAAAGCCCTTCCTGCCTATGAGGAAGAAGAGAGGATACTGAAGGATATCGATGCAAGGATTGAAGAGAAGAGAAAGAGAGCAGAAGAGTCTGAAAAGGCCTTTCATGATATAGAGAAGAAGAGCGCTGAGCTTCAGAACGTGCAGCAGGAAGCTCTGCGCCTTGCTGATACACAGTCACGGCTTGAAGCTGAGACTGAGAGAAATTACAGAATCAGGGAGCAGCTTGGTGCTTTCGAAAGGCTTTCAAAGGTTATAAATGAGTGCGATACAGCTGCGGATAATCTCAGGAAGACAGCTGAAAAGCTTTCAATGATAGAAACTGATGAGAAATCACTGGAAGAGGATAGAAAAGCATATCTCAATAAAAAGAGTGACATTGAAAGGAAGCTTTCATCTCTTGATGGTGTAGAGAAAAGGCAGGAGGAAGCGAAGGCGCTCTCTGAAACCGCTTCCTTGCTCGATAAAGCGTTATCTGCACTGAAGACAAAGCAGAACGAGAAAGCGGAAGCTGAAGGGAGACTGAGAAGTTATGTGGAAACGCTGAAAGCAAAGCGCGATGAGCATTCCGCGATGATCGCGTCTTATTACCTTAATGGCGCGGCATCGCTTGCAAGGAATCTTGAGGAAGGTAAGCCTTGCCCTGTATGCGGCTCTATCCACCATCCATCTCCTGCTGTTTCAGATGGGAAGGCATACACGAAGGAAGATCTTGAGGATGCGGAAAGAGCAGAGAGGAAAGCGGCTTCTGATGCTCAGCGTGCCGAAAGTGAGAACGGCAGGATTGCAGGCTCTATAGAGATGCTGAAAGAGGATATAAAGAAGCATAGGAATATACTTCCTCCGGCAATCAGGGACAAGGAAATTACTGTGATTCTCTCAGAGATCTCCCATCTTGTGGAAGACTCGGAAAAAGCTTTCAAGCAGAAGTCAGAACTCACGGATGCACTTGGGAATATTGAAGAAAAGCTTTCCAGTCTTTCTGAAAAGATTTCATCGCTTGCTGCTGATAAAAGTGCCGCAGGTGCTTCGATAGAGCATTATAAAGGGCAGATGGATAAGCTTGAGGATGAAATCAGGAAGATGGCGGAGGCTATCGGTATAAAAACTGATGATTTCTCCTCGTCATATGAGATTCTCAAGGAAGAGAAGACATCATCTGATGGGAAAATCATGTCCTTACGCAAAGATAAGGAGAATGCGGCTAAGCTTGCAGAAAGAAATGCAGAGCTTATGAATAATATAGAGAATCTCAAGGTGCAGAAAAGTGAAGCTGATACAGCAGTGAAAATCCTCTTGAAAGAAATCGCGATGAAGGAGAGCGAGAAGGAAAAGCTCAGGTCACAGCTGTTATTTGAAAGCAAAAGAGAGGCGGAAGAAAGGCTTTCCGCTCTCAAAGAGCATGCGACAAGGCTTGAGAACAGTATTCAGAGTGCCACAGATGGACTGAATGATGCTATCACGATGAAAGCCTCCGCGGAGGGAAGCATAGCGGAGGTCAGGAAGCAGATATCCGCAATCCCCGATTATGATATCGATAGCCTCAGAAATGACGCTGCGGAACTGGAAGAAACAGTCAGAGAGCTTGAGAAGAGGAAAACAGATTGCAATGTACACCTCAAAAGCATTGAGAGTGCTATACGGCGATACGACGAGATTGAAGAGAAGGGCAACGCGCTAAGAGAGAAATGGGCGATGCTTCAGGAGCTTTCTGATGTTGCTAATGGTACTCTCAGCGGTGAGAATAAGCTCTCACTTGAGACGTACGTGCAGACAAGATATCTCGATAGAATCCTACGCCGTGCTAATAGCAAGCTTCTTGCTATGACAGACCAGCAGTATGAGATGGAGAGAAGCGATAAAGCCCGTAGCAAAGGACAGAAGATGGG
The DNA here is from genome assembly GCA_944388955.1 of uncultured Spirochaetaceae bacterium. Classification (GTDB taxonomy): domain Bacteria; phylum Spirochaetota; class Spirochaetia; order Sphaerochaetales; family Sphaerochaetaceae; genus Ornithospirochaeta. Next base: position 27,533 of record CALXKJ010000009.1, on the reverse strand, counting down.
ACTTGATATCGATGTGATGGATCATTTCACATCAAAGATACGGCCAGCGGCAACGCTTTCCGGGGGTGAGACATTCAAGGCATCGCTTGCTCTTGCTCTGGGGTTATCTGAGGAAATCCAGGCGAATGCCGGAGCTGTGAAGATTGAGACGATGTTTGTCGACGAAGGTTTTGGCACTCTTGATGAGGACTCGCTCCGCTCAGCAGTCTCTGTGCTCTCCTCACTCGCGACCGGAGGTCGGCTTGTAGGTGTCATCTCACATGTCGTGGAGCTTAAGGAGAAAGTGGATAAGCAGATTCTTGTGGAGAAGAGCAGAGCGCAGGGAAGCACACTGAGAGTGAAATTCTGATAGAAAATGGAATATAAATGACGATAATCGACGTAAAAGCCAAATGCTGAGTAATACTATCGCTTCTCTAGTACGAAGGACATTAGTAACTTCGGTACAGGGCTAAAGCGTATCGTTGATGCATGCAATGAAAGCAACTGCAGATGTGAGTTCGATGTGCAGAAATCAGGATTCGTTGTCATATTCTATCATCCTGAAACTGAATCAATGTCAGATGAGCAGATATGATTTCACCCACAATTTACTGGTATCGTCGGAAAGACAAATAAAGTCATTGAAAATGAGAACGGCACCTTTTCAGGAGGTGCCGCTCTTTGAAATACTCTCAGTAGCTCATGCTTTCTTCTTTATGTCGCAGAGTGCCATGAGCACTGCCGCAATTGCGAGTGCCGCAAGCAGGACAGGCATTGATGAGCCGTAACCGAATGTATCGATTGCCTTCCCGAATACAGCGTTGAAGATTACGTCCAGAATCGATGCGGCACTGACTGCCACTGTTGTTGCTCTCGCCCCAAGAGATGCCGGTGCATATTTTCTTACCATCGCAACGGTAGTAGGGTAGACAAGTGACACAGAAAGACCGGTAAGGAAGAGAATCTGCAATATACCGGTTGTGAAGACTACAGCAGTCACTGCAAATGCTGCGACAAGAAGAATGAGCATCATTCTCTTTGCGCCTATTCTGTCAACGAACTGGCCAAGCACCAACCGTCCGACCATGATACCTGCTGAGTAGAGTGATAACCCAAGGCCTGCGGCTGCTGCTGTGAGCTTCAGATAGTCAGTTCCATATTTTATGAGGTAATTTGTCAGTCCATGTTCCGCGATAAGGTAAAAACCAAGTGAGATTGTAATCATCGCGATAGGGAAGAACTGAAGCTTCTTCACATTGTTCTCAGGGGAAGCCTCTTCGTTTTTCTTCACCTCAGCTTTGCCTTCTGTATGGATTCTTGTGATGGCGATGCATAGAGGGATCAGCAGTACAGCCATCGCTATGAGAACACCATTCCATACCATCACGCTGGATGAGAAACGGGAGAGTATGAACTGTGAGCCTGATGTCCCGATTCCCTGCAGGAAGAAGAGAGCGTTGAGAAGCATGAGGCTCTTCGTTGCAGAGAATGAATCGGATAGGAGATTCATTGTCGTGTTCAGCAGTGTTGATATCCCGAGTGTGAGGAAAAAGCCGAGCACCAGAAGAAAGTAGACACGTCCTCCAAGAAGGATAAGCTCGGAGATGGCAAGTGCCAGCACAAAGAGCGCCATTGCCTTTTTCCTGCCTATTTTATCGAGGATGACACCTCCGAAAAGCAGACATACAAGATTTCCCAGATAACTTGCTGATACGATGATACCAACCTGAGCCATTGAGAATCCGAAGATATCTGTAAATAATGGTGTGAAAATACCTCTGAGCGCATCGCTGAGGCCGAGAATCACCATCAGAAGCGCACATATGATATATAGAGCTTTATTTTTCATAGATATTTAGATGTTAATGATTTCGTGAGTTATATGAAAGAGAAGCTGCAGATTTCTCTGCAGCCTCATCTGTCATTCGGCAAGTTCCGAATCCAGCGCTTCAATCAGGAAGAGCATAGCCATTGCCTGACCGTATGGCATTGGATGAATCGGGATGTTGCGATAGAAGTCCTGAGTCTCTCTTCCCATCGGGGTTCCATAAGAGCACATCTCAAGAACGCCGTCGTCATTTATGGCATCGAGTACTGCCGGAAGTGCTTTCTTCGCTGTCTCGATGTATTTCTTATCGAGCATTCCTTCCTTGATTCCCTTGAGGATGCCATATCCAAAACCAGCGGTACATGAGGACTCAAGATAGGAGCCTTCGTCATCATGATCAAGAAGTGTATGCCAGTAGCCTGACTTATCCTGCAGCTTTGATACAGCTTCAACCTGACGGGCTAAGACAGTCGAGACATAGCGCTTCATGCTTGGCTTGAGGGAAAGAATCTCGTTGAAAAGCGGTAGCGCGATTGTAGCCCAGCTGTTGCCTCTGCCCCAGAATGCCGCAGCGAAGTGGTCATGACGCTTGAAAGAGTATCCATGATACCAAAGCCCGGATATAGGATCTGCAAGATGCTCGATATGCAGAAGAAGCTGGTATTCAGACTCCTCTTTGTAATCATCACGCTTGTCGATGCGTCCCATGTTGGCAAGAGGAAGAACGCTCATCATCAGCGTGTCGTCCCATAGCTCGCCTTCATTCACATCATCTGTCGTGCGATGCTGGAAACCGCCTTCAGGCGTACGGTCAAGGCCACCATCATAAAGCCATGCCGTCCACTCCCTTGCTGTGTCCAGATAATCTTTCCTGCCGGTATACTCAGCCATATAGGAAAGCGCGAGAATAGGCGCCATTGTGTTGACGTTCTTGCCGGGAAGCCCCTGCTTCAGTCTTTCATCATAATATGACTCAAGCATGTCGAGATACTTCTTGTTCTGTGTCTTCTCAAAAAGCTTCCATAAACCGAAAAGCCCTACGCCCTGAGTCCATTCCCAGTATTTATAGCGCTCTCTGTTCTCAACGCCTTTGCCGAGCTTGCCTGAGTTGTAATCAGGATCATCCTCCTGATAGAGCACAGGCATGAAGCCTTTGATAAGTGTTTCAAGTTTCTGCTCAATTATCTTTCTATCCATATGATCAGCCCTTTACACCACCTGCGGAGATACCACCGATGATATACCTTTGGAGAATAACGAAGATGATAGTCACCGGTATCATCGAAATAACCGACGCGCTGAGAATGCTCGACCAGTCTGTTCCATTCATACCGATGAAGTTCTTGATAGCAATCTGGATTGTATAGTTCTTCTGATCGGAGAGAACGAGGAGCGGGAGAATGTAGTCATTCCATCTCCACATGAACGAGAAGATTGTCAGCGTGACGAATGTCGAAGAGGCGAGAGGCGCCATTATATGGGTGAATGTCTTGAATTCCGGACAGCCATCGATTCTTGCTGCTTCTACGAATGAAAGCGGAAGCTGCATATACATCTGCCTGAAAAGGAAGATACCGGTTGTCGTTGTTACAACAGGGAGGATAACACCCCATATATTGTTGTAAAGACCGAGCGCGCTGATTACAGATACCTGCGGGACTGTGAGCGTCTCACCGGGGATAAGCGTACCAAGAAGGAAGACCGCGAAGACTTTGTTCGTGTACTTGATCTCGTTGCGGTAGACAGCAAGCGCATAGCCGCACATTGAGCTGATGACGAGCGTGATGAGCGTTCCGACTATCGCAAGAAAGAAGCTGTTCCCTATGTATCCCATGAATCCACCGGCCATTACTGAGCGGTAATGATCAAGCGTCGGATTGGCGCTGAACATATGGAGTGGGTATCTGAAGAGCTCGTTAGGCTGCTTGAATGACGAGCAGATGAGCCAGACAATAGGGAAGATTATCGCCAGAGCGACAATAATGGAAAGCACTGTCATTGAAGAATTGACTATTCTGTCTCTTTTTGTGTTAAGCATCAGTTTTCACCTCCATTATTGCTGAATCTGAACTGTACATATGCAATGAGCGCGAAGATGATCATTACGATGAATGAAATTGCGCTGGCATAACCGTACTGCATGGAGTTGAAGCCCTTGTCGAATATGTACTGGATTATGAAGACGGTCTTGATACCAGGACCACCCTGTGTAATACCCTGAACAAGCGCATATTCCTTAAGAAGGTTTACTGTAGCGAGAAGAACTGCAAGGAATGTCGTAGGCGCGAGCATAGGGATTGTTATCTTCAGGAATGTCTGTTTTGATGTACAGCCATCAATTGACGCGGCTTCGTAGATATCATTGCTGATACTCTTGATACCGCCGATGAAGATAATCATGTAGAAGCCTGTTGAAGCCCAGTTGGATGCGAAGCTGATGACAAATGTCGCGAGGTATGGATTGAGAGCCCAATCCAGAGCTTTACCTCCCGCTGATGTGATGAGGAAGTTCACAAGTCCGTATTCTGCGCTGAACATCCAGTTGATTGTGATACCGACAACCAGTGATGAAAGGAGAACCGGTATATATACAAGAGTTCTGGAGAAACTCTTGAATCTGACTCTATCACTGCATAGCAGGGCCGCAATCAGAAGCGGAATGATAACCTTGAATGGAAGGCTGAAGAGAGTGTAGACGAATGTACGTCCAAGAGCTCCGTAGAAGTTCTTATCACGGAAGAGCTCTGCGAAATTCGCAAGTCCGACGAAATCCATCGTCTTCCATCCATCGAAGTTGGTGAATGAGAAAGCGATGCTGAGTACAAGCGGAATCAGGAAGAAGATCGTGAAAAGCACAACGCTTGGTGCTACAAATCCCCAGAAAGCCGCAGTGTGTGTTATTTTATGCATCTTCATAGAGGAAGCTGCCATATTTAACCTCCTTAAGGAATATCATCCGGGGCTGAGCTTGCCCCGGATGCCAATGCCGAAGACTGGATTAGTAAAGCATTTCCCAGCCAGACTTTCTTGAGAGCATCTCCGCAAACTCTGTAAGAGCTTCTTCAGCAGACATATCTCCGTTTACAGCCTGATGAAGTGCGTCTCTGTACTCGTTGTCGTAGTAGTTTCTCCATGAGGAGCTTTCATCTACGTTGAAGAGCTCAGATGTATTTGCGACTTCTGTCTGGAGAATCTCATAATCCGCAGCTACCTTCGGATCGTCTGGTGTGTATGTTACACCGATGATTGAAGAAAGACCCTTATCGAGGCTGAGGAAGTATGAGAAGTTCTCAGGATTCTCGTAGAACCACTTGATGAACTCAATAGCAAGAGCGCTGTTGGAAGCATTCTTAGGAACAGCAAGACCAGAACCGCCAAGGATTGCTGAGCGTCCAGCAGGTCCTACTGGTGACGGCATGATTCCCCATTCGAAGGAGTCGATGTTCTGGTAGAACATGTTGTAGTTCCATGAGCCGGAGAAGTAGATGCCTACGTCGCCATTCTGGAAGTAGTCAGCTGGGTTATCTGTTGTTCCGCCAGCCCAGATTGCCTTAGGCATTACAGAATTATTCCACTCAATGAACTCTGTGAGCGCTGCGATGGTCTCAGGGCTGTTGATAGCTACAGCGAATGAGTCTCCAGCTTTCTGTACCATTGAGCCGCCATACATATACATCATGTTGTCATAACGTGCTCTGGAGTCATCCATAGCCATTCCGTACTTCACTCCGCCTTTCTCCTGAAGAATCTGAGCGTTTGCTCTCAGCTCTTCAAGTGTCCATGGATCATCTGGAGTAGGTGCCTCGATTCCAGCTTTCTCGAAAGCGTCCTTGTTGTAGAAGACGTTCGTGATTGTGAACTGGTATGGCAGACAGAGATTCTGGTTTGTCGTGTAATCCTGACCGATGATCATAAGAGCCTGTGGCTCGAAGATCGAGATGTCGATCTGGTCTGTCATATCGATGAACTCATCAGGATAGAGTCTTGTGAGTCTTGTTGTCGCGATGAGATCAGGAAGGTCGTTGTTCCTTGCCATGAGAGGGAACTTCGTAAGCTGATCGTCATATGGGATAACCATGAGATCGACAGTGTTGCCTGTCTCCTCTGCCCACTTGTTGAGTGTTGATGTGAAAGCGTCTCCTGATGTCGGCTCTTCGCTAAGCAGTACTCTGAGAACTGTAGGGTTCTCTGGTGCCTTCGGCTCCTTTGAACCACCTGCGAATGCCGGGACCATGATAAGAGCTGCAAGAAGCAGTAAAGCTATTGCTTTTTTCATCTGAATCCTCCTAATAACAAATAATTCTAAATTATCGATTGCGTGACCGGAAGACTCCAGCCACGCAGAATCGTAAATTTACATAATGTTTTCCATCACAACCGTACCTGACGGTGTGAAGCCTTTGTAATTCTCAGCCTTCCCATCTACCGAGAGACTTGTCTCCCATGATGCTGTGATTGTCCCGTATTCCGGATCTTCAGCAGTGTAGGAGAGTTTTTCCATGTCATAAGAGAGAGCCATCGAGAGAATCTTCTTTTCGAAAGCTTCAAGGCTTCCTTCCTTCCAGAGCTCGGCGCATCTCATAATCCAGATGTTCTTCTTGCCCTGGCTCTTTATCTCCCTATCCTTGTTAGGTCCAGAAGTCTCCATCGTGATGCCGTTCGCCGCGCTGAGCGCTATAAGACCGCCGCTGTAAGCCTCGCCGAATACCCAGCCATCTTTCATTTCCCATTTTCTGAATGCGAATGAAGGGAAGTATGCGTGCGTGAAGTCCACAGGGTGATGCTCTGAGACGAAATAGATTACAGAAGCGAATCCCTTATACTGGTTTGCTCTCGGAAGCGTGCCTGAGCCTGCCCAGTATGATGGACGCGCCTGTCCATAAAGAGCGAATTCTCCAGGATGGTTGATCCATACGTGCTCCTCTGCGCTCATTACCGCGTGTATTACATCTTCCTGGAAGCCTCTGCGTCCCGGATTGAAGTCATTCGCCGCTGAAAGCAGATATGAATTCGTCTTATAGACAGTCACATCGGCATAGCCGTTGTAGCCATGTGTAGACTTCCATGACAGGGCTTTTCCCTTCTCTATGATGTGGAACTTCCTATTCTCCTCATCAGGGATGTAATCACCCATGAGAACAGGTACGGAGCCCTTTCCTGCATGTGATTCATTGCCGATTCCATAGGCTATCCAGTTGATGAACGATGGACAGTTGGAATAATTGCCCATAAGCTCCTTGAGGTATGTTCTTCCGCTTGTCGTGCTGAAGATTCCATTGTAGGAAGTCACAGCAAGAAGATGGAACATGTACTCAAGCGCTTTTCTCGCGTTCTCCTTCATCTCCGCATTCTCTGTCTGCGCGTAAAGCGACGCGAAGCCAAGGGAGTCGATAGGAAGATAGGGTGGGCTGTTCCACTCTGTGAAACCTTCTCTGAAGAATGTCTCGAACCATGGTCTGAGGAGATCTATCGCCTTCTTCTGCATTTCCACTCCTGTCATGCCGCTGTTGGTGAAAATCCTGTCAGGATACATTTCACCTGCAATAAGCTGGCACACATGGAACATGAGCGCGTGATTCTCGCTCCAGAACCACATTGCATCATCACCCGGCTCATCATGCCAGTAACGGAAGTTGAGAAGACATTCCTCCATGTCGTGGAGTGTTTCCTTCCTGATAAGCCCCGAGGAGCCGAAATGCCTGATCATGAACGGGAAATATGAGAGGTAGAAATCTGAGCAGTCGCTTCGCTTGTTGATGAAATCAAGCTGACGGCGGAGTATCGTCTCAATCTCGTCCTTGTCTCCATTCGTGAAGAGCAGCGCCATCGCCCTGTTAGCGTTCTGCTCACCATGCTTTGCAAGATATTCCCAGGCTTTCTGCTTTCTCTCGTTATAATCCGAAGGTGCCTCATCAAGGAAAGAGAAAGGGAAATTCTCATATGTCCTGACTGTATTGATTGTGATTCCGCCAGCGACGCAAGAGACGCTGAATCTCAGGAATCCGACAGGGAAATCCTCTACAGGCCCGAGATCTGCATGATTGCTGCCGTTGCTGAACACTGCGTCTGCAGTCTTGTAAATCCCAAGGAATGTGTTCTCCTCTGTAGCGCCTTTAAGATGTACCACGAAATCCTTGTCACTGTATGGATTCTGGCATGTCATCGTCACATGGCCTTCTGTGAATGTGCTTCTGTCGAATGCCAGCGTCTCTATCGCTTTCTCCGCTCTCAGCAGGATATCCGTGTCACGCTCTCCCATGGGAAGCTTCTGCTTCACGTTTCCTTTGCCGCTGAGAAGACGCATCGAGAATGTGGCTTCTGTGTCACGCTCTGCAAATTCATCGAGCTCGAAATGAAGCTCATTGTCACCTTTCTGGAGATGAAGCGTGAAATCCTCATCATTCGGCTCGTTTCTCTTATAAGGCCTGAAAGAATGAAGCTCCTTGCCATCCTTGTCATATATGGACAGCCCGCCCGCTACCGAAACGCGGAAAAGATAATCGCCTTCTTCCGGGCATTCAAGGACGGTCAGAAGCGCCATGCTGATCCATCTTGGCGTTGACGAGAATACAGAAGTCCCCGCGACAGGATCTCCGAATGGAGCTCTGTAGCCGAGATGAAGCTCTGTGCCAAGGAGAACGGCTTTTCCTTCCGGTTCCGGGTCTGGGAAGACAGGTGCTTTGATGCCATTCTCCAGAATTTTCGCCAGGAATGTCTTTCTCAGGGGATTTTCATGCGTGGCAGCGGCTGTTGAGCCAGCCCAGACATTTGATTCTTCCTTTATCGCTACTTTATCGCCGGAAACATCCTCAAGCCTCGGCTCCGACATCAGGTAACGAGTGATGTAGCCGTGCTCAAGCTCAGAGACAAGCCAGTTCATAATAACCTCCATTTTTATAAAGAAAGTATAATGCAGTTTTTCCATATTTCTAGTCGTTTATTGCTGTTAATAAAGAAAAACATTGCAGATTTTGCGCTTATGAGCTTATATTTCAAGTATGTATGAATTTGCAGATTCGTTGTTCTTCGAGAAAGGATTATCGATAAGAATCAACAATGATACAGCGTCACCATTCCTTTTCGTTGATTACGACTTCCGGTATCCGGATTTCAATATGACATATGAGCATTTTCACGATTTCTATGAGATTATGATTCCTATTGACGATGGAGTTTCACATCTTATAGGAGGGAGATACATAACACTGAAGCGTGGGGATGTCCTGTTCCTGCGTCCGCACATGCTTCATAAATCGATTTATTCCGGAGCTGGAGAGAGAAGGATAATCATAGATTTCAGGCTGCCAGAAGCGCTTGAGACAGGGCGCTCTTATTCGATGCGCATACTGCAGCCATTCTTTCTGGATAATCCTGTGCTCCGTCTCAAAGGCGGACAGAGCAGTGAGCTGACAGTGGTTCTCAACAGGATATTCCAGAAAGGGAAGGAGCTGAAGGCTGGCTGGCAGATAGAGATTTTCGCTCTCTTTGTCCTGCTCCTTGTAGAAGCCACAAGGCTTATGCCGATGAGCATTTATCAATCAGAGAGAATGCCTGTCAGGCCGCTTGAGCGCATGTATCCGATAGCGGAATATATCGAGACGCACTATAAGGAGCAGATCACGCTTCCCGATCTCGCTGAGCGTTTCTCGATATCCCCATATTATCTTTCCCGCCAGTTCTCGAAGGCATACGATGTATCAATCATCACATACCTTCACAGGGCGAGGGTGAGGAATGCTCTGCAGATGCTCAGCTATACCGATGCTGATATACAGGATGTTATACAGAGCTGTGGCTTCTCGTCCGCATCCCAGTTCAGCCGCGTCTTCCGCAATTTCTGCTCAATGAGTCCATCTTCATTTCGCCGTCTTCCCCTATCAGAGAAGGAGATAATCCTGAGTTCTGTCATGCCGGAGGCATATGAGAACGCTGGAGTTGCGCTTCGTATCAGGTCTCATATCATCGCAAGGGAGAAGGGGGATAGGGCTGGAAGGACTGTCGCGCTTGAGTCCTATGCGCTCCGTCCGCTTGATATGGTGGATCTCAAGCGTAAGCTCGATGTACTACGAGTCGATAGCATCCTTCTTGATATCCCGGCTTGCTTTCCCGCGATAGAAAGCTACAGAGCATTGTCGAAGAGGACGCTGAGAGCACTGAAATCATTATCGATGAATATCTCGATACTCGGTTATACCCCGCCTGATGACTCATACAGCGGAATAAGCGAGTGCATCGCCGCACTCGATGCGGCGTCGGAGCTTTCGGCACCCGTGCTGACGATAAGTCCTTTGCCATCTGATGAGAATGGCTTCCAGCGTCTTATGGATTTCCTTGTTGATATCATGCCTGAGGCGGAGTCGCGGGGGATAATAATGACAACAGGCCCGAAACCGGGGACTGCTATCCCTGATATACCTTCGATGCTGCGGCTGATGGATGCGTTTCCTGAAGGAAGACTGAAAGCGCTGCTCAGCCCCATGGATCTCACAGCATGCAAAGGAGGGGAGAATACATTCTCATTCTTCGACGAGGTCTTCTTCAGCCTTAGCGGAAGGATATCGGCACTGCTCCTCAAAGACAGCCTTGACGGAAGGCGCGTGAATCTTGGAAAGGGAATGATGGCAAGGACATATCCAAGGATATCCGCGCTTCTTGCGGATAGTATTCCTATCATAAGGGCGGGGTCCTCGGAATTCCCTATCGCGGATGACCTTGATTACATCCGCAAGGTATTTCTTTGAGTCAGCCCAGTACTGATAATGTGTAATCGTTGAGCGTGTCATTCTCGTAAAGCAATCTATAGAGCGCCTGCACCAGCGGGAAATCATCAGCGACATTCTTTTCCCTCGTGATTTCACCAACCAGCTTTATAGTCCTCAGACCTTCGACGACTGTCGCGGATTTTCCTTCTTTGTCGTATCCGAAGCCCTTGCCTATGAGCATGCCAAGCGTCCTGTTGCGTGAAAGATCATTCAGGGCTGTGAGTCCAAGATCACCGATGCCGCAATAGCGGAATATCGTATCCTCATCGCATGAGAATATCCTTAGAAGCCTTCTCATCTCATTGACTGCTTTTGTGTAAACAAGGAAGTCAACATTAGGGCTGTTGAATTTACCGGACACGACACCGATTGCGATAGCGTACATATTCTTGAGTATGCTCATCAGCTCCACTGCGCGCACATCGCTGGAGTAATCAAGTGAGAAGCCTGTATCGGGAAGCACCTCGGAGCGGAAGAATTCATAATCCTCCCTCTTTCCTCCGAAAGTAAATGATGTAGGGAATCCATTGATTGTCTCAATCGCGAAAGATGGTCCTTTCATGCTGGCTGTACGCTGGAATGGTATCTTCTCCGTGATGAATGCTCCATCATCGCTCATGCCTTTCGCTAGATTGATGATGAGAGGCTCCTTCCTCGTATTCCTCCTTATTTCCTCAGAGAAAGCTATGATGGCTTTTGATGGTATGACGAGAAGGATGACATCCGCCTCACCGAACACAGATGCATCGCTTGTCGCGTGGAGGTAGTTTGAAAGAAAGCGGGTAGGAAAGTATTTCTTGTTCATGTGGTTGCTGTTGATATCCTTCTCGACATCCTTCTCGATAGTATGAAGCATTACCCTATTTGATATATTCCAGCTGAGACGTTCAGCCACTGCAGTGCCGAATGCGCCAGCACCGGCAACTATGATGTTATTCATCAGATTCTCCTAATAATATAGAGTCTGGAAGAGAAATCACCGAGGAATCTCATTCCCTCGTGATAGCCTATTCCCGAAACTTGCTCAACCAGCGAGATGCCTGCCCATTTGAGGGCGTCGCCGGATATGAGATAGCATTCATTCTCCTGTGGATATGTGTATGATTCCTTTTCTGACACAGCGTGGGATCTTGCGAATACCCTGTAATCATAATTCTCATTCGCTTCAGGCACATAGAGCTTCTCGGCTGTTGTGTTCGGCCTCACGAAATGCTGCAGATACAGCATGATGATTTCCGACCTGTCTTCATTGGAGACTGTCCAGATAGTGCGATTCCCATCCTCGTCGACGCGGAAGATACCGTTCTCAATCAGGAGTCTGTTGGCCTTGTAGAATTCAATCTGGGCTCTGAACGCCTCCATTTCCGTTCTGCTGAATGCCGTGGCATCCATGGAATAGGAGAGGACACCGAAGAGCGCGATATTGAATCTCGTGTCTCTGTCTATGATTCTCCGGGTTGCTGCGTTCGGCGATGGGGACACAACTGTCGATATAGCCGAGAGAGGATACATCATAGCCGCGTTTGCAGTTATTCTGGCTCTTTCAATCGGATCGGTGATGCAGCTTGGGCTCATTGAGCTTGAGACGCTTAGCATGCCGGCATCGAAACGCGAACCACCACCGGCGGTTGTCTCGATGTACATATCGGGAAAACGCTCGCCGATAGCATTCAATATGCGGTAAAGAGCACTTATATACTCAAATGAGTACATTCCGTAATCCCTTATGCCGCTTAGCGTATACAGATCGGAATAGCTTCTATTCAGATCCCACAGAAGATAGTCGAGCCTGACAAGATCTGCGAGACGGGTTATTGTCTGGATAATCCAGTCCTGCACGTCTATGCGTGTTATGTCCAATAGCTGTTCATGTCTGCCTTCTGCGTTTGTCTCTGCATTCCGCCCGATTACCCATTCAGGATGTGAGCGAAGAAGCATGGATTTTGTGCTGGCGGCCTCAGGCTCGAACCAGAGTCCGAATAGTAGCCCATGGCGATGTATCGTATCCGCAGTATCATTCAGTCCTGATGGGAATTTCATCGTGTTGACATTCCAGTCTCCAAGGCTTGTCCTGTCATTCATCCTCGTGCCGAACCAGCCATCGTTTATGATAATCCCCTCGCAGCCCATCTTCTCCGCATACTGTGCAAGCGCTGCGGCTTTCTTCTCGTTGATGCTGAAACCTGTAGCTTCCCATGTGTTGAGCATCACGGGGCGCATCCTGTCTCTCCAAGGGGAGCGCATCACAGCTTCCTTCAGAAATCTCTTTATCCTGTCTCCGGCTTCATTCCTGTTCTTCTCGCTATACGTCATTATAGCCTCGGGCGACTCAAAGCTTTCGTTGCTATCGAGGACATATGAGAACATGTCAGGATTGAGTCCCCAGACAATGTGTGTCATTCCATGCGGTGTAAGTGACATCGATATGCGGTGAGCGCCTGAGTATATCAGATTGAAAGCGTAGCAGCTGCCATCTTTTCTCTCGACCATGAACGCGGGATTCGCCTCCGCTGAGCTTGAGAGCATCCTGCTTTCGGAGATTATCGTCCCTTTGTCTATCAGACGCTCCTCTCTCTCCATCTCCCGTCCCCATGTGCCTGTGAGATTGATGGCTTTCATCCCGTCTTCTCTCCAGTCAAGCTGAGCGGACATCAATGAGCGGACTACTGCTCTTGATTTCGATCTGTTGAGGATTATGGAGCGTCTTGTGATGGTATCAAGGGAAGGGAAGACTGTGTAGACAAGCTCAAGATCTATCATGCGGACGGCATCTGTGAATGTGAGAGTGACAGTCTCCGCATCCTGATAAGCGTCTTTTGCCTGAGGAAGCTTTCCAGCTGTTATCTTCCTTATGCCTTTTTCTTTCTTATAGCTTTTGTATCTCAGGTCGAGCGTCCTTTCTCCTTCATTTCCAAGGGAGATGGCTATAAGCGGCACACGGTAATCACCACGCCCCTCTGAAGTGAATTCCAGAAGTGAGTCATCGAGTACAAGTGTCGGGAAATCGGAGTCGGCATAAGTTCCCATGCCTGGACGTGCATATCGCTTCTCCCTCAGTGCTGTTATCGAGTAGCTTACGTCTCTGAGCCTTTTCCCATAGTAGATATGCTCGGCATGACCAGTCTCGAGTATATGAATCACATAGCTTGTGCTGTCTGTCGCAAGATGGAATATGCTGTCAGATAATACTTCAATCATGATATACTTATCTTAACGCAGAAGAAGTCATTTGTCGCTAATGCCTATGTGGAGGAAATATGGATATCAGAAGGCTTTCCCTCTGGGAAGGAAGATATGCAACATACATGTCGAATGATATATTCTCAGCCCTTATCGAGGATCAGGGCGATGTCGCGCTGGAAATAACATCGCGTACGCTTTCCGGAGCGCGTATAAATGCTCTCTCCCTTCCATATTTCAGGGCAACAGGCTCTGGTGTCATGTCTGATCCTAATGGCGAATGGTGGCAGAACAGACAGTCATTGTATCAGGGTGGAGGCGCCTACTTCTCTTTCCCTGGCATCGCAGGGGACCATATCACATCGGCGGACACATACTGGACACTCAGACGCTACGGTACGGAAGAAGCACATGGCGGGGTGTGGAGACTCTCGGAGATGAAATCAAGGGAGGAGGGCAACCGCTATAAGCTTGAGAAGGTGGACATGCTTCTTCCTCAGCACCCTGTCCTTTACAGCGCGATAAGAATAACGAATACTGGCACGGAGCCATTATCTGGCTCAGTCGGATGGCATAGCATGCTCTCTTCCCCTCTTCTCGAAACAGGCTCTATGATCTCTTCCGATGCCAGATATTACACGGCATATCCGCTATCAAGGAGAGAATCCGGCGTGAATAGATTCCTCCCGGGAGCGCTTTTCGATGAGCTTAAGCACGCACCTCTATTAAGAGGTGGCAGCGCGGATGCTGGATTCGTACCTCCTCCTACAGGCACATATGATTATCTTATCGGCAAAATCCCTGATAAAGAGAGAATAGGGTGGTTGTGTCTGAATAATCCGCATAGCCAGCTTCTCTATTTTCTCTTCACACCGCATACGGAAGAGGAAGGCACGCTTTCATTCCCGAATGTGGATATAACAGAGAATTATCTTGGCAGGATGGATGCCCCATGGGCACTTTTCGATGGAGCTGCGCCTGAAGTGATGGCTCTCACTCTCGGTTTCAATACTGGTCCTAAAGGGACGATGAATGTCACTCTCATGCCAGGTGAGATGAAGACTGTCTATGTCGGCAACGCGTTCTCCAGCTATGATAACCCGCGCCTCTCGCTAGGATTCTACACAGCTGAATTCACAGATGATGGCGTTGTCTTCAAGCGTACCAAGAGCTGGGCTTTCATTCCCCTCGATCATCGCTTCAGGGCTATAAAGGAGCAGTGCGCCCTTATATTCTCTGACGATAATCAGTAGATGATGTACGCCAGAGCAGGAAGCGCAAGCCCCGTTACAGGAGCGGGATATCTGAATGAAAGCGCCGCGTATCCCATAGCCGCAATCGCGAATGGCGTGTTCCTGTAATCATCAAGCACCAGGAACTGGGGATAAGCTGTGGCTCCCACTGTGATTCCCACTGCCTTTTCTTTCCCGAAGAAGTATGAGAAGGCGAAATCGATTCCGGCTCCGATGCCCACAGCTGCTAGCTCCTCAGCCATTTCCACGACGACTGCGGGGCCAAGCGAAAGGTTCAGTGATGTGTCCACACTTGGACGGAATTCAAAGCCTACCCCGGCTAACGAGGCGAAAAAGAGGGGCAATGTATCCTTCTTCGTTATTCCGAAAGCGAAGTCAGAATGGAGCCCTATGCCTATTTTCGTGCTGTCTGTCACATCTGCCAGAAGCTGATATGTGCCATTGAATCCCATATAGCCGAAACCGCGGTTTGATGAATACCCACCGGTAATGCCGAAAGAGCCGAGATCACTGTCAGCAGCAGCTGGCAATAATACGGAAGCAAAGACAAGGAAAATAAGTATAACCTTTCTTACTGACATATTTTTACGATAATCTCCGCGCACTTCTCGACGCCGATGACGCTCGTGTCGAGAGTCAATGTATAATTTGCGGCATCTCCCCATTTCCTGTCCGTGTAGAACTGGTAATAGGCCGCGCGTCTTTTATCCATATCGTTGAGGACTTTCTCGTTTATCCTCTCCTTCTCACCATAGATTTCCATTATCCTGTGGATTCTGTACTCCATGGAAGCGTGCAGGAAGACATTGACGACATTCTCATGATGCCTGAGCATGAAATCTGCAGAGCGTCCGATGATGACACATGGACCTTTCTCCGCCAGCCGCTCGATAATGCGGCTTTCCGCAAGCCAGAGGTAGTCCTGCTGGGCAGCTCCAGCGTGACCAGAGAAGAAAGACATGAGCTTGCTTTCAAGGCTTGAGTCGCCAGTATCCTTGATATACTCCTTCTCAAAGCCGGTCTCCTCAGCGAGCTTGTCTACCAGTATGCCGTCATAGCATTCAATACCGAGCTTCTCGGCAACGAGCTTTCCCACCGATCGTCCACCAGCACCGAACTGGCGGCTTATTGTTATGATTCTGTTCACATCGGACTCCTTTCAAAGAGAATTATAAAGGCATATCCGGAGAAAATCACTGTTTCTTTGTCTCACTTGCAAGCTGTCCGCATGCACCGCTTATGCTTCTGCCTTTCGAGCGTCTTATCGTGTAGTTGATTCCCTGTGCTTTCAGCTCTCTCTCAAAAGAGCGTATCTCCGCCTCAGACGGTGTCGTGAAATCCATTTCCGGAATAGGATTCCAGGGAATTATATTCACAAGTGCATCAAGACCCTTGCAGAACTCATAAAGCTTTTCCGCACTCTTCTTATCGGTGTTGATTCCGCCTAGAAGGCAATACTCAAGTGTAAGCCTTCTGTCCTGACGATGCTGGAATCTGAGCAGTGCATCTTTCAGCTCATGGAGCGGATAAGCTTTGTTTACACGCATGATAGATGAGCGGGTTTCATCATCAGCACTGACAAGCGAGATTGCCAGTCTGACGGGGATATCGAGCTCTGTAAGTTTCTTTATGCCCGGCACAAGACCGCATGTGGAGATTGTCATCTTCCTGAATGAGATGTCAAAACCGGACTCCCTATGGAGCTCCATTATGGCATCCATCGCGGCTGTGAAATTGTGCAATGCCTCTCCCATGCCCATGAATACGATATGGCTTATTCTCTCTCCAAGGGAGGAAAGGAGTATGAATTCCTCGACTATCTCTCCTGCACTCAGATCCCTTATAAGACCCATTGTGCCAGTCTTGCAGAAAGCGCATCCCATCGCGCAGCCAACCTGGCTTGAGAGACATGCTGTATATCTTCCTTTCCCATCTGAGAGCCTGACGCACTCGATAACGGAGCCATCGGGGTAGGATAGTGCGAGCTTTACAGTGGAATCTGCTTCTTCCTTCCTGATTATCCTTGCTGTAAGCGCGTTCTTCCTTTCAGATGAGAGTCTCTCCCTCATAGCTTTCGGGAGCGATGTCATATTGCTGAAATCCGTGACTCCCTTTATGAGATTATCCCGGATGATTCTCGCCTGGAAGGGCTTCTCGAGATTGAGAATCTCCATTATTTCCTTATCGCTTCTGCAAAGTAGGCTTTCCATCAGAACATGGAGAATATCGCGATGATGACACCGGTTATTCCCTCTCCTCCTAATAATCCAGATGATATGAGGGCTGCATTGCTGTCAGCCTTTTCCTTATCTTTCATTGTCTTTTTTGCTACAGCCATTATAACAGCACCGAGCGCCATTGCCGATGAGATATAAGTCGGAAGATAGACGCCAAGT
The DNA here is from genome assembly GCA_944388955.1 of uncultured Spirochaetaceae bacterium. Taxonomy (GTDB): domain Bacteria; phylum Spirochaetota; class Spirochaetia; order Sphaerochaetales; family Sphaerochaetaceae; genus Ornithospirochaeta. The sequence goes on along the minus strand of CALXKJ010000009.1, from coordinate 10,132 downwards.
CCGAGGGTCGCTGATGGAACTCTGAGAAGGAATAGGATGATTCCCGCTGCCACTCCGATACCGAATGCAAGGCTGTTATCGAGGCCTCGCGCCATTGCTGCTACTGCCGCGGCCTGCGGAGCGGGAAGCTCAGCTGTCCCGAAGCCCATGGACTTGTGGAGTACAACAAGCGCTGCTGCAGCGACTATCGCGCCGATAACGCCTCCGATACCTTCTGCCATTATCTGATAGCGGGGCTGGGTGCCGACAAGCGAGCCGCTTTTGAGATCATTCATTACATCTCCTGTCAGACCGCACGCGACAGCAACAACTCCCGCGATTGAGAATGCGGCGGTAAGTGATGGGCTCATCACTGCCGATATCCCCAGAAGCACGAGAATCGCGAAGACTTCCATCGGATTGATGCCTGTCTGTCCTGTAAGCATTCCTGAAAGATATGTGGTGAGATATACACCTACCACGAGGAGCACTCCCTCTCTGATTGTTATCTCTGTTGTAAGCGCAAGAACTATCACGCTTAGGATGCATAGCACAGCTATCGCGATGATTACATTTCTCGGAATCGCTTTGCCTTCCTGCCTGGTTTTCCCTTTCTTGATCAGTGATATGACTGCTTTTATGGCGACTCCCAGACCTGTGCCTATCATGAGTCCGATACCGAGATTGCTCCTGAACGCATCAGCCGAGGCCATTGAATCAAAAAGCCCGGATGCAAGGCCTATGGGTGTGATGAGAAAATAACCTAGGATACAGCCGCCGAACCACATCAGCGCCAGTACAGGCCCGATAATCGCCCCGATACCAAGAGCCATCGGCGATACCCATATTGAAAGTGACGGGAGGATTGCGGAACCGCCATAGATTCCGAGGACAGCAGGAATCTTTCCCAGTCCGTCCCTTATGAATGTGAAGAGGGCAGAGAGCCCGAGAGACGAGAAGAGAATCGGCGCGCCTTTGCCTTCTTTTCCCGCGATGAGCGTGTTGTACGCAGCCTCTCCCATCGGGTATGGGAGATTCTCTTTCTCAATGAATGTCCTGCGGAAGATTATCGTGAACAGCGTTCCGAGAACAGCTCCTGTAATTGATATCGTCATTATGGAGAGAATCGGAAGCTTCGCATCTGAATCTGTCATCCAGAGACCCGGAAGCGTGAATGCAAGTCCTCCCGCTACCATCGCTCCTGCGCTCATCAGGGTGTGCGTGCAGTTGATTTCCTCAAGCGTAGAGCCCTTTGCCTTTCCGAGCACCGCCATTGAAAGGACAGTCACGAAGACTGTAGGCCATGGAAGGGCGCCCATGCGCAGCGCAACATACATGCTAGAAGCAGTGATGATGATCAATCCAACGATTCCAAGTGCTATTCCTCTTGCTGTGAGTGGTGATTTTCTGACTTCCATAATGCGGTATTGTATACAACTAAAGCCCCAAGCGTCCACATCGGAAAGCATGGGCTGTACATTCAACGCAATCCGAATTAGGATTTGGCTGACTGGGATTGATTTATCCCTAGGAGGAATTCTGATTATGAAGAAGAAGGTTTTAGTGCTTCTTGTTGTTGCTATTCTTGCAATCACTCCTGCTATGGCAGCCAGATCGACGAGAGGAACATCTGATGATGGTGCAGTAGGTGTCGGTCTCAACCTTGGTACTAACTCTGGTCTCGCACTCAAGTTCGGTATGGGTAAGTTCGATATCTTCGCTAATGTCGGTTTCAATATTCTCAACGGAACAGGACTTGGCGCGGATGTAGGTTTAAGCTATGAAGTCTATGATATCGATCTCGGCGGTGCACATCACATGCCGGTGACAGTCGGATTCATGGCTCCGATCTCATTCAACTGGGCTTCATCATTCTCGATGCACATCGCAGCTCTTGCACAGGCGGGTCTTGAGTACCAGATTCCTGACACAGGATGGCTCTTCTATCTCCGCGCGGGTCTTGGTGCAGACTTCAGGATTATCGGCGACTCCGACAAATTCGTCAAATTCACAGGAGCCGGCGGTATCGGCGCTATGTACGTTTTCTGATTCAGGAAAGCACAGCCAGTGGCGAAAAACCACTGGCTCTTCTTTTGTCAGACGGGGAGTGTCAGATCCCCGTCTTTTATCCAGCCTTTTCTCCTCATCGGAATTGCGATAAGCACAGTGAAAACCGCGGGAAGGATGAAATGGACTATGAAAACTGCCGGTAAGCATTCTGCACCCATTACGGCAACGGCATTGAACTGTCCAACAAGTCCGCTTGTTCCCATTCCTGCGCCAGCGGCGTTGTTTGTCATTTTGAAAATGCATGTCGAGATTGGTCCTGTTATGGCAGATGCCAGTGTCGGCGGTATCCATATCTTCCAGTTCTTCCAGATATTGGGAATCTGAAGCATGGAAGTCCCAAGCCCCTGGCTTATGAGGCCGCCTATGCCATTCTCTTTAAAGCTCATTACCGCAAACCCGACCATCTGAGCCGCACAGCCAGCACACGCGGCTCCCGCTGCCAGTCCCGAAAGCCCGAGCGAGATACATATAGCTGCAGAGCTTATAGGAAGGGTGAGGACCATGCCGACGACAACAGAGACCAGTATTCCCATAGGGAATGGATAGAGCGTTGTCAGATGATTGATGAACGCGCCTATCGCGCTCATAAGCATTGCCGCAACAGGGGAAATCAGCATTCCTGAGATTCCTCCGGCAAGGATTGTCAGAAATGGGACAACGATGATGTCAGCTTTTGTCTTTCCTGTTACCCACTTTCCCGCAATAGCTGCAATGAGTGCTGCGATACACGCCCCAAGCGGTTCTCCTGAAGTGATTGCTATCGCACCGGCTTCAGAAATGGTTATCGCTCCGCCTCCGATAGCACCAGCGGCAGCCGATGCATACAGTGCAAGGCCTTTTGCTCCGATGCTGCCCGCGACTCCGATTCCGATTGCCGGACATGTGAGGCATTGCGCAATCTGGCCGAATGTGCTGAGCCATTCAAGACCGGTATAAACTCCGATCTGCTTGATGATGAGTCCGATGATCAGGGATGCGAATAATCCCTGAGCCATGCCATTAAGTACGGAGACAATATAATCCCCGATGCTCTTTTCCTGCATAGATACAGCTCCGATTGTAGATTTCAACGATTTCCGGATAGCAGGACAACGCGATACCGTATCAGTATGGCGAGGACTTCCGATGGCTGGATTATCATGAAAAAAGGGCATCTAGGTCAATCAGTATTATTCCGGTTGGATTTATTTTGGGGTATCACGAATAATTTCCCAAATGTCAGAAAAGGGGTATATAATAGCTCCAAGCTCTTCTCCGATATCGTCCCTCTTCTAGGCATCGTTCTGAAGAGCTTTGCTTATTTTAAGCTATTCTGAGTGAATGCTGTTCTTCGGGGATATGGAGCTTTCCGCTTGTTGGCAATGTTCAGCTGCTAGGTATCTCAAGATTGACAGCTGTCATCCAACGACTCTAATATCCTTAATATGGATGACGTGGATTCAATGGGTATTTTCAATAGGATCAGTGCTTCAATGCCGGAATTCACGAATTCCGAAAGAAAGGTCGCTCGCTTCATACTGTCCGAGAAGCAGGGTATCACGAATATGACGATTCTTGATATCGCGCAGGGGGCAGATGTCTCCGAGGCAAGCGTCATGCGCTTCTGCAGCAAGCTCGGCATACGAAAGCTCATCGACCTCAGAATCCAGATTGCAAAAGATTCAGACAAGATCCAGCCGGATTCGGATAACCCGCTAGGACAGCAGGAAAACGATTACATCGATGTGATTAGGAATACATCCTCCCTCATCAATGATGAGAAGATAGATGAGAGCATTCGGATGATAGAAAACTGCTCCGCACTTTATTTCCTCGGTATCGCTGCAAGCGGTATTGCTGCAGTGACAGGTGCGGACAGCTTCATGAGATTGGGAATCAATTCACATGTGCTCACGGAAGGGCATTACCAGCTGATGCAGGCTTCCCTCATGGGCCCTGGAGATGTTGTGATTGCGCTCTCCCTTTCTGGCAATACGAAGGATATCTGTGAGGCATGCCAGGTTGCAAAGGAGGCGGGGGCAGGGATAATCGCTGTAACAAGCTATGCAAAGTCCCAGCTTGCTCGTATTGCTGACATAATTCTCCTTACATCTGCGAAAGAGGACATCATTGATGGCGGGAAGATTACTGGTTGTCTCAGCCAGCTTTATATCATTGATGCCCTCAAGCGCGGGTATCAGTCACGTCATTCCGCATATGCCTCAGAGATGAAGGAAAAGCTCGCCAAGTCCATTATCGTCAAGAAGTACTGAAAATTCAGAGTTGCAATGTGCAGAAAATGGTTTATCCTGATGTTGGAGTAAAACTTCACAAATCTTAAAAATTGGAAGTAAAACTACATGAAGAAGGATGAATTCATTTCTCAGATAGAAGGCGGACTCATTGTTTCCTGTCAGGCATTGCCGGGTGAGCCTCTTTACAGGCCAGAAGGGGGAATCATGCCCATGATGGCAGAGGCTGCATACCAAGCAGGAGCCGCTGCCATCCGTACAAGCCGGGAAGTTGATGTAAGAGCCATTATGAAGACGGTGCCTCTTCCTGTCATTGGCTTGATAAAGAAGCATTATGATGGCTACACGGCATTCATCACACCTACTATGGATGAGGTCGACATACTTGTCGGTACGGGTTGCAGCGTCATTGCCGTCGATGCGACAAGCCTGACCCGTCCCGGGGCCAGCAGTGCCCCTGAGTTCATCGAGAGCATAAAGAGAAAGTATCCGGATTGTCTTCTGATGGCAGACTGCTCATCTTATGAGGATGCGGCTGCGGCAGCAGAAGCCGGAGCTGATTTCATAGGAACAACCATGAATGGCTATGTGGACGGAAGCAAGACAAGCGCGGATCCTCCGGATTTCGAGCTTGTGAAGCGCATAGCCGATAACATCCGCACGCCTCTGATTGCAGAGGGCAGGATACATCGTCCTGAACAGGCTGCTGAGATGCTCCGGCTAGGTGCTCTGGCTGTTGTCGTAGGAGGTGCGATAACACGGCCTAAAGAGATTGCGGAATCATTCATAAGGGAAATCGGCAGATTCCATAGGGAATAGCTGCCTAAACAAAAGGAGAAAAGTAATGGGAAAGAAACTTTCTGTCATGATCGCACTGCTTCTTATCGTGCTTGCTGGCGTATCTGCAGGTGGATCAAAGGAATCTTCTGCGAATGAACTGGTGATTTATTCTCCGAACTCGGACTCTGAGATTGCTGCTGTAATCCCTGCATTCGAGGAAGCGACAGGAATCAAGGTTATTCTTCAGTCGATGGGAACAGGTGATGTTCTTGCAAGACTTGAGGCTGAGAAGGCAAATCCGCAGGCTGATGTTAACTGGGGAGCTGTCAATCTTGGCTTCTGGACAGATCATCAGGATCTTTATGAATATTACATCTCGCCGAATGACAAGAATCTTCCTGAAGCATACCAGAGTTACAACGGGTATTTCACTTATACGAAGCTTTCAGGTAGTGCTGCACTTCTCATCAACGAGGATGTATTCGCGGAGCTCGGACTTGATCCAGATGAATTCACAGGATATGAGGATCTTCTGTGGCCTGAGCTGAAGGGAAAGATAGCGATGGGTGATCCAACAGCTTCTTCCAGTGCGTGGGCAGAACTCACCAATATGCTTCTTGTTATGGGCGATGAGCCATATGATGAGAAAGCCTGGGAATTCGTAGAGGATTTCATTGGCCAGCTCGATGGTGCTATCATCTCATCTTCGTCACAGATCTACAGAGCAACAGCTGATGGCGAATATGCAGTAGGCGTATCTTATGAGGATCCATGCATCAGCCTTCTTGCAGATGGTGCTGATAACCTCCGTGTCGTATATCCAGAGGAAGGTGCTGTATGGCTTCCTTCTGGGGCTGGAATCGTTAAGAACTGCAAGCATCCTGAGAATGCCAAGAAATTCATCGATTTCATCATTTCAGAGGAAGGTCAGCAGGGCTATGCTGATACGACTATCCGCCCTGTGCTTGCTTCCGTTGAGAATACAAGCCCTTACATGCTTCCATTCTCCGAGATAAATGTCGCATATGAGGATATCGCATACTGCGCAGAGATGAAGTCTGAATGGTCAGAGAGATGGATTGATATCCTTACAAGATAATCTGCAGAGAGCAAAAAGGGGAGAAAGAGAATGAGCGTAGATATCAGGATCAGGGATGCTGTCAAGAAATACGGCGACAATACTGTCATCAACGGTCTTTCTCTCGATATCAGGGAGGGTGAGTTCTTCACCCTCCTTGGACCTTCCGGTTGCGGGAAGACAACTCTTCTCCGCATGATCGCGGGGTTCAATTCAATCGAGGGCGGAGACTTCTATTTCGGAGATGATCGCATAAACGATAAGGATCCGGCCAAGAGGAATATAGGAATGGTTTTCCAGAATTATGCAATATTCCCCAATATGACCGTGCGCGATAATGTCGCATATGGTCTCCGGAACAGGAAGGTCCCGAAACCCCAGATTCAGGAAGAGGTCGATAAGTTTCTCCGTCTGATGCAGATTGACCAGTATAGCAGCAGGATGCCGGAGCATTTGTCTGGAGGCCAGCAGCAGCGCGTTGCACTCGCCAGAGCCCTTGTTATCAAGCCAAATGTGCTTCTTATGGATGAGCCGCTATCGAATCTTGATGCGAAACTCCGCCTTGAAATGCGTACTGCTATCAAGCAGATTCAGAACAGCATCGGTATCACTACTGTATACGTTACGCATGATCAGGAAGAAGCTATGGCTGTCTCAGATAGAATCGCGGTCATGAACGGTGGTGTCATACAGCATATAGGCAGACCACGTGATCTCTACCAGCGTCCTGCGAATCTATTCGTTGCCACGTTCATCGGACATACCAATATATTCGATGCAGAGCTGATAGTGAGGAATGGAACTTCTGTAATCCGGTTCCATGAGGGAACGGAAGTTATGATGGAGAATATTCTTCCAGAGGAAATGCATCAGCAGAAAATCAAGGTATCAATCCGTCCTGAGGAGTTCATTATAAGTACCGATATGGACAGCCATGGAATGTCTGCTACAGTTGATGATTGCGTATTCCTTGGTCTCAATACCCATTACTTCGTCCATCTTGATGATGGAACACCTGCCGAAGTCATCATGGAATCCGAGATAAACAGGGAAATCCCGAAGGGGGCTAGGATCAGGCTCGGTGTGAAGACAGAGAAAATCAATGCATTCACAGAAGACGGCAACCGCAATGTCGTTGTCGGAGTGCGAAATGATCTTGAGGAGGTCTCAGGATGAAAGGCTTCAGCGATGGCAGGGTAAAGCCGGGGAAGGATGTCTGGACGATAATCTCCCTCTGCATCCTCGGTCTGTTCGGATTCTTCATGATATTCCCACTCGGAGTCCTTCTCAGAAATTCCGTCATGACTGCGGATAATGAGCTGACATTCGGATACTTTCTGCGTTTTCTTTCCAGACAGTATTATGTGGGAACTATCCTGAATTCATTCAAAGTCAGTATCTCGGCAACGGCACTTACGCTGCTGATAGGAATCCCGCTTGCGTATTTCTTCACGATGTACAAAGTGAAGGGCGCAAAAGGCCTGCAGGTCGTGATACTCCTTTGCAGCATGTCCGCTCCATTCATCGGAGCCTATTCGTGGATTCTTCTTCTGGGAAGGAATGGACTGGTCACGAATTTCATTCAGAATATATTCGGCGTGAAGCTTCCAAGCATATATGGCTTCGGCGGAATCATGCTGGTATTGTGCTTACAGCTATATCCGCTAGTATTCCTCTATGTTTCCGGAGCTCTGAAGAATATTGACAATTCACTTCTCGAGGCAAGCGAAAATCTTGGATGCACCGGAATCAAACGGTTCTTCACGATGATCATCCCGCTGTGCATGCCGACAATCATAGCAGCGGCACTGATGGTCTTCATGAGGGCTTTCGCTGATTTCGGAACACCTCTTTTCATCGGAGAAGGTTACAGGACATTCCCCGTTGAGATTTACAATTCGTTCATGAGCGAAACCGGCGGCGATACTCATTTTGCCTGCGCCGTTGCGGTTATTGGAATCATAATCACGACGATTATCTTCCTTATACAGAGAGCCATCAACAATAAATTCCGCTTCACCATGAATGCGCTTCATCCTATCGAGGCGAAAGAAATCCATGGGATAAAGAGTGTTCTCGTGCATCTTTACTGCTACCTTGTCGTCTTTGTGGCATATGCACCACAGCTCTATGTGATTTACACATCGTTCCAGAAGACATCCGGGAAGCTTTTCATCGAGGGATATTCACTGAATAGCTACAGGCAGGCACTCCCATTACTTGAGAATGCGATTCCGAATACATTTCTTATCGGAGGCACGGCACTGGTTGTCATAATATTCCTCTCTGTATTGATAGCCTATCTTGTTGTCAGAAGGAATAATATCATCAATAAGGTGATTGATACTCTTTCAATGATTCCATATGTCATTCCTGGAGCCGTTGTCGGAATCTCTCTCGTTATAGCTTTCAACAGGCCTCCTGTTATTCTCGTCGGAACGGCGGCTATAATGGTTATTTCACTCGTGATACGGCGAAGCTCATATACGATACGTTCCTCTGTTGCAACGCTTCAGCAGATTCCGATTTCGATTGAGGAGGCAGCTATTTCACTTGGAAGCAGCAAACTGAAGGCATTCTTCCGGAATACGATGCCTATGATGTCGAACGGCATCATTTCCGGGGCTCTCCTGAGCTGGATATCGATTATCACGGAGTTGTCAGCGGGAGTTATCCTCTATAACTACCGTACAACCACGCTTACCATACAGATCTATACGTATGTTTCGCGTGGAAGCTATGGGATTGCAGCGGCGATGTCTGCAATACTCACTTTGATGACCACGATATCGCTGGTTATATTCATGTTTGTTTCGAAGGATAAGAAGATATCCTTCTGAATGGGAAGGAGGCTGGAAGAAGCCTGAGCTTTTGACATAGCCTCCTTTTCTGCCTTTTTATACTTGTAAGAATCCTGGGACTGTCCATTTTGTTTTTTAGGATCTTGTTGTTTTGTGTAAGTCTTCTTGGATGTTTCAGGTTTTATTCATCCAAGGATTTTTCATTCCCTTGAATATGGTACACAATATATTTTTGATTATAATTCTTTGTGACATAGAATATTGGATTGAAGCCCATCAATATATGAACAGGTGTACTTAATACGATAATTGAGCATTTCATCCCCCTTGATTGAATGCTGTTCTTCTGTTAGAGTCATAGAGCAATTTGATATATGGTGCGATACCCAAGTGGCCTAAGGGGGCGGTCTGCAAAACCGCTTTTCATCGGTTCGAATCCGATTCGCACCTTTTAATTTAACTCCTTGCATTGCAAGGAGTTATTTTATGAATATTCCGAAATATAGTAAGATAATAGATAGATTTTTTGGGAAAAGTTCTACTCAAAATAGTATGGAATTGCGTGTAGTAGCAGTACAATCAACAAGTCAGACATCATAGATATCCTTTCCATTTATAAGAATTACATCACTCAGCTGACAAGCAAAGCCTGATGAGGATATGAATCCTATATTCCTTGCTTTGAAAGATGGGATGGCTTTGATTTTCTCAATTTCTTCTTCCATCAGAGATTTCTCCATGCGATCTTTCAGGAATTTTACTTCATAAATCTCATATCCATCCTCGAATCTGAGAGCAACATCAAATTCCCCATTCTTCCGTGCCGAAGGATTGTCATAATTAAAAACTCCTATATCCATAATTCCCGGGAGCTTTCCCTTCCTTGCCAGTCTTGAGAAATACTCCCTTGCAATTCCTTCAAAACGATAGGAGACGAACGTATCCAAGCTTTTCTGGATGTATGAATCAAAGAATGCTTCTCCTCCAAGAACCTGTATTGCGCTCTTATTCGGAAAGATATATGCGAAATAGAATCGAATGAGATTATCGGATATTTCATATCTTGCCTTCTTCTTGTTTCCTGAATCGTTGATAGGTGCGGTTTTCTTTATCACTCCCATATTCTCGAGAACAGCAAGCCTATCCGCAGCATAACTGCTTGATCTTCCCGTAAGCCTTGACTGGATATCGCT
>CALXKJ010000008.1 GCA_944388955.1 uncultured Spirochaetaceae bacterium | reverse complement strand
CTGAGGATTCGGAAATTGGGATGTGGTGTAACGGTAACACTGCAGATTCTGGTTCTGCCTTTGGGGGTTCGAGTCCCTCCATCCCAGGAGTAAAATGGTCCCTTCGTCTAACGGTTAGGACAGGAGATTCTCAGTCTCTAAATAGCGGTTCGATTCCGCTAGGGACTAACAAAAGCAAAGCCTATCTCTATAGCTGGAGATAGGTTTTTTCTTTAGTGAATCATTATTCTCTCATAATTATACCATTGGCTTCCTTTACTCGATTGCGAAAAGCCAAAGAGTGTTGCAATCCATGATAAGATATCAGATAAGAGTACAGGATGCAGAACGATATAGAAAAGAAAGTCATGGTACCTGATGATGGAGCTTTCTGGAAGAAAATCGAGAATATGGCTGAATGTGTCGATAAATGCAATGATATCCGGATAAGGGATAGCAAGGAGATTGATGAAATACTCAGGAAATACAACTTTGAGCTGAGTTATTCCTTTCTCTCGGAGAATTGTCAGATTAATGATGATGTTTTATCACTTCTCTGTGAATGGCTTGAGAAGTATCAATGCAGCATGAAGGAATTGTTCAAGCTGAGAATGGAATATAAGCAGTATCTGCTTTATGCCAATGAGCTTCCAGAAGATGATCCAAGATATGATGATAGTTACAGCTGCAAAGTCTATCCAAAAAGTGACGCACCTGAAGAAGCATATAAGCTTGCTGATATGGAGAATGACTTTGCACTTATAGAATGCCATCTTCCTGATATTGAGTTCACGGGCGAGTATCTGATGAGCTGATTACCGCCTTTCTATGGTCAAAGTATAGCTGCTTTTGGCAATCTTAGACAGATTATACAATCTATAACATATTTTATCTTTTCTGGTGACCGTTTCTGAAACAAGTCTATAATGAAAATAAATATTGGACTTCGGAGGTTTACTATGAAGAGAATGTTGATTGTGCTTCTTATCCTTCTTGCAACGGTAGGTGTCGTCTCTGCATCTGATGGACGTATCGGTGTATCAGTCGCGCCTGAGTGGTTCTGGTATAGCACTGAAACGAAAACAGATCTGGGGCGTACGAATCTGGCATTTATGGCAGAAGGTGCACACTATTTTGGTAAGAAGGGAAGTGGTGTTGGCATTGAGTACGGCTTAGGTGCCTTTTTCCCTCTTAATTATTGGGTAGGAGATTCAGACCCTGTAAAACTTGAGAATGCCTCTTCAAGCTTTATCTTCAAAGCCGGAGCTGGTTATAGACATGAGTTCAGTGATTTATTCGGCATATCAGCAGGATTAGGAATCCGTGGTAAATATGGAAAAATGATAGATTACAACCTCGGGGATATAATCAAAAGCAATACTACTGAATTTGTTCTGGATCTTTATGGAGATATATCTTTTGACATTTCCTTGACAGATTTCCTTAGGATAAATGCTGGAATAATGCTTGGAGGTCCTGTTTTAACCCAGGCTACGACAAAGATGGACATAGGTGGTGTCTCTGGTTCAAATACAGAATCATCTGATATCTCTGGATTCTGGCTTGCTCCTGTTATCGCGGTATCTTACACATATTGAGTGAAATTATCCCTTCCAGTGTTTCAGCTGCGGAGGGATTCTTGTTTATAATAACGTTGTCATGAAAATCAATCCGATAGTATTTGCGGTACTTGCTGCTGCGCTGTATGCACTGAATTCTCCGCTGTCAAAGCTATTGCTTTCATCTGTTTCTCCAGAAATGATGGCAGGATTTCTATATCTGGGTGCAGGAATCGGGATGTTTGTCATGCATGTTTTTCGAAGGAATAGCAATGAGAAACCTCTTTCAAAGAGGGATCTCCCATATACCATACTGATGGTGCTTCTTGATATCGCGGCACCGATACTGATGATGACAGGCCTTAAAAGTGCGACAGCTGCGAATGCATCGCTACTGAATAATTTTGAGATAGTCGCAACTTCCCTCATCGCATTGATTATCTTCAGAGAGAGGATAGGAAAGCTGCTCTGGGCTGCGATTGTACTTATTATCATTTCCAGTGCGTTGCTTTCTTTTGAGGATATGAGCGCTTTCTCTTTCTCGATCGGCTCGATCTTTGTGATACTCGCATGTACATGCTGGGGGCTGGAGAACAACTGCACCAGGATGATTTCGGGAAAGAGTCCGGAGGAGATTGTCATCATAAAAGGATTTGGCTCAGGGATAGGAGCTCTTATCGTTGCACTTATGCTGAATGTACCATTTCCATCGCTTAGCACTATTCCTCTCATCCTTCTTCTTGGTTTTGCTTCCTATGGCCTTAGTGTGTTTTTCTACGTTTATGCTCAGCGTTATCTAGGAGCGGCAAGGACCAGTGCATACTACGCTCTTTCCCCATTCATTGGCTCATTTCTCTCATTCATCATCCTGAAAGAACAGCCCACATTGCTTTATGGTATAGCTCTTGCTGTTATGATAGCTGGAACAATCCTTGTGACAATGGATTCAGCATCGGAGTGATTTTCGCTATTTCGCTTCGACATAGATGGTTTCTTCATCTTTGCTGACTGTATATTCTCCATAGTCACCGGGCTCGGTCTCTTCTTCAACAGGTTTTGGAGGCACATAGAGGGTAATATGAAGCGTGGCCTCTGAGATGACATGATTGCACCATACAGGCCTTATCAGGGCAACAAAGAATAGTAATGAGATCAGAAAACACTTGCGCATTTTACTACCCACTTCCAACTTGAAATATAAATGTTGATTTAGTACCTTCATGCATAGAATATTCTAAAAATAGAATATTTCAAGATAAAAAAGTGCATGTTTGTTTCATTTTGTTACATTTTTATAATAGATTCTGTAAAGAATTGATAACTTCTCAATAGGTATCTTGCTGGGGGTACTGTCATCATTCATTATCCTGTCAATCTGGTATCTGCCATTCACTTTCCATCCATTGAGAATACCGATGGATATCGCGTTGACAGGGCAGTTGAATGAGCAGCGGACGCATAGTGCGCAGTTCCTGCCAAATACGGGATGTCCGTTTTCCATCTGTATATTTCCCATAGGGCAGTTTCTTTCGCATAGCCCGCATGATGTGCATGTTGTTTCTGCGTGCATGTGCGGACCTTGAAGCGTTGCGTAAAGCCACTCAATCCTGAAAAGTATTGATATCATATGCCTGAAAGGCATCAGGGGCATCTTTTCAGATTGTCCTGCTTTTATCGACTCCGCATGAATTGGTACAAGCCGACGCATGTAGGTAATCATATGTTTTACCATCTCATCGCTATGCCGGAAAATCATGTTGTATGGCATCACGTAATGCCTTTCTGAGATGATATGGAATTCTTTTCCGAGAACTTCACGTATCGAGAATGAAGACGAATCATTTAAGGCAAGGCCTTCTCCTCCTGTATGGAAAAGAAAGAGTTTCATTGGTCTTCCCGCATGAAGAGATGAGGCGAATCTGCGGACAATCAAGGGAGCGTTGAATGCGTGGACAGGATATCCGATGCCTACAGCGTCGTAATCATCAGGTGGTGGAAGCTTATTGAATGATGATATGATTTCATATATTTCTGTTTTATCACCTAAATACCTTCGATATTCTTCAGCGACAAGCATTGTATTTCCAGTGCCTGAGAAAACATACATGACACATCTCGGTTCCATGGACATATTTTCACACTCTATTGTGCTACTGTCCATAGAATTAAGCTAAATTGTTGACAGGTAAATTAATAGCTGATAACATACCGAAGGCCTGATAGAAGGCTAATAACGATTTTGGATAGGTAGAAATGATTACAGCCTCAAACATATCTCTTTCATACGGGACACAGGTTCTTTTCAAGGATGTCAATATCAAATTCACACCAGGCAACTGCTATGGTATCATCGGCGCGAATGGTGCTGGCAAATCCACATTCCTGAAGATTCTTTCAGGAGAGATTGAGCCGGATACAGGTGAGGTTATCATCACACCCGGAGAGAGAATGACTGTCCTCAGGCAGGATCACTTCGCCTTCAATGATTACAGAGTCATCGACACTGTTATCATGGGTTTCCAGAAGCTCTATGATGTGATGAAGGAGCGCGATGCCATATATGAGAAATCTGAGTTCTCTGAAGAGGATGGCATAAGAGCCGCTGAGCTCGAAGGCGAGTTCGCAGAGCTTGGTGGATGGGAAGCTGAAGCCAATGCCGGTCAGATGCTCGATGGTCTTGGAATTCCGCAGTCACTTCACGAGAAGAAGATGTCCGAGATAGAGGATAATCTCAAAGTCCGCGTGCTTCTTGCTCAGGCGCTTTTCGGGAATCCCGATATCCTTCTTCTTGACGAGCCTACAAACCATCTTGACCTTGAATCCATCCATTGGCTGGAAGACTATCTTGAGGATTTCAACAACACCGTTATCGTAGTATCCCATGATAGACACTTCCTCAACACCGTATGTACGCATATCTGTGATATAGACTATGGCAAGATACAGCTTTATGTCGGCAACTACGACTTCTGGTATATGTCATCACAGCTCGCGGCAAAGCAGCTGAAGGATGAGAAGAAGAGAAGGGAAGACAAGATTGCTGAGCTCAAGGAGTTCATCCAGCGCTTCTCATCCAATGTCGCAAAAGCAAAGCAGGCGACAAGCCGCAAGAAGCTTATCGACAAGCTCACTATTGATGATATCAAGCCATCCTCAAGGCGATTCCCGTATGTGGCTTTCAAGCCGAACAGGGAGATTGGCAAGAATGTCCTTGAGATAAAGAATCTATCGAAGACAATCGATGGTGAGAAGGTAATAGATAATCTTACGCTGACGATCAATCCTGGGGATAAAGTCGCGTTCGTCGGGCCGAACCATTACGAGAAGACTGTCCTTTTCCAGATTCTCGCCGGTGAGATGGAGCCTGACGAGGGTACTTTCACATGGGGTGTGACAACATCGCTTTCATATTTCCCGAAAGACAACACAGGAATGTTCAAGGAGAACGAGTCCATCGCTGATTATCTTCAGCAGTTCTCGAAAGAGGATGATGACACATATGTCCGCTCATTCCTTGGCAGGATGCTCTTCACAGGGGATGAGGCGCTCAAGCCTTGCAATGTTCTCTCTGGTGGAGAGAGGGTCAGGGTAGTGCTGGCGAAGATGATGCTCGAGGGAGCGAACTGCCTTATTTTCGATGAGCCTACCTCCCATCTCGATCTTGAAGCAATACAGGCACTTAATAATGGTCTTATAGATTTCAAGGGAGTTGTGCTTTTCAATTCCCATGACCATCAGTTTGTTGATTCAATTGCGAATAGAATCATTGAATTCACTCCGAAAGGAGTCATTGACCGCATGGTACAGTTTGATGATTATATCAATGATGAATCAATCAAGGCTCTCAGGGCAAAAGCCTATGAGGATGTGAAAGGAGTTGTGCTTCTCTGATGCTTGTAGCCTGTGATATCGGTAATACGAATATTGTGATCGCGCTCTTCGATGGGGATAAGTTCGTCGAGTCATTCCGTGTCTATACGGATACAAAGAAGACAAGTGATGAATATTTCGTCATATTCAACGCGCTTTTCCGGGAAGGCGGTATAAAAAGCAGTATGGTTGATTCAGCAATCATATCATCTGTTGTTCCGAATATGACACGCTCCATGGAGAAGAACATACAGCGTCTTTTCAATATCACGCCACTGACTATCACGCATAGTGTGAACACGGGACTCGTGAAATCATCAATCCCGGCGGAACTCGGTACTGATATCCTCTCTAATCTCGCATATGCTCACTTCAAGAAGCCTGATAAAGCGGTGATGGTTGTTGACTTCGGCACAGCTCTCACGCTCTCAGCAGTAAACAGAAAAGGCGAGGTGCTTGGTTGTGCGATTGCCCCGGGGCTTGTGACAGCCGTCAATGCGCTTTTCGGAAACACTGCGCAGCTGCCCCAGGTCGAGCTTAAGCTACCTGAAGCCGCCATGGGCCGCGATAGCCAGCAGTCAATAAGGTCGGGTATAATGCTCGGCTTTGCAGGGCTTGTTGATTCTCTTATCAGGAAAACTGAGGATGAGATAGGTGAGAAGCTCTATGTAATTGCTACAGGCGGCCTCTCAAAGACTATTTCTCCTCTGATACCCCGTATCGATGAAGTCGATGGACTTCATACATTAAGAGGACTTGAGCTTATTTCGTCGCTCAATCGTCCTCAGTGATGAAGCCATCCTCAGCTACTACGAATTCATTGCCGTCTGCATCATAGGCGGTGATGACTGTTGTGTCAGAGCCTATAGGCAGTGAAAGCGTCACAAGGGAATCATTGGCATTTCTCCTTGCTGCATCTGTTTTAAGGCTTTCCGGTCTTGGTCCGCCTATTGTCAGTGATATTCCTCTCATCCTGTCCCATTCAGGTAGTGCAAAATAATCTATAGATGAAGCTTTCGTGCTTTCTTCGGCAATCGAAAGCTCTGAAAGATAACCCGCATTCTGATCCTGCGATAGATAGAGATTCATCAGATCTCCGCTCTTCTCATCGGTGGAATACTCTGTGATTTTCCCGTTTCTGAATGACAGTGACATCCTTCCAATCCTCTTGCCGAAAAGCATGAATGGCCTGGTTGTGGTTATGTATCCTTCAGCAGATGTCCTGTCTATTGCCCTGAAGATGTCAGATGAGAATACAGTGGGAGTGAAATGCCTGCCCGATGAGAGTGATATGTGTGTTGTCCTGAATTCCGAGCCGGGGAGGAAATTGAATGTTATGTCAGTGCCTTCCTCGTCCTGGATATGCGCGCTCACTAGTTTCTTTCTATTCAGCTCTGAGCATTCATATAGAAGCAGATCCTCATCATCATTTCCATTAAGATAATCATCCTCATCCAGTGACAGTAGTTCAGTGATTAAGGAGTAACAGAGAGCTTCATCCTCATCATCTTCCACGGCTTTGCCCCATGAGAGTGATGGCACTGGCGCAACTGCAAACGGAATCGAGGGATCGGGGTTATCGAGAGGATCGGAGAGCATTCTGTATTTCTGTATTTCCGGAGCTGAATAAAGCTTTCTATTCTCTGTTTCCTCATAATCCTTATATACAGGAAGATAAAGCAGGGCAGTAGGTTTCTTATCTATAGGATAGTCACTTGCGGCTTCGGTTGTCTCTGTGACCTTTCCATTCTCTATATTCTGTATATAACTGCCGTTTCCCGTGATTTCCTTGGCTTTCCTGGCGATAAGAGAGGCGAAGTCTGAATTCTCTTCTTCTGTATTGATGGAAAGCACATCACCTTCTTCTAGGCGAAGTGCACGGCGGATTATAACATCTGCATATCTTTCAAGGAGAATATTCATAGAAAGCAGGATATATCAACGGGGAAATTTGTGCAAAACCATCTTAAGGGGTATACAGGTTATCTCCTTTCTAGTATCACATGGGCTGCATAACTTATCCATCAAAGAGCTTTAATTGTGAAATTAAAAATCCCTACTATGCAGAGTAGGGATGCATTAAGAGCGACCGACGGGAATCGAACCCGCATCTTCAGCTTGGAAGGCTGAGGTAATAGCCATTATACCACAGTCGCATTACCGAACGGCATTGACATTACACTAATGCGGGGAGTGTTGTCAATACGCATTGTAGAAAATTGCAATAAGGCGTTAATATTGGGTTATGGTACGAGAATTAGCAGAAAAAAACAGGTCATATAGGCGTTTTCATCATGAAATGAAGATAAGTGAGGAAGTGCTTCTGTCTCTTGTTGATGACGCCCGCTTTGCTTCATGCGGAGGCAACAAGCAGGAGATAAGATATATTACAGTAGCTGATGAGGTGAATACGGCAAAAGTATTCTCATCTCTGAAATGGGCTCAGTATTTTGCACCATGGCAGCCAAGTACGGATGAAAGTCCTTCAGCATATATCATCATGGCGAAAAAGGATGGTAATCCTGGGATTGATGAGGGGCTTGCCGCAGAGATCATAACATTGTCAGCGGCAGAGAAAGGAATCGGCTGCTGTCTTCTGATGAATGCTGACAGGTCTAAGATTGCGTCAGATCTCGATATTGATCCTGAATATAAGATCACGCTTGTAATCGCGCTTGGCTATCCTTCGGAAAAGGTGAAGATCACTCCTTTTGCAGGTGATGTGAAGTACTACAGGGATAGTGATGATATTCACTGTGTGCCTAAACGCTCGCTTGAGGATGTTGTGATTGCAAGACGCTGATTGCCAGCAATCGGGCAATATGATATATTCACCAAGCAATCCACAGGAGGCTTACCATGGGTGAACGCGGAGAGGTTTTCTCTACAAAACTCGTCAGGGACGACAGAACTTATTTCTTCAATGTGAAGGAGAACATCTATGGTGATCTCTTTCTCAATATCGTTGAATCAAGACCTACGGAAACTGAGGGCAGATATCTCAGACAGTCTGTAATCGTCTATCAGGAAGACATGGGTGAATTCATCAAGGAATTCCAGAAGTCGATAGATTTCATCAAGATGCACGGTACAAGAAAACCGAGCGAGAATCTCACAAGACGCAGATATCTCAAGGAGAATCAGGGCGATTCAGAAGAGTGATGGCGTTTCATCCTTTAAGGCTTGGAATGTCATTCTTTCAATTGGAGAGGGGCCATATTTTCTTATGGCCTCTCTGTGTTCTTCGGTAGGATATCCTTTATGCTTAGCATAGCCATACTCCGGCCATCTTGCATCGCATAGCATCATGATTCTATCCCTTTCCGTCTTGGCAAGTATCGAGGCCGCCATTATCTCGTGGATTTTTGCATCGCCTTTGACGACTGCATGGACTGGGATATCCACATCGGGCTTCTTGTTGCCATCTACAAGCAGAGTATCGACATGCACAGTCTTGCTTACTTTGCTGTACGCCATCTTCATAGCAAGAAGAGAAGCGTTGAGTATGTTTATCCTGTCTATTACCTTATGGCTTAAGGAGACTACAGCCCAGGCTACAGCCTTTTCTTTTATGATTCTTTCAGCTTCAAGACGCTGTTTCTCGCTCATCTTCTTCGAGTCGTTGAGTATCTCGAAAGGAAATGTGGGAGGGAGTACGACAGCTGCTGCAGTGACAGGTCCGGCAAGCGGTCCTCTACCTGCTTCATCTGCTCCGCATATAACACCATAATCGTCGTCCGAAATATCGGGAAATAGACCATTTTCCATAACAATCAATGATGCTATAATCTCTCACAATTCGTTTCAAGGAGTCAGGGTTTGTTCCTAAAGTCTTTAGATATCTACGGCTTCAAAAGCTTTGCTGACAAGACTCATATTGAATTTGCGGACGGTATTACGGCCCTGCTTGGCCCGAATGGGTGCGGCAAGTCGAATATCGTTGATGCCATCAAATGGGTTCTTGGAGAGAAAAGCACAAAATCACTTAGAGCAGGGAAGATGGAAGACGTCATCTTCAATGGAACGGATACCAGAAAGCCCATGCCGTTCGCGGAGGTTGAGCTTATCATCGACAACTCCGAGCATCATCTGCCGACCGATGTGCAGGAAGTTTCAATAAAGAGACGATATTTCCGCGCAGCCGATCAGGAGTACTTCCTCAATGGTCAGAAATGCCTGAAGAGGAATATCAGTGAGCTCTTTATGGATACAGGTGTCGGAAAGAGCGCTTACTCGATCCTTGAACAGGGAAAGATTGACCAGATTCTTTCAACAAAGCCTGAGGACAGGCGGTATCTCTTTGAGGAAGCCGCTGGTATTTCCAGATTCAAGGAGCAGTGCAGACAGGCCCAGCTCGATATAGATAAGACGAATGCGAATATTGACGATATACTCCGCTCATATAATGAGGCAAAGCGCGCCTGTGATAGGTCAAAAAGCCAGGCGGAGAAGGCAAAGCGTGCTAGGGAGCTCAACGCTAAGGCTTTTGATATCGATGTACGCTTCAATCTCGCCAAAATACGTACCTATACGATGATGAAGGATGAAAGGGAAAGACTGAGCAAGAACGCGGCAAATGAGATTGAAAGACTAAAAGCTCTGATGGATAGGCTTACCGAAGAGATCAATATCGATCAGGAAGAGCTCAAAGCGGCTAATACAGACCTGTATTCCTTTTCTTCTGAGATAAACAGGAATGAGGGCGAGATAAACATATCAAACGCTAAGATAAACGCGTGGACTGAGAACTTCCAGGGTGCCTCAATACGTCTCAAGACAGCCGATGATCGCATAGCTGCTATCCAGTCATCGATTGACAGAGCCCAGAATGATATCGAGACGATGGAAGACGCCATCAGCGAGAAAGAAGAGCGCGCCGAGGAAGAGGCAAGGCAGATCGCCGCTATCATCTCTATGCAGGAGAAGAAGAAGGCTGAGATTGAAAAGCTTTCAGATGAGATAAAGGAGAGAGAGCAGAGGAGCAGCGAGCTTGATGATGAGCTTATATCTCTTTCCCAGGAGCTGAAGTCTGTTATAGAGGATCTCATTTCCGAAGTCGATGAGAATACAGGCTCGGAATTCTCCTCGAAAAGACGCTCTGATGCAGAGAGCGCTTTCAGGAATAAGGCAGATGAGATAAAGGGAATCATCAGCAACAGGATTTCATTTCTTTCAGAGCTCAAGTCGGATGCGCTTGTTTCCCGTGATATCTCCATCAATGATTTCTCGAAGATATCAGATTCTGTGGATTCTCTCATTTCCCTCTTCGATGAATATATCGCGTCCATACCTCCTGTTGTTGACATCATCCTTTCATCAGAAGGTCTCATAAGCAAAAAACGTGATATAGAAAAACGCGAAACTGATGTCAGAAGCGAAGCTTTCAAGAACAGGACGAGACTCTCTGATATAAGGATGCAGATTGAGAATCTGCGAAAAGACGTTGATTCATATTCTGAGACACTTGAGCAGCAGCGCGATCATTATCGCAATATGCTTTCAGCAATCGACAATGATAAGAATTCCCTCCGCTCGCTCTACTCATTGATAGAGGAGAAGGAGAATGAGAAGGATGAGGCCTATGCATCCTCAGAGCGCGACAGGAACTCTGTGAAGGATCTTCTGGAGAGAATCAACAATGAAAAAGACAGAATCAATGAGCTTAAAGAGCTGCTTCAGGGGATGAGAGCAAAGTGTGATGAGAAAAAGAGAAAAGCCGATGAGATGACAGAGAAGCTCACAGCCAAGCGCAATGAGAAGGATAAAGCATTCAGGGATCTTTCGGAGGCGCAGAGAATACAGAGCGAGCAGACAGGCTATCTCTCATCCACAGATGAGCTTATCGAAAATACATTCCGTGACTTCTTCACCAAGTACTCAAGGAATCTTGGTGAGTACGCTGCAATCATGAAGGATGAAGAGCTTCCTGATGATAAGCTTCTTCTTAACGAGTATGAGGAAGTGAAGAAGGAGATCGAGAGGCTTGGTACAGTCAATTATCTTGCCGAGGATGATTACAACGCGGCTAAAGAGCAATTTGATTTCTATTCCAGGCATCTTGAGGATCTCAACAGAGCCAAGAGCGATCTTGAGAAGATCTTCAATGAAATCGAGACGAAAGCCAAGGATATGTTCCTTGAGACATACAGCAGGATAAGCGAGAATTTCCAGTCGATGTTCACCCGCCTTTTCGGAGGTGGAATCGCAAAACTGACGCTTGAGGATCCTGAGAATGTGCTGACTTCAGGAATCGATATCTTCGCACAGCCACCAGGGAAGAAGCTCGTGACGCTTTCGCTTCTCTCCGGAGGCGAGCGCAGTATGACTGCTGTCGCTCTTCTCTTTGCCACTTATCAGGTGAAGCCATCGCCATTCTGTATTCTCGATGAGCTTGATGCCGCTCTTGATGACAAGAATGTCGGATTCTTCCTTGATGTGCTTTCTGATTTCGGCAAGGAAAGCCAGTTCATCATCATCACGCATAACAAGCATACAGTTACAGGTGCTGAGACGCTTCTGGGTGTTACACAGATAGATCCAGGTGTTTCCACGATTGTAAGCTATCGTCTTGAGCGTGTGGCTGGCAGGGAAGTTATTATGAACGACGATGACGCGATTGTCGATTTCGATAAGGATGGAAACCGCACCTGAGATTGACAGAGCCGCTCCCTTATTGTATAAGCAATAAGGCTGAATCTGCTACGGAAAGACAATGTTTGATAGTATTGCAAGTAAATTTACCAATGTAATGAGAAGTCTCTCAGGTAAGGGGAAGATTTCGGAGAAGAATGTAAGAGACGCAGTTGAGGAAATCAAGAATGCGCTTCTCGATGCTGATGTCAATCTCCGTGTCGTCCGACGTTTCGTCAATTCAACCCTTGACGAAGCGCTGGGAGAGAAAGTCCTTGCATCAGTCAATCCAGGCCAGCAGTTCACTAAGATTGTCTATGATAAGATGGTTGTCCTTCTTGGAGGTGATGAGGATACATCACTCAAGCTGAAAGGGAAGGATGCGACTTCTGTCATACTTCTGATGGGCCTTCAGGGCTCTGGAAAGACAACAGCGGCTCACAAGCTTGCATATAAGCTGAAGAAGGAAGGCCGTAAGGTCATGCTCGTTGCCGCAGACCTTGTGCGTCCTGCCGCTATCACACAGCTTCAGGTTCTTGGTGAGAAGGCTGGTGTTCCTGTCTTCACCGTACCAGGCGAGAAAGATCCGGCTAAAGTAGCTGAACAGGCAATCTCAAGAGCAAAACATGATCTCATAGACACTGTCATCATCGATACTTCTGGACGTATGCACCTCGATGAGGCGCTTATGGATGAAATCCAGAGAGTCGCGAAAGCATCACGACCAGATGAGACGCTCTTCGTAGCTGACGCGATGACAGGACAGAGTGCTGTTGATATCGCTAAGGAATTCGAGGAGAAGGTCGGTATATCCGGTGTAATCCTCACAAAGTTCGATTCCGATACAAGAGGCGGTGCCGCGCTTTCTCTCAGAAGCGTAGTCGGCAAGCCTATCAAATTCATCGGTACTGGTGAGAAGATGGAGGATCTCGAGGTCTTCCATCCTGAGCGCATAGCAAACCGCATACTTGGCATGGGCGATATCGTCTCCCTTGTCGAGAAAGCCCAGGAGCAGTTCGATGCCGCAGAGGCTGAGAGAATCCAGAAGAAAGTAGAGAAGAATACTTTCGATCTGCAGGATTATCTTGAGCAGCTCGAAATGGTCAATAAAATGGGAAGTGCAGATAAGCTTATCGAGATGATTCCTGGTGCAAAAGGGAATATCTCAGAAGAGGATCTGCATCTGGAAGAAATGGAGAAAGAGAAGGCGATTATCCGCTCCATGACACGATTCGAGAAGAGCAATTATAAAATCATCGGCCCTTCGAGAAGAAAGAGAATCGCCAAAGGTTCTGGAACATCTGTTGCTGATGTCAACAGATTGCTCAAGAAATTCGAGAAATCACGCCTCATGATGAGGAAGATGATGACTAACAAGAAATTACAAGCTGCGCTGATGAAGCAATTCGGAAGGTAGCTTTCAAGCAGTATAAGGAGAAAACCGTGAGCACAACAATGAGACTTAAGCGCTTAGGCACTAAGAAGAGACCTTACTACAGGGTAGTCGTACAGGATAACCGCATTGCAACATCCTCAAAGACAATCGACGAAGTCGGAACATATCGCCCGATTGAAGCTGAGAACCAGCTTACACTTGATGCAGACAAGATCAACAGCTGGATTGCAAAAGGTGTTGTCGTTTCCCCGACTGTCAGGGATCTTCTCAATTCACAGGGTATCCAGATCCAGCGCACATCCCAGAACTGATTCCGGGAGGGCCTATGGAGAAGGAACTTGTGGAGTTTATGGTCAGGAGTCTTGTCGACCAGCCTGATGAAGTCACTGTCAATGTGATAGAAGGTGAGAAATCCACAATCCTTGAGCTGCATGTGGCTGAAGGTGATGTAGGTAAGGTCATAGGCAAGCAGGGACGTATAGCAAAAGCTATAAGGACAATCCTTTCAGCTAGCGCAACACGCGACGGAAAACGAGCCGTCCTGGAGATTCTTGACTGATGGAAGAGCTTCTCTCGACTGCGACTATAGGAAAGACACATGGCATCAAAGGCTTCTTGAGAGTGTATCCTCTCTCCGGGGATACTACGCATCTCAAGAAGCTTCAGGAATGCTATGTGCTTTTCCCTGATGGCAGGGAGAAGCTTCTTTTTGTCTCTGATACCATGACTCAGGGTGAGTTGTTTCTCATGCGTTTCAAAGGCTATGAGACACCCGAGAGCGCAAGGCTTCTTTCCGGCACAGTGCTTCGCGTCAGGCGCTCTGATGCACATAAGCTTAAGAAAGGCGAATTCTATATTGCTGATTTGTTCGGTCTGAAGGTAATGTATCAGGGAAAGGAAGAAGGACGGATTGTATCTGTCTCAGAGGGTGCGCAGGCTATGCTTCTTACAGTTGAGCATGGCGGGAAAGAATATCTTGTACCATATCTTCCCGTGTACATATCATCCCCGGATTTCCAAAGCGGCACCATCGAGCTTAAGATGGGGGAGCTTCTTGATATATGAAAATCACTATATTCACGCTGTTCCCGGAGATGGTTGAGCCATTCTTCACATCATCAATCATGAAACGGGCTGTTGAGAAAGCGTTGGTTTCCTATGAGATAGTCAATTTCCGCGATTTCGCAGATGGCGTGCACAAGAAAGCCGATGACATTCCATATGGTGGAGGCGCGGGGATGGTCCTGATGCCAGATCCTATCTCGAAAGCACTCGATGAATATGGCGCGAAAGGAAAGAGAGTCGTCTTTCCAACTCCGTCAGGTAAGCCTTTTACGGAGAAGTACGCCATGGATTTGTCATCAGAGAGTGAATTATTCTTCATATGCGGGCACTATGAAGGCCTTGACCAGAGAGTGATTGATGAATATGTGACAGATGAAATAACAATCGGAGACTATGTGCTTTCCTCCGGAGAGACTGCCTCTGTTGTTATCATTGATGCTCTTTATAGACTTATTGATGGAGTCATTTCCAATGAAAGTCTTGAAGATGAGAGCTTCAGCTCCAATTTGTTGGAATATCCTCAGTATACTAGACCTGCAAGGTATTGCACTAAATCCGTACCAGATGTATTATTAACCGGTCACCATGGCCATATTACCCAATGGCGATGTGACAAGAGGCTGGAGAAAACGATGCTGAACCGGCCTGATCTGCTCTCTAATGCATCTCTCAGCATTGAAGAGCGGGAAAGATTATTAAAGATTCTTGATTCTGAAGATAAGAGGAATAGTCAGAGATGGATGTTATCAGAGCTATAGAAGCTAAGCAGATGAAGGAGAACGCTGAGAATTTCAGTATCGGTGATACTGTACGTGTTTCTTTCAAAATCGTTGAGGGAACAACAGAGAGAATCCAGGTTTTCGAGGGTATTGTTATCGCAAAGAACAATACTGGCATTAGAAGGACTTTCGTAGTCAGGAAGATCAGCTACGGCGTAGGCGTTGAGAGAATCTTCCCGATGCACTCTCCTAGAATTGAGAAGATCGAAGTCGTTAGAAGAGGCCGCGTCAGAAGAGCGAAGCTTTATTATCTCCGCTCCAGAGTCGGAAAGAGCGCAAAGGTCCCAGAGCTTCTCACAAAGAAGAACGCGTAATGAAAACGGCAGGATTACCTGCCGTTTATTTTTGCCTTCTACTGTGGTATCATCGCGGTATGGCAGGAAAGAAACAGCTTCAGCCTAAGGCTGTAAAAAAGAAGAGCGGAAAGAAGGCGCAGAATGCCATTTCCGGTTTTTCAACCCTTAATCAGGTAGCCGGTGTGCCAAAGCAACGGGAACATCATTCATCAATACCTGTGGAATCACCAAAGAGGATAAAAGAGCCTCATCCAATATGCTCATATTGCGGTCAGGAGATAGAGAACATAGCGGAAGCTTTCACTGCTTCTGATGGGGGATATGTCCATTTCGATTGTGTCATTTCCAGAATCGCAGAGACTGAAAGACTTTCCGCTGACGAGAAGATCTCATATATAGGAGCAGGCAATTTTGCAGTAGTCTCCAAAAACGATAATGGCGGATTCACGATAGTCAGGACAATTCCTTTTGAAAGCCAGGACAAGACAAAAGCCATGAAGGAATATGTCAATTCACTTAAGGAGCTTTGATGAGCATCGCGCTTTTCCCTGGGTCATTCGATCCTCCGACTATTGGTCATATAAATATCATAGAAAGGGCCGCAGCGCTTTTTGATAAGCTGCATGTCGTTGTTGCGGACAATATCTCGAAGAAGTATCTCTTCACTCCGGAAGAGAGGATCAATCTGATCAAAGCCTCAATCCCTGATGCCGATAATATAGTCTATGCAATCCATTCCGGGCTTACCGTTGATTACGCCCGTGATAATTCAATACCTATCATGATACGAGGTGTACGAGGCGCTGGTGATTTCTCCTATGAGCTGGAGATGGCTATGACAAACAAGCAGCTTTATCCGGAGCTGGAAGTTCTTTTCATGCCGACTGATCCAAGATATTTTCTCATCAGGGCATCTCAGATCAAAGAGCTTGCGGCTTTCGGTGCTGACTTCTCATCAATGGTTACACCTCCAGTTTACAAGGCTTTAAAGGAAAAGTACGATATTATAAATAACAACTGTCGATAGTACAAACAATTGCGTAATTGATGGAATATTTTTGGATAATCTATTGACTAATATCTGCATTTTCTGTTTAATACTCATGGTTTTATGGAGAGGTTCCCGAGCGGTCAAAGGGGGCAGACTGTAAATCTGTTGGCTAAGCCTTCGAAGGTCCGAATCCTTCTCTCTCCAGAACATAGCCTCCGTGATGGAGGCTTTTTTAATGTTTATGAAGAAATTCTATGAGAATGGTTTGCGATTCCAATGCCAGATGTGCTCTTATTGCTGTTCTGCAGAGCCTGGTTATGTATATCTGACTGAGAATGATATCTCAGCTGCTTCAGCTGCCATGGGTACAGATAAGGAGACTTTCATCTCGCTCTACTGCCGTCTTGTCGATTTCGGTCTTTATTACCTTGTATCACTCAAAGAGCGCTCAGACTATGATTGCATCTTCCTCACCGAAAAAGGCTGTACGATCTATAATGCGCGTCCTCTGCAATGCAGGACATATCCTTTCTGGAAGAATGTCCTTGATAGCCAGGAATCATGGGAGAATGAGTCCCATTCCTGTCCTGGAATCGGAAAGGGAAGGGTTGTCTCAAAAAGTGAAATCGAGAGAATCATGAAAATGGGTGATGAGCCGCCTTATATGATTCCGAAGAAATTTTAATCCTCCACGATTCCGGATTTTGATGCTATTATAAAAATGGAGTTTTCTTTTGCCTGTCTATAGTGATGCTACGATAAATTCAATCAAAACACGGCTGACGATGTCTGAAGTCGTCCAGTCATACATTCCGGTTGTCACTAGAAGCGGCAGGAACTGGGCAAAGTGTCCGTTCCACGGCAATGGAAATGAAAGAACTCCATCGTTTGCTATCAACGATAAGGATGGATTCTATCACTGCTTCGGCTGCGGTGAATCAGGCGACATGTTCACATTTGTCGAGAAAATGGACCACGTCTCTTTCTCTGAAGCTGTGGAAATCTTAGCAAGGAAAGCCGGAGTCGAGCTTGAAAGAGTCCCTGGTACATCCGAGCATCGTGACAAGGATGAGCTTGAAGCTCTTTTTGATTTGAATCAGCGTATCGCTTCTTCATTCCGTTACTTTCTCACAAACTCCGAAGAGGGGCAGAAAGCAAGGGATTATCTTGCGTCGAGAGGTGTGACGAAAGAGATGTCTGAGCGTTTTCAGCTCGGCTACGCTCCCTCCGATACTTCATGGCTTTATTCATTTCTCAGGAAGAAAGGCTATACAGATGATCTTCTGAAGAAATCTGGCCTTTTCTCCCCGAATAACTTTCCTTATCCGATGTTTGCTGATAGATTGATGTTTCCAGTCCGTTCCTGGCAGGGACGTTATATAGCATTCTCAGGCCGAGATCTTTCAGGACGGGAGAATGTCCCGAAATACAAGAACACATCAGACACCCCTGTCTATTCAAAGAGACATAATCTGTTTGGGCTTTATGAAGCGCTTGACTCACTCAAGAAAGGAGATAAGCCTGCTGTTATAGTCGAGGGGAATTTCGATGTTGTATCCATGCATCAGGCTGGCATTACAACAGCAGTTGCATCGCTTGGAACAGCATTCACAGAAGAACAGGTGAAGCTCCTTTCACGCTATGTGCATCGTATCGATCTGATGTTCGATAGCGATGAAGCTGGACAGAAATCTACAGACAAAGCCATCTCCCTTATACATCAGAAAGGACTGGAATGCTTTGTGCATAAGCTTACTAAAGGCAAGGATGCTTCCGAGATTATAGAAAAAGAAGGCGTAGAGGCTCTCTATAACGACTTCAAGTCTTCTCAGAGCGCCTTTCAATATCTTGTCACCAAAGCTTCTGAAAAGTATAATATTTCTTCAGGCAGGGGTAAGTCTGACTTTGTCAGATTCCTTTCGCCTTTTCTTCTTTCTACTGAATCAAGCGTTGAGAGGGATACATATATCCAGACCCTTTCCTCACTTCTTTCTGTATCGGAAGAATCTATCAGAGCTGATGTCTCCTTACCTGAGAGCGGGAGGAGAGCGGAGGAGGATGAGAGAAGCATAACACAGAGCGCTCCTGGGCGCAAATTCAATCCCGCAGCGGTCTCAATAGATCTCTTTGCGATGCTTTATTTAGCAAACCATAGGGATTTGTTCCCCGAATACAGAGGCAAGATCAGCTTTGGAGACCTGAAGGATAGGGAAGCCCAGACGATATATATGGCACTTGAGAATGCCATGCGTAATGATATCACGACGAATGAGATCTTCCTTACACTGATCAATGATGAGGGCGTTAGAAATATTACAGCTGCCTCTTTTGCCTTGGATGAATATACAGGCAATGTTCAGAGGAGCGCACTGGATGAAGCCGCAGACCGGATTACCCTCAGAGGAATGGAAGAGAGAAGAGAGGTTCTTATGAGCCAATTGAAATCATTCTCGGATTCGCTTGATGATGAGCAGATTTCCGAAGCGCTGGAGCGCAAGAAGGATCTTGATCACAGCATAAGCGTACTTAAGAGCGAGCTTTTCGCAGCCAGAGGAAAAGAGGAATAAATGGCAGAACAGGATTTCAGGAATTCAGCTTTCTACAAGGAACTCCTTGAGCTATCAAAGGAGCAGGGTTATGTCACGCTCCTTGATATCGTTTCGGCAATCAAAAAGCATAAGGATGCCCCCGGAGATATCGATGCAATAAGCGAAGCGCTCAAGGAAGATGGCGTCCAGTATACAGAGACAGAGGATAGTGACCCGGATTTCACAGATGAGCCTTCAGAGGAGGATCTCGAGAATTTTGATGATGACTTTGATTCCGATGACATCGATGATGAGTCTACGGAGGAAGGTCCTACTGATGATGATCTTGAGAGCATAGAGAACGAAGACGACGAAGATGATGAAACATCATCCAGCAAGAAGAAGGATGAGGATGATGACGAAGACGATGAAGATGAGGATGACGAGGAAGAGGAAGAAGAGAGTCTGAGTGAGTGGAAAGGCACTGACGATGATACTGAAGTCTCTACCGAGCGTTTTATCGATATCTCATCGGTTTCAGAGCATCAGAGTGAGCACAAGAGTCATCAGGCTTCCAAATTCGACACATCCCAGGATGATCCGATAAGGCTTTATCTTAAGGAAATCGGAAATGAGAATCTCCTTACAGGCGAGCAGGAAGTCGAGCTTGCTATGCAGATGGAGAAGGGCGCTGATATAGTCAAATCTGTAATCAGGGAAAGCGGTATTCTCATTACATTCTTCCAGAAGGTCATCGAGAAGATGAACACGAAGATCGAGGAAGACACAGAGGAAACACTCTCGACCGAAGAGCTTAAGGAATTCCTGTCAATACAGAAAAGATATAACGCTGCTTATAGGGATGCCCTTGGTAAGGATATACCTAAAGAGATTGAAGAATATACGGATCTGAAATCCAGACTTCTTCTTGCGGGAGAATCTGCTGACCTGTCAGATGATGTACTCAAGCTCAGGGAAGATCTTCTCAATAAGCTTGGTGGTTATCCTGATGAGGAGTCACCTCTTTACAAAGGCAAGAAGAGAAGTGATTTTGCTTCCCGTGAGGAATGGATAGAGTATTGCCGCTCAAAGTCTAGAGAAGACAGGCTCAAATCTCTCGATAACAAGCTCGACACTCTCAAGAAGGAAGAGAATGCACTCAATCAGAAGATTGCTGAACAGGTAGCAGAGAAAGACAAGCTTTTCAGGCTTGAGCATCCTGATATGAAGGAATCTGAGATTGAGAAGGAAATCCTTCGTATACATCGCCGTATAAAAGACGATAACAACGCTACAG
Source organism: uncultured Spirochaetaceae bacterium (assembly GCA_944388955.1). Taxonomy (GTDB): domain Bacteria; phylum Spirochaetota; class Spirochaetia; order Sphaerochaetales; family Sphaerochaetaceae; genus Ornithospirochaeta. The sequence continues at coordinate 107,589 of CALXKJ010000008.1, read as the reverse complement.
AGATTGAGCTCGGCAAGAGATATAATGATTTCCGCAAGGAGCTGGAATCGATTGAGAATGGAATGTACATTCCTGTATCCGATTGGATTACGCCAATTGAGCTTCAGCAGGAGGAGATAGACGAGCTTACGGATATCTTCATCAAAGCACGCGACAGGATAATCGTCTGCAACGCAAAGAAGAAGGAATCTGAAGCAAAGCTAAAGGTTACGTCTACCAAGGATTTAAGGCAGCTTGGCCGTGATCTTGCAACAAAGAGCAAGGCTGAGAAGATTGAAACAGAGCTTGGCATGACATCTGACCAGATCAAAGAGGAAATCAAGGAGCTTCAGCTTACAGAGAAAGAGCTGAGGACTATTGAGACTGATTTCGAATGCTCTGCTGATGAGATTATCCAGGCGGTTAAGAATATACAGATTGGACAGAGAGTGCTTAAGTCCGCAAAAGACAGGCTTATCAAGGCTAATCTCCGTCTGGTTGTTTCAATCGCGAAGAAGTATACAAATAGAGGTCTTCAATTCTTTGACCTTGTTCAGGAAGGAAATATCGGACTGATCAAGGCTGTTGAGAAGTTTGAGTACGAGAAAGGCTTCAAATTCTCAACATACGCCACTTGGTGGATAAGGCAGGCTATTACGCGCTCCATTTCAGATCAGGCAAGGACAATCAGGGTACCTGTTCATATGATTGAGCAGATCAACAAAGTCGTCAGGGAATCCAGAGTTCTCATGCAGAGTCTTGGCCGCGAGCCGACCGATAAGGAGATTGCAGAGCATCTTGGATGGCCTGAAGCAAAGGTCAAGAACGTCAAGTCCGTTGCCCGTGAGCCTATCTCTCTTGAGACACCTGTCGGTGAGGAAGAAGATAGCGTCCTCTCTGATTTCATTGAGGATAAGGATGCGGAGAATCCTGCAAGCAGAACTTCATTTGTCCTCCTTCAGGATAAAATCAGAGAGCTCCTGTCAACGCTTCCACAGCGTGAGCAGGAAGTACTTAGAATGAGATTCGGTCTTGATGACGGATATGCGCTCACTCTTGAGGAAGTAGGTCTCTATTTCGATGTAACAAGGGAGCGTATCAGACAGATAGAAGCGAAGGCTCTGAGAAGGCTGAGACATCCAAAACGCTCACGCCAGCTCAAGGATTGGAATTAATTACAGCAAAGCTGTAGTCAGGAAAGAGATAATCCGCTAATATGCGGTACGAGGAGAATCATAAGATATGGCAGAAAACGAGAAGCTTGAATGCCTCAGGAAGCTTCAGGATGTATTGCAGGAGAAATTCGCACTTGAAGCTCAGGTTGAATCACTTCCAGCAGATCTGAAGAGGGAAGAGAATACATTGAAGGCTGTTGAAGCTGAGTATAATGAACTTCAGAAGCTCACAGACGCAGCTATTCAGGATGTTAAATCGCTCTCAATACAGTATGAGGATGCATTTCAGCAGCGCACAACATATGAGAAGCAGATGGAATTCCTCTCCACTCAGCGTGAATATGAGGCGCTTTCAAAACAGCTCGAGGAAGCCAAAGTCGCAGAGCATACTCTGCTGAAGCAGAGAAACAGCAGAACAAAGGAATCAGAGAAGCTGAAGGCTGATACAGGAGCAAAGGCTGCTGAAGTAGAGGCACAGAAAGCAAAAGTCGCTGAAGAGAAAGCCAAAGTTGAGGCAGAGCTCAGCGGTATCGAGGATAAGATAAGAGAGCTCGATACAAAGTGCATTGAGATTAAAGGCAGCACAATCTCTGATGAGCTTTATGCAAAGTTCTCCAATATCGTCAGAAAGAAGAACGGTCTTGGCGTTGTTCCTGTCCATGGTCAGGTGTGCATGGGCTGTGACAGGGTACTTCCTGTACAGTTTGTCATCGACCTTCGCCAGAAGCAGGAAGAGAATGAAATCGATTATTGTCCATATTGCTCCAGGATTATATGGTATGAAGCACTTGATCCTGAAACAGAGAAGAATTACATCTTCGAGCAGCTTGAGTCCAGAGGCACAGAATCCAAGAGCTCTCATAAGGAAAGCGCTCAGGATAGTGATTCTTACGATGAATCCATGGGCATGGATGGCGGTTTCGAGGATTTCTGATCGTATAATTCAGGTTCCGGAGGTAATCGCGGGTAACCGAGGAAAGTCCGGGCTCCACAGGACGATGGTGCTGGCTAACGGCCAGGAGCAGTAATGCTACGGAAAGTGCAGCAGAGAATAGACCGCCTTAGGGCAAGGGTGAAACGGCAGTGTAAGAGACTACCGCTTCTCCAGTGATGGAGAAGGCATGGCAAACCCCACCAGGAGCAAGGCCAAGAAGTGATAAGCTGGTCCGGCATTGATCACGGGTAGGCTGCTTGAGCTGCATGGTAACGTGCAGCCTAGATAGATGATTACCAAAACAGAACCCGGCTTATCCGGAGCCTGATTTAATATAGGAGGCAGCAATGAAGAAGATTCTTGTATCTATCTTATTGCTGCTTTTTCTTTTTTCCTGCTCAAAGTATTCGGATATCGAAGAAGCATATAAATCAGGCGATTTTGAGAATGCGTTAAAAGCCTCTCAGCTTATTCTTGACAACACTCTCGAAGAAGAGGCGCTTTTCTGGAAAACGATGTCTTCCTGGTCGTTATCCCGTTATGATGATGCGGCATCATCAGCAGAGCTGTATCTAATGCTCTATCCGGAAGAGGAAAAGGAGCATTATATTCTCATGCTGCGTGCTGTACTGCTCCTTTCGAAGGATAAGGATAAAGCATTGAAAGCTGGAAAAGAGCTGTATTATAACCACGGACTTTACAAAGCCGGAGCAACAAAGCTTTATACGCTTCTTGTTGAAAGAAACGATCCTTTGCAGTCTAAAATCCTTGCTTTCTTAAGACCCCTTCTGACAGCTACAGAATATGCTTTTCTCATGATTGATTCAGAATCTTCTTCAGATAGTATAATCCTCGCGCTTGAAGCGATGTATGAAGAGCAGAAAGACAGCGTATTATACTCTGATGCTCTCAATGATGCTGTTTTCCTCTTATCTGAACGAGGGGAAGGGGAGAAAATAGTGCAGCTTGCCTTGGCCACTGCAACTGATGATCCTGAGCTTTCTATAACAATCGGTGATCTTCTCTATTCACTCGGCGATTATAGACAGGCAACGGAGTATTGGGAAAAGGGTAGGGAAATCAGTCCAGAAGGGTACAGGATACGAATGCGCCTTCTCAGCCATTGATTTCTTTTTCCTTGGCTTCATCCCAGAGAGCATTCATCTCATCAACATGCTCTTTATCTATAGGAATTCCTCTTTCCTTCGCCATCAGGAACAGATTCTGAAATCGTACCTTTATTTTCTCGTTGCAGCGATGCAGCGCGATGTTGGGCCTTATCTTCATGAATCGACAGAGGTTGACGACTGAAAACAGCAGATCACCAAGCTCCATTTCCAGATGATCTTCATCTCCTTCTGCAATCGCTTCATTAACTTCCTCAAGTTCTTCTTCTATCTTAGTGACTACTCCGGATACATCAGGCCAGTCAAAACCAACCTTCTTCAGCTTTTTCTGTATCTCATAGCTTTCTTCTAACGGTGGAAGGGAGGAGGGGATATGGGAAAAGAAAGAGTCTGCCTTTTCTTTATGTCCTTCAACATTCTCTTTAACGCTATTCCAAAGCGAAAGAACCTCTTCTGCGTTGTCGGCTGTTTTGTCTCCAAAGACATGCGGATGACGTCTAATAAGCTTTTCGCATACTTCATTTACAGCCTCGACTGGCTTGAAATCACCATGCTCTTCATGGATATAAAGATTCATGAAGACGTTGATCATGATATCCCCGAGTTCTTCTCGCTCTGAAGGAATATCGTGATTGATCACCCCATCCAGATATTCATATGCTTCATCAATCAATGAGATTGTGGTGGATTTATTCGTCTGCAATCTATCCCAAGGGCAGCCACCTGGTGCTCTGAGAATAGAGATTATCGTGTACAGTCTATCGATACTTGAATTAAAGTCCTCTGCCGGTTTGAAGTAATTGTTTTGCATGACAAGATTTTATCATTATTTCAAATGACGGAATACATCAACTTCAAGTATTTTTGTTTCTGTATTTAAGAACAGAAGACAGTTATGGCGAGCGAAACATTGAAAATAGAAATATATAAATATATTAATAATTTTATTTCAATTTTAAATTTTACTATTTAAATTAACTCATTATGAAAAACATATAAAACATTTTAAAAAGTAATTCAATTTAAAATATTTTATCATAAAGAATATTTTTAAATTAAATATTTGAGTTTAATAGTCTAATTGACAGAATATACATTATATACATAAGAAATATAACAAATTGAGGGTACTTTATCGGAATTTTTTATGATATTCATCCTAATAATGCTAATAAACTCTTTAAAATTTAAAAAGTATAAATAATATAAATATATATAGAAATATAAATCTATCTTTATAATAAAACTATTACAATTCTACATATATCAGTTTTATATAATTAATTTGTTTTCTATTCATTCAATTCTGTTTCTATATAAAGTAATTTAAGAATATAAACAAACTAAATATAAATAAACTATATTTAAATGAATCATAACTTATATATAGGATTTTAATCCTATATATACTTGGTAATATTCTTCATTAGCGTATTAAATTCGATAGATGACATCTCGTAATTATCAGTGAAAGCAGCTTCAGCTGTGCAATCATATGTTTTAAATGTGCACTGAATAAATTCATCATCACGTCCGGGCCATGAAACAGCTCCGCATTCAGCTATATGATCATCAAAATTACAGCTGATAAAATATGACTTTCCTTCTATTCTCCATGGCCGCATAAGATAGACATCATTCAAGCCTTTGATGTTATGGCTGAATCTGCAATGAATGAAAATCATACCAAGCCATTCTTTAAGACCTGAAGGTGCCGTGATATATCCAGGACCGCAGCTGATAATCTCACATTCGCTGAAGATTGCGTTACCGCCGCCAAAAATGAAGTCAACAGTACCTTCAATGATGCAATGTCGGAAAATGCTCATTGTCTGCTTTCTTGGAAGCAAATGCCTAGGGCCATAGAAGCCATATGTTTCCCGTTCTTCATCTGGCAGTGGAGCAAGAAACAAGGTATCCTGATGACCTATAAGATGGACATCATTCAAAACGGAATGCTCTACATCAAGATATAACGCAATTCCCTGCCCTACTCTAAACCCTTCACCCGCACTGTTAGCGATTGTAAGGTTTTCAAGTTTAAGCTTCTTTCCAGAGAAAAATGCTGTGTATGATCTGAAAGTTCCACGCTTTCTGTTTCTATCTAAAATATCATAGCCGGAATCAGAATATGTGATGAGTACATTGCCAATCCCTCTGATAACAAGCGATGATTTATCAGAAAAGATTTTTTCCTTATAGATTCCCTCGCTGATAATTATCTCAGCTTCTGTATCATAAGGTACAGCATTCAGTGCTTCCTGAATAGTTGTGTAATCTTCATCATTCTTTCCGACAGTGATTTTAAGCATAGCTTGTGACCTTATCAGATTGTTATATATCCGCTACTGCCAGTACCGGATGTGATTGTAGCGCGGGTTGTATAACCTTTAAACATAAATGAAGCAACCGCATAAATCCTGACTTCAGTGCTTATGACTTCATCAGCATCTTCTGCTAGGAATTCACGACCATCGTTATTCCCATCTTGAATGTAGTCATCATTTGAGTTGGAAAATGGTTCTCCATTTGATCTAGCTAAGAGAAATTGTTTTCCATTCAATGTTAATTCGATAAAATACCCGCCATCTACTTGATATCGTTGGAATTCATAGTTCGCTTCATAACTATCACTATCAACTGGAATAAAATAATCCATTCCTTTGAATATTGATGAAGATGGACTTACGCGATAACTTTCATCTCCTATAGGGGTAAGTACAGATAATTCATATAAGCCCACTGAAATTGATTCTCCAGCATCATTTGTGTAAGTCCTTGTATAGGCACGGGTTCCACTGCCGTATGATGGTGGCATTCCAGATGAAAAAGAGCTTCCAAAACTAGATATCATGCTATAGAGGGACGATAATGTACTTGATGAAGCGGTTGTATTTGGAATAATCAGATAGAGAAAACGAAGAACTGGTGTATCATCAACGGGTTCCAGCTCATAACGGTTTGAAGAGCCATCATAATCATTCTGTACATGATAATACAAATTGAAATTAAGATGATTGATATCAAATTTATATTCTTCATTCTGATCCCATGGAAACATTCTCGGAATTCCACAGGAAAATAAAAAAAGCACTGAATATATAAGAATAAAGATTATTCTCTTCTTTCTTATCATTCAGTGCCTCTCTGTATTGCAGGATATTATTCTGCGTAATTAATCAGATATGCCTCTGCCATACGTGCATATTCGCTCGGATTTCCCCCATTCTCCGGATTGAGATAAAGACCTGTAAGAGTTTCGAATTCTGCTCTTGCAAGCTCTGTCTCGCCCATAGCATCGTAAAGTCTTCCGATAGCAAACATTGCCTTCGGAGCAAAGACACCATTGTCACCAAATCTATCAATCACTTCATTGTAAAGCGAAAGAGCTGTTGTGTTATCGCCAAGATTCTCATAGCAGGCAGCTGCATTCATTGCAGCAAGAGATGCAAGATATGAATCAGCCTGTGCGTCTTTTACAGAAATATATCCGTCAGCCGCAACAGAATAGTCGCCGCTGGAGAAAGCAAGATCTGCTTTGAGAAGCGTAGCCTTGGCTCCAGGATACTTATCCAGTGAAGATGATGAAATAAGCTCGTCAGCAGCTGCATTGAATGCACTTACACCGGAGGAATACTCTGAAGAAGTCTCATCCATTGCAGAAATATCAGCATACTGGGTTTCAAGTTCAGAAAGAGCGTTGAATTTCTTCTCAGTGCTGCTCTGTGCAACTCCAAGCCCAATGCATAAACCAACGATGACCGCAAGAAGTACGATTCCAACAATAAGAAGGACTTTCCTGTTCTTGCCAAAGAATGCATTAAGCTTATTTTCAACCCTTTCTGATCCAGTAAGGTTCTTTTCCTTTTCCATTGCTCAGTTCCCTTATCTAGGAAACTGCGGGTTTCCCCGCAGTCCTAATCAGTTGTCTTCCTTGTTTGACTTAAGCATCTCGGCAAAAGGATTGTATGTATCTTCATCTTCCTTTGCATCTGCCATGTACTTAGCCATTTCAGATTCCTGAGAACGCTTGATCATTTCCTTGATGGAAAGACTGAGCTTCTGAGCCTGAGGATTTACATCGATAACCATTGCTGTGATAGGCTGACCGATTTTCTCCTTGTAGCTCTCGAGAACTTCATCCTTGTATTCCTCATCTGGTCCAACAAGGTTGAATTTAGAGATAAGACCTTCGATGTCACCAAGAACTTTTACGAATACACCGAAATCAGCGACACTGCTTACTGTACCAGTGATTGTTGAGTACTTCGGATAATCCTTCTTGAGCGTGCTCCATGGATTGCCTTCGAGCTGCTTTACAGAAAGTCTGATTCTTCTGTTCTCTGGCTCAACGCGTGAAACAGCAACTTCGATTACATCGCCTTCCTTGCAGAACTGCTCCATGTTCTTGATCTTCTTTGTCCAGGAGATGTCATCAATGTGAAGGAATCCATCGATTCCATCCTCAAGGTTGATGAAAGCACCACTCTGTGTGACCTTCACAACCGGTCCCTTCACGACCTTTCCTGCAGGATAGCGCTCTGTGATTGTATCCCAAGGATTCTCCTGAAGCTGCTTAAGGCCGAGAGATACTCTCTTCTTGTCGAGATCATATCCAAGGATCTTCGCTTCAACGACATCGCCGATATTCACGATCTCCTTTGGATTCGTGATTCTCTTAGTCCATGAAAGCTCAGAGATATGAGCAAGACCTTCAATGCCTGGCTCAAGCTCAATGAAGACACCGAAAGATGTGATCTTTGTGACCTGTCTCTTAACGACATCGCCAACCTGGTATCTTTCCTCGAATGTTGTCCAAGGATCCGGAGTCATGTGCTTGAGAGAAAGATTGATTTTCTGAGTCTCAGGATCGATGTTGATAAGCCTGAGCTGTACAATCTGTCCCTTCTTTACGAAATCCTTTGGCCTTGTCACATGGCCCCATGACATATCATTGATGTGAAGAAGACCATCGAAACCACCAAGGTCGATGAATGCACCAAAGGATGTGAATGACTTGACTTCTCCCTGTACAACATCTCCAATCTGAACTGTCTGGAAGAACGCGTCTTTATTCTCTTTGATTTTCTTCTCAAGATATTCACGGCGTGAAACAACACTCTTGAGCTTTGTTCCTGCATGGAACTTATCGATTACAAAATAATCTGTCTTGCCAATAAGGCTTTCTGGATCCTCAACACGGATTACATCTGCCTTTGAGAGCGGGCAGAAACCTTTGTAATCAGCACCAAGATCCACTTCATAACCACCCTTGATGACTTTAACGAACTTGCCGAGAACAGGAGTTCTGTCTTCTGCTGCCTTCTTGAGCATCTCAGCTTTTTCCTTAGCCTCAGCGCCCTTCTTGGAAACAACAACCTGACCACGTCCGTCATCAAGCTTAACTATCTTAACGGCTACCTTGTCACCGAGTTTCGGGAGTTCCATGAACTCGTCCACAGGGATTTTGCCCTCACTCTTGTAGCCGATATCTACAAGAACTGATTCGTCATTTGTCTGTACAACAGTACCGGTTACGATCTGACCGACTTCTAATTCCGGAATTGACATAAGATGCTGCTGCAGATAAGACTGCTTTTCAGTCATCTGAGTTTCATTTTCCACTTCACTGCTCCTACCAACTGATATACCTTCAGGACTATTCCTGACAGTCTTCATAACTCTCTCACAAACTTGATTTATGGTCAATAGAGACGTGTCGATATAGATAGCATCATCCGCTATTTTCAGGGCCCCTACCGCTTTCTCTATATCACGTTTGTCGCGCTCTTTGATTGCATTGAGAATCGATGTGTAATCCTCGTCGGGCTGATCTTTATGGCGACGCTCTGCGCGCACCTCAGGAGAAGCGTCGAAATAGAATTTATAGTCAGCATCCGGGAAGATAACAGTTGTGGTGTCCCTGCCCTCTGTAACTATATCGAGTCCTTCGGCGATTTTCCTGACAGCCTTGTTGACCATTTCCCTGATTCTGGGGTCAGAGGATACCTGGGAAGCATATCTGTCAACTTCAGCAGTATGCAGATTGTGTTCTTCATTCACGCCGTTTATGCATATCGAGCCATCACTGACTGTGATTGATGTCTTCTCTGCATTCTCAAGAACCTTGTCTTTATCAAGAGGATCAATACCATTTCTAAGAGCTGACAGAGTGTAAGCCCTATAAAAAGAGCCTGTATTCAGAAAATAAAAACCAAGCTCATCTGCCAGCTTTCTCGCAATCGTGCTTTTCCCTGATCCTGCCGGTCCGTCAATCGCGATTACCATCTTCCTTCCCCCTTATAGTAACTGTCTTTTTACTTTTTGCCTGTGATGAGCCTTTACCCGAAAGAAGCCCGGCTATCTCTTCTCTTGTCAGGTTTCGGTATTCCCCTGGCGTCAGATCGTCAAGCTCAACGGTACCTACTCTGATTCTTGTAAGTGATTTCACTTCATACCCGAGATATGAGAAGATCTTCCTGATTTCCCGGTTCTTTCCTTCAATAAGTGTTACCCGGATATACTGCCTTGTCTGAGGCATAAGGTCATAGCGGAGAATCTTATATGGCTTGGGCATATCTATATACACGCCGTGAATAGCTCTCTGGAGATCCTCAATCTCGACAGCCCTGTCGAGCTTTACGATATACTCCTTCTCTACCTGATAGCGAGGATGCATCATCTTATTTGCGAAATCGCCATCATTTGTGAATATGATAAGTCCCGTTGAGTCCTTATCGAGACGACCTACATTGAAAAGCAGGCTGTTATCCTTGATATCTATAAGATCACGCGCGTACTTAGTCTCTTTCGGATCATAATTTGTGCAGACATATCCTCTGGGTTTATTAAGCGCAATGTAATAAAGCTTATCCTCAAGCTCGATTGTCTCCATGTCGACCTGCACAACATCATCAGCATTGACTTTCGTCCCCATCTCCCTGACCTGTCTGTTGTTGATCATCACGCGGCCCTGGCTGATGAGCTCTTCGCATGCACGTCTAGAGCCGACACCGCACTTTGCCATGTAAACCTGGAGTCTCATAGGGAACTCAGCCTTGAGCGTTCCCTGGCTTCTTGCTTTGCTTTCCATAAATCATTCCTCTTTATCTTCTGTGGATGATGTCTCATCATTCACATTATTTACTTCACTCTTCTTCTTCGGTTTTCTCCGGGCGGGCAGATCGTCGGATGAGAGATCAAGAGATTCAACCTTGCCTGTTTCAATCTCATAATTCTCATTCTCGATTCCCTCGTCTGCAGGCGCTTCGTCTTTTTCTTCCTCTTCCTCGAATCTGAGCCTATCTATCTCTGATAATTTTGGAAGATCAGCAATTGACGTAAGCTTGAACTCGAATAGAAACTTCCTTGTGGTGCTGTAAAGACAAGGGTGTCCCTGCGCACTGCTTCTACCGACAACCTTGATATAATCCTTCTCTCGGAGAAGCTTGACTATGGAGTCCGAGTCAACGCCTCTTATATTCTTGATTTCACTTCTTGTCACCGGTTGTTTATATGCGACTATGGCAAGTGTCTCCAGCGCCGCACGCGATAATCTCTTGTCAACCTTCCTGCCATAATTCTGCTTCAGTGATGGATAGAGATCAGGGGATGGGCTGAAGGAGTACAGGTCATCATCTATGGAAATCATTAAGCCGCTGCCTCTGTCGCTGTAATCCTCTTTGAGCTCCTGGATTGCATCTTCAGCTTTATCAGGTCTGATGCCTGTGAGCTCCACGATTCTGTCGAGTGTAAGCGGCTGGTTCTCTATAAAAAGGACAGCTTCACAAAGCCTTGCCTCATCACTGAGCATTGTCCGTGCCATCAGTGCCTCCTGTCATATCATCATCGTCGAGATCGATTTCTTCCTCTTCCCCTATGAATTCGACCTCTTCCTTCTTCTCTTCTTCCTCTTCCTTTCTTATACGGTCTTCCGCTTCTTTTGTCAGTATGGAGAAGTCTGAAGGATCGGAGAGATCCTCCTTGATCATCTCATCATAATCATTGTCATATTCGTCAGCCAGTTCAGGATCCCAGTCTGCAGGACGCCTGATAATATAAATCGTCCCGAATTCCTCTTCCTGATAGAGGATTATCAGATGATTCCACGTAGCTTCAAGAATTGTCATGAATGCGCATATTATATGCATCCTGTTCTCAGGATGTACGATAAGCTCATCAATGGTGAATCTTTCCTTGGTATCAAGAAGCTCCAAAAGAAGAGCTTTCTTCTCCTCGAGGGAAACTTCTTCGTAAGTGTTGAAGATTTTAGAGATATTCCCTTTATTCTCTCTGGTGATAAGCTCTGTAAACGTCAGGAGAAGCTTTTCAAGGGTTACACCTCTGAATAAATCCTTCCCTTCAAAAGGAACAAGGAAGAAATTCTCATTCCTTTCAATGTGGAAATTATCAGAAGCCCTGCCGTCAATCAGAAGATCCGTATATCTTTTGTATTTCTGATACTCCAGAAGCTTATCAACCAGATCCTGTCGAGGATCCTCGAAATCATCATCATCGCTTTCCGTCTCAACAGGCAGGAGCATCCTGCTCTTTATATACAGAAGCTCCGCGGCCATCTGATAGAAATCCGAAAGCTCCTCTATCTCAGCCTCATGCTCATGGATATATGAAAGGAATTGCTCTGTTATCAGGGAGATGTCGATATTATAGATATTCAGCTCATTCTTCCTGATAAGAAAGAGAAGAACATCAAGAGGGCCATCAAAGCCCTCCACATGATATTCATATTGCTCTTCCCTTCTATCAAGAAGGACATCCCTCTCTGCACTCATAGAGCGTGATTATACCTGAGACTCCTGCTTCTCAACAATAGCGTCTCCGCTCTTTGATGGGAACATGATTTCCCTTAGCTTTGCGTCAAGCTCAGTGGCAAAGTCATTGTTCTGGGCGATGTACTCAAGTGTCTTATCTCTACCCTGCCCGATCTTTTCTCCATTATAGGAATACCAGGCTCCGGCTTTCTCGATAAGGTTGTACTTCAGCGCCGCATCGAGCAATGAGCCTGTGTATGAGATTCCAGTGCCGAAGAGGAGATCAAGCTCACATTTCCGGAATGGAGGCGCGACCTTGTTCTTGACGATCTTCACTCTCACCCTGTTACCTGTTACTTCATCAGCGCTCTTTCCGATGCTCTCGATTCTCCTGACATCCATTCTGACTGATGCATAGAATTTAAGCGCGTTGCCTCCTGTAGTCGTTTCAGGATTGCCGAACATGACTCCGATTTTCATGCGTATCTGGTTGATGAAGATAATCGTGGTGTTAGACTTGCTGAGGATTCCCGTCAGCTTCCTGAGTGCCTGGCTCATCAGCCTTGCCTGAAGACCGACATGGCTATCGCCCATATCACCTTCGATTTCCGCTTGCGGAGTGAGGGCTGCGACGGAATCCACGACTATGATATCAACAGCACCGGAGCGCACAAGTGACTCTGTTATCTCCAGAGCCTGCTCGCCATTGTCTGGCTGAGATATCCAGAGCTCATCGATATTGACACCTAGAGCCCTCGCGTATCCAGGATCGAGGGCATGCTCAGCATCGATAAACGCTGCTATGCCTCCCCTTTTCTGGCTCTCCGCAATCGCGTGCAGGGCAAGTGTTGTCTTGCCAGAAGACTCAGGGCCATAGATTTCTATGATTCTGCCCTTTGGATAGCCGCCAACGCCCAATGCTTCATCAAGGAGAATAGAGCCTGATGGGATTACTTCCACATCCAGCGTCTCCTTGTTGTCTCCGAGCTTCATCAGAGAGCCTTTTCCGAATTGCTTGTCTATCTGCAATCTTGCAGCTTCAAGCGCTTCTTTCTTGCCTTTAAGATTATCATTCTCGGCTATCTTTGCCATTTTTCCTCCTCGTCTGGGCATCTGAGAAGCATGATGAATCAAGGATGAATGTTGCAGGTCCAGGATTCATGTATTCAATCTCCATATGTGCTCCAAAGACACCAAGTTCTGTATTTATCCCTTCATTGCGGATAAGCTCCGCCGCTTTCATATACATTCTTTCAGCCTTCTCAGGCTTTTCCGCCGAATCGAATGATGGTCTATTCCCATGGTAAACATCGGCAGAGAGAGTGAACTGACTGATGAAAAGTATCGATCCATTTATATCCTTGATGGAAAGATTCATCTTCCCCTTTTCATCCTCGAATATCCTCAGTTTCAGCATTTTGCTGATAAACCCGGGTAGAATCGACTCATCATCCCCTGAATCAACGCCGAAGTAGACAACAAGACCATCATCGATACTTCCTGTTACCGTGCCATCGACAGTGCATGAGGCATGCTTTGCACGCTGTATCACAGCTTTCATCTCAGATCTCCGAGCATATCTTTGATGAATCCGGCTTTATCATCTTCACGGAAGAAAGCAGATCCAGCTACAGCGATATCAAGGCCCGCCTCATAAAGCATCTTTATATTTCCTCGCCCGATGCCTCCATCAGCCTCAATCAGGTAGCTATAGCCATCTTCTTTTCGCCTCTGGTCAAGCTCCCGGATCTTATCAACAGTCTGTGGAATGAAAGACTGTCCTCCCCATCCAGGATTAACAGTCATGACAAGCACATAATCAGCGATAGCAAGCACTGGCTCGATGAAGGAAACAGGAGTCGCAGGATTTATGGCAACGCCGGCTTCTGCCCCATTATCCTTGATAAGCGTCAGGGTACGCCAGAGATGGCATGTGGCCTCAGCATGGACAGAAACCATACCAGCCCCAGCATCTATATATCTTTTCACTGTTTCTTCGGGTTTCTCAATCATGAGATGAACATCGAATATCAAATCAGTCAAAGGCCTAAGATTCTCAATCATCTTCACACCGAATGTTATTTCCGGAACGAAATGTCCATCCATTACATCGAAGTGAGCATAATCAGCACCAGAAGCCACAATGGCTTTGATGCAATCAGCTGTATTTGAGAAATTCCCGCCAAGAATAGAAGGAGATATCATCAGACTTCTTGAGCTCATGCCTCGATTATATCCTTTTCCGGTTAAGTTTGCCAAATGAAAGAAGCTGTGCTATTATGATTATGAGCATCCGAGCAGTAATCAGCCTGCCCGGTTTTTGTTTTCAAAGGAGCTTATCATGATTGATTTCAAAGAGCTTTTGATAGAGGAAAAAAGCCTCGGAAACAGAATGGCAGCCAATTACAAGGCAGAGGCCTTCAGGAAGATAGATAGTGAACTTCAGGCGATAACAGATGATGATGCAAAGATGGATCTCCGCGACGCAGCAAAAGCTGAACTTGAAACAAATGAGGATTCAATAGTCCTTAACTATATAGTCGGACGCATTTCCCTCATGCTGCGTCCCCATGAGTATTCGATGCGTCTCAACAACCTCCTTCTTTCATTCTACGAAGCTGGGAACTGGGATGTCGTGAAATATATCGGTGCTCTGATTCTCTCCGCTGGCGAATCATCAAAAGCGCTTCGTGTTCTTGGTGATGTCGCAGACCAGATGGGAGATGAGGAGGCAAAATGGGACTATTATGAACGTCTTGTCCGCTCCGATAGCTCCGACAAGGAGATAATCATCGTCGTCGCAGATCACTTTGAGGAGAAAGGCGATAAGCAGAAAGCGATGAATTATTACCAGAGAGCGCTTCTCAGATTGCAGAAAGCTGATGACGAGAGTCATATCAGCGAGCTTTTCAGGAAGCTTCTGGATAACGGGCGCACGGGCTATCCTTTCTATTCCTCATTCGCTGAGAACGAGACAGAGAAGAATCCGGAGCTGGGAAAGGAGCTTTACCTTCTTCTGCTCTCATATCTGAAGAAAGAGCGCTCAGTGCATGATCCGTCATCCTCTGAATACAGAAGGAATCTCGATAACACTATTGAGATATCCCGCCGTATTCTTTCCATCACCCCTGATGACACAGCTGTAAGAAGCACGCTGCTGGAAGCTGTTGAACTTAAATACAGCGAGTCACAGCGTCTTGCTGAATGCCTCAAGCATCACAACATCCTCAGCAAGGATAAGGATCCTGTAAAGACTCTATCGGCTTTTGAGAAGGATATTGCTTTCTCTGTCGGTACCTATGTATTCCAGAAGGCTACAAGACGCGTTGGCCTTATCATCAAGGTCGAGAAGAGAGTTGTCACAGTTCGTTATAGCGCGACAGATACACAGGAGATAAAACTCGAGAGTGCATTCGACGCCCTTACTCCGCTTACGAAGCAGAATCTGAAGGTAATCAAGAAAGGCGTTCCAGCTCCTAAGATCAAGGCGAAGATCATGGGAGATGGCGGTATTGCATGGCTTGTACGCACCCTTCTCTACTCTGCTGCCGATAACAAGGAAACGCTGAAGGAGATGAAGAGTGATGTAGTGCCTTCAATCCTCACAGAAAGCGAGTGGAAGGAAATCACGGAGAAAATCAAAGCGGAGCTCCGCGATAACAGCTATATCAGGATTATCCCAGGCTCAACTGATGTCTATCAGCTGATGGCTTATCCATCAACGCCTGAGGAGAAGCAGCTTTATATCTTCAGAGGAGAGACGACATTCTATGGAAGAGTCGATGCAATCATATCAGCGCTTTCGAACAAGCAGATTGAGAAGTCATCGGACGCATTCATGGAAATGGTCTCTTACTTCCAGGATCAGCTTTCTTCAGAGAAGACACAGCTTTCAATAAGAATAGCCTCTGTGCTTCTTCTCGATTATCTTTCTGAGAAGGGTGTTCCTGTTTCATTCGATGTCTCATTCGACTCGCTTTACAGGAACCTCGAGGAAAATGAGATAAAGGAAATCTTCGCTGCTATCGACAGTACTGTCCTTAAGAAGGAATTCGTCGATGCTGTCATCGACTACGATAAGGCAGCAGCTGCCGACACACTCGTCCTTATCTTCCCGGAATATATCAATTCATATATTCCGACGAAGCTCAGAAGACTCAGGAAGGGTGCTGTATATTATGCTCTGATTAAGAAGACTGTAGAGTCCTTCAGGGATTCCATTCCTTCCTTCATCTTCTTCTCCTGCGAGGCAAATCTTTCAGATAGCGATCTTCAGAAGGCAGATGTCACAAGGGATCAGATATTCCGTGCAGAGCTTATGGCGCTCTCTCACATAGCGAAAGCTGCTGATAACCAGGAGAACAGAAAGAACATCAAGACGCTGAGGAAGGCTCTTGTTGAAGATAGGGCAATCGACAGATTCCTCTCATCCGCTTCAAGGGAGGATATTGATGATGCACGTCCTCTTATCCTCTTCAACGGTGGACTTGAGAATGATGAGAAGGCTTCCTATAAGTCGAAGATACTCTCCCGCTTCCCTGACTATGATTTCAATGAGAAGAAACCTGAGCCTATAAAGCCCCAGGCGCCTAAGGTTATCTCAGGATTCCTCTGTACTGAAGCAAGCTATAACAGAAAGAAGGATGAGCTTAAGGATATCAACACAGTTCAGATGCCTGAGATACTTAAGGAAATCAACTTCGCTCGTGAGCTTGGCGATCTCAGGGAGAACAGTGAGTATCAGTATGCAAAAGAGCATAAGAGAGAACTCGAAAGACGTATCGGAGAGCTTAACAACGATCTGACATCAGTCCGTGTCATGACACCAGCCGATGTTCTTCCGGATCTTATCGGATTCGGGACCAGGGTTACGCTCCGCGACAGAATCGAGAACAAAGAAGTTGTATATACCTTCATGGGAAGATGGGAATCCAATCCGGAGGAAGGCATCATCGACTTCAATGCACCGCTTGGCCAGAAGCTTGTTAATCACAAAACCGGAGATGATGTCCAGTTTGAAATCAACGGCAGGCAGTATGACTATGAGGTACTGAAGATCGAGGTTCTGGATTTCTGAGAGAATCTGAGATTATAATCAAAGATGGTCAGCAATCACATGCTGGCCTTTTTTTCACAAAAAGCTAAAGCAAATTGCCACAAAAAGCTAAAATAGATTTTATAATTCTTTATAAAATAAAATATTATTTTCTACAGTTCAGCAAGCCATTTTCTAAATTACAGGAAGAAAAAAGCATCAAAATCCGTTGAAGTTTAGTTTTATAGAAAGATGGTGTTCTAAAGAGAAAAAAACTGGCAGTTTTACTTACTTTGATATACTGCCAGGTATTTCTACTGATTAATTCTGTCCATAATAAGCATTTTTTCCATGCTTACGGAAGTAATGCTTATCAAGGATTGTCTGCTTAACCGGCTTTACAGAAGGATTGAGCAGCTCGGTCTTTGTAGCCATCTCTGCAACGGTCTCCAGTACAGCTGCATTATGTACGGCTTCATGACCATTCATGCCCCAGGAGAAAGGACCATGATTCACGCAAAGCACACCAGGAACAGCAAGAGGATCGATATTCTTCTTCCTGAATGTCTCAGCGATCACAAGTCCTGTATTCATCTCGTATGCGCTCTCGATTTCCTCATCAGTCAGCTCTCTTGTGCATGGAATCTCCCCGTAAAAGCAGTCTGCATGAGTTGTGCCATAACATGGAATTCCCCTTCTGCTCTGAGCCCAGCTGACTGCCCACTCCGAATGCGTATGGACAACTCCGCCAATATCTGAGAATGCTTTATAAAGCTCAATATGAGTTGGGGTGTCGGAAGACGGTCTGAGCTTTCCTTCCACGATATTCCCATCAGTATCCACAAGCACTATATCCTCAGCTGTGAGATTCTCATAATCCACACCGCTAGGCTTTATCGCTATTATCCCCTTCTCCCTATCGATTTCAGAGACATTACCCCATGTGAATTTGACAAGACCAAGCTCAGGAAGAAGAAGATTGGCCTTCAGTACCCTTTCTTTCAGTTCTTCAAGCATTTCATTCCTCCAGATTATCTATGGCAGCGCGCTCAATCGCTAATCCTTTCTTATATCTCTCAAGATACTTATCATACCCTTTTCTTTCCTCGTCTGTCGCCGTATACATGTATGAAGAGGAATCAGAGAATGCATATTCATCGAGATAATCAGGGAGAGAAAAATTTGCATGATCAAGGTATGATGCAAGGATTGCAATTCCCCATGCGCCTCCTTCGCCGGCAGTCTCCATTACCCTGCATGGCGTACGGAGGGCTGCTGCCATCGCATGTGCCCCTGATTCTTTTGTCTTGAAGAATCCACCATGGCCTGTTATGAAATCAAGCTGAACACTTTCCTCGTCAAAGAGGATATCAAGGCCGATACGCATTGCAGAGAGCGCTGAGTAAAGCTCTGAAAGCATGAGATTTGGAAGCGAGAAGCGGCTCTCCGGCGTTCTTGCAGTAAGCGGCCTTCCCTCCTCAAATCCTGTAATGTGTTCACCAGAGATATATCCATAGCTAAGCATTCCTCCGGCATCTTTATCAGCTTCGAGAGATGAAAGGAGAACTGTGTCATACAGCTTTCCTTTAGGAACATCGAGACCAAGACGTTCAACAACCTCACGGAATATCCTCATCCAGCCATCATAACTGCCGGTGCAGTTATTGCTATGAGCCATTGCCGCGGGTTTCCCATCGGGTGTCGCTACTATATCCAGTACCGGATAGACCTTCGATAGGGGCTTCTCAAGAATTGCCATGACAAATGCAGATGTTCCGGCAGAAACATTTCCAGTTCTTTCTCTTACTGAATCCGTGGCTGTCATTCCTGTCTCCGCATCGCCTTCAGGCGGGCAGAATGCAGCTCCGGTCTCAAGCTCATCATCGAGAAGTCTTGCGCCCTCCGATGTAAGATACCCGGCATTGTCACCTGCGATGAGAACTTCAGGGAATATATCCCTTATACCCCATGTGTAATGCCCTTTGAGGTATTTCTCTTCAAACAGGCTTATTGCCTTCTCGCTGTAATCAGATGTGGAGAAATCTATCGGGAACATACCGGACGCATCTCCGATTCCTATCTTCTTCTCTCCAGTAAGAAGATAATGAACATAAGCGGCGAGCGTCATTACATGATCCAGATTCCCAAGATATTCCTTCTCTTCTTTTATATCCTTCAGCAGATGACTTATTGTCCACCGCTGTGGTATCGGGTAGCTGAAGAGCTCTGAAAGCTCCTCCGACTCTGCCGCAGTCATTGTATTGCGCCATGTGCGGAAAGGAGTAAGAAGATTGCCGCTTTTATCAAAAGCCATGTAACCGTGCATCATCGCACTTACACCCATGTTCTTAAGCTTTGTAAGCTTTATTCCATATTTCTCCTTCACATCCGCTTTCAGACTCTGATAGCAGTCATGAATACCGGTAAGGATATCATCAAGCGTATATATCCATACACCGCCTTCATTCCTGTTCTCCCAGTCAAACGAACCTGATGCAACAGGTTTTGTATCAGGGGTTATCAATATGCCTTTGATACGTGTAGAGCCAAGCTCAATGCCAAGGGAGCATTCACCTTCAGCTATCAATCTCTCTATATCCATAAAGTCAGATTATACATGGTATATCCACTATGTGTGCTTCGATTTTACTTTCTTCAAATATGGACAAAAGCTCCTTTGTCTCAAGAAACACTGTTGCACTGTTGTCATTCGGGTGTATTCCAATGATTCCGCCTAAGAAGTATGAATCAAGGATGAACACAGCCTTGTGCTCATTGTCATTGAGAAGCCCGAATGGAGTCACCTCGCCTTTTCTGAGCGATAGGATGGACTCAAGATCCTCTTCGGAGGCAAATGAGAGGGGTCGTGATGAGAGAAGCGTACGGAGAACTTTGAGATCAGCTCTTTTGTCTTCCTCGATTGATACAAGATAATAGGAGCGTTTCTTATCATCACGGAGAAAGAGATTCTTCGCGATTCTCTCCTTGTGTGGGATATCAACTTCATTCATCTCATCAATCGTGAATACAGCTTTATGCTGTACAAGGCTGTATTCAATCTTCCGATTATCAAGAAGAGTGATTATATCCTCCCTTGTCATTTCTTCTTGCCTTTATAGAATCTATCAAGATACTCTCTCTTGAATTCCTTGAACCTGTCCTCTGCAATCGCTTTCCTGATTCTTATCATCAAATCATAGAGATACTGGAGGTTATGCTCGGTTGCAAGCATGCCGCCAAGCATCTCGTTGCATTTGATAAGATGGTGCATATAGCCTCTTGAATACTTCTGGCAGCATGTGCACTGGCAGCCTTCCTGTATAGGTCCGTGATCAAATCTGTATTGAGCTTTCTTAAGCGCTATTACACCATCGTCTGTAAAAAGGCCGCCGTTTCTGGCCATGCGTGTAGCGAGGACACAGTCGAAGAGATCAATACCGTTATCAACAGCCTCAAGAATATAGTCAGGGCTTCCTATTCCCATGACATAACGTGGTTTGTCCTTTGTAATATGGGAAGCGGTAAGCGCAAGAAAATCACAGAAGGCATTCTTTTCCTCACCGACTGAAAGCCCTCCGATTGCAACACCCGGAAAATCCATCCCGGAGATAGTTTCCGCGCTTTCCTTCCTCAGATCCTCATAGAAATTGCCCTGTACGATTCCGAAGAGGTTTCCGGGAAAGCTTTCAGCAAGCCTCTCCTTCTCATTGAGAGCTCTTTCTGCCCATCTATGGGTTATCTTCATTGCCTCCGCTGCGGCTTTGTAATCAATTCCAGGAGGTGTGCAGACATCAAGGCACATCGCGATATCCGAGCCGATAACCTGCTGTATATCAACAACCTTCTCCGGTGTGAATATATGCTTTGAGCCATCGATATGGCTCTGGAATGTCACGCCATTATCCTTGATCTTCCTCAGTCCAGAAAGGGAGAATACCTGGAATCCACCGGAGTCGGTAAGTATATTCCTGTCCCAGTTCGAGAATTTATGCAGACCGCCGAAATCAGAGAGCACTTCGGTGCCTGGCCTGAGGTATAGATGGTATGTATTGCCTAATATAATGCCGTACCCCATCTCCTTTATCTTGTCATGGTAAATGCCTTTGACAGTGCCATTTGTGCCTACAGGCATGAATGCTGGTGTCTCTACATCGCCATGAGGCAATGAGAGAATGCCAAGACGTGCTTCTGAGTTGATATCCTTCTTTATAACATTAAGTATTTTCTTCATGCTTTCCTTCCAACAAGGGAGATTATCCCTGATAGCACAATCGTGAGGACAATAGGAAGTATCACGGCCCCGACAGGTGTTACAGCTCCCTGATGTCCCATGATTGAGAATACCATATCTGCAACATAATAGACCACAGCGATAGAAAGTGACTGGATAATAGAGAACAGAAGCACATTCTTCTTGAAGCGATAGTTAATGCATACAGATATGATCATAAGCACGAATATCGCGAAAGGCTCTGATATACGACGCGCGTAATCTGTTGCTTTTTCCTGCCATGCACTCCTGTCAGAGACATAAAGACGCTCCAGATAGTCACGGGCGGTACTGCTATCCATGGTGTCTATCTGCGTGTTCTGGCTTCTGAAGAGACGCGGCTCCGGATCGAAGAGAGGCTCCTCAAAACTTTCATGCTCCTCTACAGTCACATTCCTGTCCTCGATTCTGTAGACTCTGGCAGCGGTGAAGACCCACCATCCTTTGCTCTCATCAAAAAATGCGCTTGCCGCTTCAACACGCTCATCGATGCCGCTTGCAGAGGTTTTGACAAGAACAGGGCTTCTGATTTCCCCGGTTGATTCAGAGAATCGTGTTGTGTATATCAGGAAGCCATCCTCATCTGAGAGCACAATATTCCTTGTGTCTCGTGTTGATGTAGCGCCGAAAAGCTCCACTTCAAGCGTGTCATGCATGTTCGCCGCAGCTATGACTGTATGCTCCTGGAAGACAAAACCAATAGCTGTAAGCAGAATCGCGAGGATTACAATGGGCATTCTGAGCCTTACAGGGCTTATGCCGGCATTCAGTATAGGTATCATCTCGTTATTCGCGGTGAGCATCGAAATATAGTATGTGACAGCGAAAAGAAAGGAGATTGAAGCGGCCATCATCAGATACTCAGGCAGCGATAGGATGATATACATAAGAAGCGATGGAATCGGGACGCTGTTATGCATAATCTGATCCATCTTTGAAAAGAGCTCAACAGCGGCAAGAATAAGGGCGAATATCAGCATGGTGACAAATGCTGTCTTCAGGATAGAGAAAATCGTGTAACGGGTAAGTATCTTCATCTCGCCTTCCTGAAACGCATCAGCAGCAATAACGCGATTGCTATTATCACGATATCCGGAAGGGATATCAGCAGATATGGTGATGACGAGATATTGAATATCTGAAGCTGTACTCCAAAGAGCATGTACCAGTATGCGACAGCTATAAGGAGTGAAATAGCGAAACCTGTCAGCTTACCATGCTTCACTCTGACCATTGATAACGGGAGCGTTATAAGCGTGAGTGAAAAACATGCGAAAGAAAGCACGAACTTCTTCGTCAGCTCCGCCTTGTAATACTGGGAATAGAAATTACGTGGAGGATTCTCACCTCTGGCTGAAAGCGTCCCCTTTGCATTCTCACTTGCCTGAAGGATTTCATCCAAGCTGCCATTTTCACGATATGCGTCCTTTATTGCCTCAGAAAGCTCAAGCTTGGCGTTAACTCCCCTTTCATGCCATCTTGCGGCATCATCTGCCTCACTTTGCTTTCTTGCCTTGATTCCTTCGATGAGATCACGAGAAGAGAGATTCACAGGAGACGAGGAAGTAAGAGACGGTATCTGCTCTGAGAAGTCAAGGAAGAATGTTGCCTTCTCTGCTGTAGCAAGCCCATAGGATGAGCCATCATCAGGATCGGTGAGAAGTATTGTGGGCCTGTCGAGCCTAAGAGAGTAAATATAATTGTAACTATCGATCAGATCGAGCGTTCCGCGCTCTGAGATAACTGTCCTGTTCTGTCCGCCATCATCGGTTGACAGCAGCACGATATCATGAATCTCATTGCCTTCGCTTTCCCCATTTGACAGCACGATATTCCCAACAGTATTCACTGTATTCGATTCTATCTCGAATGTTGGCATCTCCTGCATGAGCACGGAAAGGCGCTCTTCATAGACGACTGAAGACCATGGAAGGACAGCATCCGCGAAGAAGAATGTGACAAAGGATAACACAATAGATGCCACAACCAGGGGCCTGTAGATATATGATGACGCGATTCCAGAGCTTCTCATGGCTAGAAGCTCATTCGATGAGCCAAGATCACCAAGCACCATCGATGAAGCTGCGAGCGAAGCGAAAGGAAATGTGTATATAAGGAATTGAGGCATGGAGAGTGCAACCATCTCCAGCATAGTCATCATGTCGATGTTCTTGAGAAGGATTCTCTGCACAAGCAGAAGAATCGAATTTATGAAGAATATACAGAAAAAGAAAGTGAAGGAGACCAGAAAATCTGCCAGAAACTCCTTCGTTATGTAGCGGTATAGGATGAAATGGCTGCTAGTAGCTTTCTCAGACACCTGTTGAGCCAAAGCCTCCTGCACCACGATCTGTTGATGACAAGGATGTGGCAGCTTCAAGCTCAAGTCTTTCTGTTCTTGCAATGACCATCTGGGCAATCCTGTCACCTGAATTAATTGTAAAATCCTCAGAGGAGAGGTTTATCAGGATAACCTTGACCTCTCCCCTGTAATCTGAGTCAATTGTCCCCGGGGCGTTAAGAACAGTAATCCCATGTTTCAGCGCAAGCCCTGAGCGTGGCCTTATCTGCACTTCGTATGATGGGGGAATCTCCATCTTCAGCCCCGTTGGAATCAATACACGTTCACCCGGATGGAGAACAATGGGATGAGGAATGAATGCGTGTATATCTGCACCAGCAGCTCCATCTGTCCCATATTCAGGAAGCAGTGCTCCCTCTTCTCTCACTATCCGGATAGATTTCATTTCTTCTCTTCTTTCTTGTCGGCATCTGGCTGAGCATCGATGTATGAGAGGTTGAGTCTTCCCATCCTATCGATTTCAATCAGCTTCACATCAACTTCCTGACCTACTGAAAGAACATCAGAGACATTCTTTACTCTTGTACGTGCAAGCTTTGAGATGTGGCAGAGGCCTTCCTTTCCAGGAAGAATCTCAATGAATGCACCGAAATCAACGATTCTCTTGACAGTGCCTTTATAGATCTTGCCGACTTCAGGCTCCTCGATAATCGAGAGGACGAGTCTCTTTGCCTCCTGAGCAGAAGCATTGTTGCGGCCATAGATCATCACTGTTCCATCATCGTCGATGTTGATTTCAGCATTAGACTGCGCTGCGATTGACTTGATTGTCTTTCCGCCAGTACCGATTACCGCACCAATCTTGTCCTCTGGGACCTTCACTGTGAGAATCTTCGGAGCAAGCTCGGAAATCTCTGAGCGAGGTGCCGCAAGTGTCTGCTGCATGATGCCAAGGATATGCATCCTGCCTTCCTTCGCCTGATTGAGAGCTTTTCTCATGATCTCAGGAGTTACACCCGCGATCTTGATATCCATCTGGAATGCTGTGATACCGTCTTTTGTACCAGCTACCTTGAAGTCCATATCACCGAGGTGATCCTCTTCGCCAAGGATATCAGAAAGGATTGTGTAACGAGCGTAGTCAGCTCCCTCTGTGATAAGTCCCATTGCGATACCAGCAACTGGCTTCTTGATAGGAACTCCAGCATCCATAAGGGAAAGACATCCACCGCATACTGATGCCATTGATGATGAGCCATTTGACTCCATGATCTCAGATACAACACGGATTGTATACGGGAACTCGTCCTTCGGAGGAATGACAGCTTCGAGAGCGCGCTGAGCAAGGTGACCATGTCCGATCTCACGGCGTCCTGTAGTAAGACGGCCTACTTCACCTACCGAGTATGGAGGGAAGTTGTAATGAAGCATGAAATTGGAATATGTCTTCTCGCCATCGATTGTATCGAAAAGCTGTTCATCCTGCACTGTTCCAAGTGTAGTTACAGCAAGAGACTGAGTCTCGCCACGTGTGAAGAGCGCGGAGCCATGCGTGCAAGGCAGGAGCCCGACTTCGCATGTGATAGGACGGATTTCAGTGACTTTTCTTCCGTCAGTTCTCACGCCATCATTGAGAATCGAAGCGCGGAGGATGTTATATTCCATATCCTCGAACATCGCGGAGACTTCACCGCTTCTCTTCTCGTCCTCGGCAATGACTTCGCTGAACTTCTCTCTCACTTCGTTATGGACACGCTCAAGTGCTGCATAGCGATTCTGCTTGCCTTTGACAAATGAAGCTTCCTTCTCAAGTGGGTATGCATATTCCTTGATTGGCTCAAGCCAGGAAAGATCCCTGTCCTCGATTTCCATAAGAGGAAGCTTTTCCTTGCCGCAGATTCTTCTCAGCTCATCCTGAGCTTCGCATATTCTTGAAATCACAGGCTGTGCAGCTGCGATAGCTCCAAGCATATCATCCTCGGAAACTTCCTTCGCACCGCCTTCAACCATTGTTATGCCATCATGAGTTCCTGCTACGACGATGTCGAGAGAAGCCGAAGGCATCTGCTGGAATGTCGGGTTGATGACATATTCATTGCCGATCTTCGCAACGCGTACCGCCGCGATAGGACCATAGAATGGGATATCAGAAATCGTCACTGCGCATGATGCCGCGTTGATAGCAACGATATCAGGGGTATGCGACATATCGGAGGAAACGACTGTCGGGACAATCTGGATCTCACGTCCGAATGCTTTATCAAAGAGAGGTCTCATAGGGCGGTCGATAAGACGAGAGACAAGGATTTCCTTATCCTTTGGTCTTGATTCCCTCTTTAAAAATCCTCCTGGGATTTTTCCTGCCGCGTAATATTTCTCGTTGTACTCAACCGATACTGGAACATAGTCAATCGGTTCTGATGGTGCTTCGCCACAGCAAACTGTAGCAATTACCGCGGAGCCAGCATAATGAGCATAGACAGCTCCATTTGCCTGCTTTGCGATTTTTCCGGTTTCAAATACGAGATCGATATCGCCGATTTTAACCGAAACTGATTTTACATCTGCCATAATAATCCTTCTTTAGTTCTTTTATGTTCTTTTAAAGTTCTTTGCCTAGACACAGAGGAAAGCCAGACATGCTGGCTTTCCATCTTACCTTTATTTTCTGAGTCCGAGCTCTGCAATAAGCTGGCGGTACTCATTGATGTCGCGGTTCTTGATATACTTGAGCGTGCGGCGTCTCTGTCCGACAAGCTTAAGCAATCCGCGTCTTGACGCATGGTCTTTCGGGTTCGCTTTGAAATGCTTCTGCAGGTCATTTATCCTTGCTGTAAGAAGCGCAACCTGCACCTTCTCGTCACCTGTGTTCCTGGCATCATTGCCAAACTTGACCACGATTTCTTTCTTTTCTTCCTTTGTGATCATCTTCTTTTCTCCAGATATAAAGAATCCAGTCGCAGAATTCCTTTCCCGGTTTCTTCATGACAGGAAGAGAAATAATCCGACACAAGATGCAAATCCTTTCCATCGAGTATCATCATACATTTTATTTTCTTCCCATCAGCAAGAATGTCGGCATCATAAGCTCCTTGTGGCGGTAGAAGCTGATGAATCAGTTTCCTGCTTATAATCAGTTCTCCAGAGCACAATCTGTAAGGTAACGGCACAAGATCAACCCTGTAGAATTGACCGGAGAGAGCGGGGATACACTCCACTTCTCCATTTTTTATCATCTGTCTCAGCAATGTTGAGGAAATCTTCACTCCATCATCATTGAGAACGGAATCAACGATATCAATACTGCACACGAAGCCTTTCTCTTCAAGCATCTTCCCCAGCATTATGCCATCTGCATCATGGAGTGGATTGCCAAATCGGAAGTCTTCGCCGAATACAGCGCCTGATGGTATCATCGCAGATGAAATCATATCGACGAATCCACCGGCTGTTATCTTACTGAATTCAGCAGAAAAGTCAATCAGTACAAGAATATCCACGCCATAAGATGCAATATACCCGGAGCGCAGTCTGAGAGTATCAAGACAGCCTTCCCGTCCTTTCGGATTATGAGAGAATGTAAAGACAAGCGAAAGAGCTGCACGAAGCTCTTCCTTCTTTCTTCTCAGCGTCTCCAATATTGCCCTGTGTCCATAGTGGACCCCATCGAATACACCGATTGAGAATACTGCCTCAAACGGCTTCTTCTTTCCCCTTTCAAGGAATTCATCAAAAGAAATCACATCCATGGACACCTCGCGATGACCTTGAGCCTTTCGGAAGACTTATCACCATAGCCATATACTCTTCCATCAATGAGAAGCTTTGCATATGGCATTGAGCTATCTGAATCGACAATGATCGCATTATCAGGGATGAATCCATTATCAATAAGCCTTCTGCATGATGGATTGAGAATCATCTCTGAAAATAGATTAGTCATCGATAGCAGCTCATCTGTGCTCTTCATGCTGTCTGCCAGATGCCAGGGGCCTATGCGGAGACGGCGGAGTGCGCTGAGGTGCGCTCTTGATGAAAGCCTTAAGGCAATGTCCCGTCCAAGAGAGCGTATATATGTTCCCTTGGAGACGGAGGTTCTTATCACAGCCTTATTGTCGTTATAAGAGAGAAGCTCCAGGGAAGATATCTCAATCTCCCGGAAAGGCATTTCAATATTCTTTCCACTTCTTGCTTCCTTATACGCTCTCTTGCCATCAACATGCAATGCCGAGTAGACAGGTGGCTGCTGCAGCTGTTTCCCGAGAAAAGATGGGAGCACTGCTTTCAGCTCTTCTTCATCAGGTGCAGGCGCTTCTGCTATCACCTGTCCTTCTGGATCGAGAGTGTCTGTCTCAGTGCCGAATGAAATCTCGGCTATATACTCTTTATCGAATGAAGAGAAGACAGGAGTAAGCTTTGTAGCACCTCCAATAAGGACAACCATAAGACCGGAAGCGAAGCTATCGAGCGTTCCTGCATGCCCTACCTTCTCCCCTCTGAATTCCTTCTTCACAGGCCAGAGAGACGAGAAAGACGTCATTCCCGGCTGTTTATCCATGAGGAGTATCCTGAATGAATCAGCCATCGATATCCTTCATCGCGTCATCTATAAGCCTGTTGACTCTCTCAGCTTCCCTGTAGGAGTCATCACGATAGAATGTGAGTACAGGTGTATTGCGTGTCTTGAGAACATCGCCCAGACGACGCTGTATGAATCCTTTCGCGCTGTTCAGAGCCTTGACTGACGGATCAATACGATTATCAGGGATAGCTGACACATAAACATTGCACTGGGCGTTATCCGGTGACAGCACGACTCTCGTTACCGAAGTAAACGGAGAGAGATGAGGATTCTTTATAGCGCCGGAGACAATCAGCGAGCCGATTGCCTCCTCGATTCTATGCTCAAGCCTCTTCTGAGAAAACTCACTCATTTACTTCAAGCTTCCTTCTGATTTCCTCTGTCTCGACTATCTCAAGGACATCGCCGACCTGGAGATCCTGCCAGTTCTCGAGCCCGATACCGCACTCAAAGCCTTCAGCAACTTCCTTGGCATCATCCTTGAATCTCTTGAGAGATGAGATGCGGATCATATCCTTGTTGATCTGGATAGAATCGCGGATTACGCGCACAAGGCTGTTTCTCTTGACTTTGCCATCTGTGACATAGCATCCAGCGATAAGACCGATTTTCGGAATTCTGTATGTCTCTCTGACTTCAGCCTTGCCGATATCGACCTCCCTGATTTCAGGCGAGAGCTTACCTTCCATCGCATCCCTGATATCATCAAGAACATCGTAGATGATGTTGTACTTCTTGATTTCAACCTTCTCACGCTCCGCAAGAGCCTGTGCCTTCGGTGTCGGACGGACATTGAAGCCAATGACAATGGCTTTTGAAGCCGCCGCCAGCGTGATATCCGATTCAATGATAGCACCAGCTGACGCTCTGAGCACATTGAGCCTGATCTCGCTTGTGGAGAGTTTTTCAAGAACACCCTGAAGAGCCTCAACGGAGCCCTGTACATCACCTTTGATGATGACATTGAAATCCGTAATCTGGCCTTCCCTGATTTTCTCGTTGATATTCTCAAGAGTAATCTTATTGCCCTTTCCGCTTTCTGCGTTCCTCTCAAGCTCCTGACGTTTCGCACCAACCATCCTTGCCTGCTTCTCATCCTCTGTCACCTGGAATGGATCGCCTGCGGAAGGAATGTCAGAGAGACCTATTATCTCAACAGGATCCGATGGCCCTGCACTCTTGATTTTCCTTCCTTTGTCATCAAACATGGCGCGGACACGTCCCGGATAGATACCAGCTACATAGTAATCACCCTGATGAAGCGTACCCTTTTCGATGATGACAGTTGCCACTATACCTCTGCCCTGGTCGATTCTCGACTCAAGAATCTTACCGACTGCGCGACAGTTTGGATTAGCCTGGAGCTCAAGCATCTCGGCCTGAAGGAGAATCGTATCAAGCAGATCGTCGATACCTTCTTTCTTCAGTGCTGAAATACGGCAATAAAGTGTCTGTCCGCCCCATTCCTCAGGAACAAGCCCCAGCTCTGAAAGCTGCTGCATTACGCGATCGGGATTGGCATCCGGAAGATCTATCTTGTTTATAGCTACGATGATTGGTACCTTTGCTGCCTTCGCATGGTCAATAGCCTCCTTTGTCTGGGGCATAACACCATCATTTGCTGCAACGACAAGCACAACGATATCAGTAACCTGCGCACCACGTGCTCTCATCATAGAGAAAGCTGCATGACCCGGAGTGTCAAGGAAGACTACATCACCCTTTTCTGGGACAGATACCTTGTAGGCACCAATATGCTGTGTAATACCACCGAACTCTCCTTCAGCGACATGCGACGAGCGGATAGCATCAAGAAGCTTCGTCTTACCATGGTCAACGTGGCCCATAATCGTCACGATCGGGGCTCTTGGCACCATGTCCTCAGGCTTATCCTCTTCCTGCTCGATGATTGTCTCGTCATAAAGCGAAACAAGATGTACAGAGCATCCATACTCGGAAGCGATAATCTCCGCTGTCTCATGGTCAATCTGCTGGTTGATAGTAACCATCAGCCCCATGGAAAAGAGCTTGGAAATGATATCTGAAGCCTTGAGATTCATCTTCTTCGCCAGATCTGCGACTGTGATGCTTTCCATCATGTCGATAGTCTTTGGAACGGCCTGAAGCTTCTGCTCCTCTCTCTTCTTCTTCTGGAACTGGAAATCAAGTTCCTCATCCTTCTGGTAGCGATCGTAATCCTTCTTTCTCGATGCATTCTGAGGCTTCTTTCCAGGTCCCTTCTGATTAAGCTCTGGAGCTGCACCGCCGGGGACTGGGCGCTGGAATCCAGGACGCTGGAAACCAGGTCTCTGTCCTGGCCTGAATGATGGACGATCTCCCTGCGGTGTATAACTCTGACCCGCACGGGGCATTCTCTGTCCATTGCCCTGACGCTGGAAGACTCCGTTCTGAGGTCTTCCATTCTGGAATTTAGCTCTCTGGCCATTCTGCCTATAGCCACCTGCAGGGCGGCCACCGACTATACCAGCGACACGTGGTCTATGAGGCTCATCTGATGATTCAACCTTCTGTCCCGGAACTGGAGGAAGATTGGCGCTCTTGATGATGACAGGACCATTATGAAGCGGGGACTGTATCCTTGAGTTCTGGTGATGAACAGCAGTATTGGTCATGAAGCTCTTACCTGTGAG
This sequence comes from uncultured Spirochaetaceae bacterium, assembly GCA_944388955.1. GTDB lineage: Bacteria > Spirochaetota > Spirochaetia > Sphaerochaetales > Sphaerochaetaceae > Ornithospirochaeta. The sequence continues at coordinate 76,763 of CALXKJ010000008.1, read as the reverse complement.
GACTGTAGTGTCCTTAGGCTGCTCCTTTTTCTGCTGTACAGGTTTAGACACCGTCTCCGTCTTCGCTTTAGGCTCAGGATTGATAGGAGGAAGCTTCGATTTATCATACGAGATGATCTTCGGGCCTGCGGCTATGCGGCTCTCAGCATTATCATGCTCAGTCCTGCTCTGTGGTGCCGCTTCCTGACTCTTTTCCTCTTCCTTCTCCTTGACCTTTACGACAATGGTTGGTTTCTTCTTGAGGATAATGACTTTCTTCTCAACCTCGGTGTCAGCCTCATGAGTCTCAGCTTTTTTCACAGTCTGAGGCTTTCTGATGACATTCACTTTGATTTTCTCATCAATCTTAATCTCTTCTGACATATATTCCTTTATCACTCGAATTCAAATTCAGCACCGCAGTTCGGGCATACTTCTGTACCAGCAGGAAGCTCTGTATGGCATATCGGGCATTCAAAGACACCGCCTTCAGCCTCCTCTTCCTCAACTTCTACGCTGTTCCTTACAGTTGCGATTTCATCATCAGAAAGGCCTTTCTCCCTGAGCTCGTCATCAGTATAGTCGAAGAACTCCTGAATAGACCAGATATCAACATCATGGAGCTTTGATACAAGCTTGTCATCAAGCCCGATATCAGTGAGAGGTGTATCATCAGGATCAATGCCGATTTCACTGTTCGTAAGGACAGGTGCTTCCTCTTCTTCACCCTCTGACTTGAAGAGACTATCGACATTCTTGTAAATCTGCATGGTCTCTTCCATCTCGTTGAACTGATCCTGAGTCTTCACCTCGATATTCCAGTCGCAGAGCATCTTGGCAAGCTTCACGTTCACGCCGCTCTGTCCGATTGCGATACCGAGCTGGTTGTCATCAACGATTGCGACCACGTGCTTTGTAGCAGGATCGATTGTCACAACGCGTCTTACCTGAGCAGGAATGAGAGCATTTGCAATGAACACAAGCGGATCATCGGAGTATCTCACGACATCAATCTTCTCGCCTTCGCATTCTGTCATTACAGTCTGGATTCTCGTTCCAGCTTTGCCGACTGTGGAGCCAACAGGATCGATATCAGTCTTTCTCGTGTCGACTGCGACCTTGGTTCTTACGCCAGCATGTCTTGCGATTGCTTTGATCTCAACGTCCCCTGTTGTGATTTCAGGCACTTCATTCTCGATAAGAGCCCTGACGAACTCCTTTGAAGCACGGGAAAGAAGGATTCTCACGCCGCCTCTCTTCTGCTTGTTTCTGAATGCGTCGCGTCCCCTGTTCTCCTCGCCCCTGTCCACTTTCTCGACAAAGAACTTAAGCTTCTCCTGAATCTCATAGGACTCCCTTGGTGACTGTCCTCTGACAGGGAAAATCGCATCAGTATCCTCAAGATTGAGGTTGACAAGGAAATCACCATTTCTGAGTGATTTCTTCACCTCGCCTATTACAAGCTTTCCTTCCATCGCCTTAGCATCGACATAGACACGATCAGTATTGTATTCCTTTACAACCTGCTGTGAGCGCTGCTTTGCAGACTGGACTGCTGAGTACTCGAAATTCTTCGGATCAAGAGGAATCTCGAGAGAATCACCGATTTCAACGCCTTCAGCAAGTGACTGAGCTTCATCGAGAGGAATCTGCTTCACTCTGTCATACCAGTTCTCCTCGTCGACGACTTCCTTGACAGAGTAAATCTCTACAGCTCTGTTCTCATCGCCAGCTTTGTTTGGGAAGAAACGTACAACGGCATTTTCGTCAGTTCCGAATTTGCGCTTATATGCGCTTACCAGCATATCGCGGATAAGGGAAAGGACTTTCTCCTCATCCATATGTCTTTCACTGATCATTGAATTGATTTCATCTGTCAAGTCAAGCATTATCTGCCTCCCATCTGTATTCCAGCTTTGCTTTTGCTATATCACTATATGGAAGGGAAATACGTTCTCCCTTCTCCTTGCTTCCCTCTGCTTCATATGAGGATAGGACAACAGACTCATCATCAGAATCTGTGATTGTCCCGATTATATACTCAGAGCGTGAGACGCTGTATACGCGAACAAGACGTCCTCTGAAAACCGAAAACTCAAGAACATCGCTGAAAGAGCGCTGCAGTCCAGGTGATGAGACCTCAAGCTGGAGATCCCTATCGGAATAGATGACGCTGTAACGTGGATATATGAGGTTGTATAACTCAGCGAGATCCTCTGTTGTTATATCACCATCAGGCTTTGCTGCTATGACACGCATGCTATGTGTTCCCTGATGAATGCTATCTGTAACCTCAACTGTCAGAAAGCCAAGCGCGCTGACAAGCCTGTCCACATCCTGGTAAAGCGATGAAGTCTTTCCGTCTTCCTTCAGCATATTCCTCCATGCATGAATAAAGGGACCCGAACCGGTCCCTTTAAATCTCTTTAAATGAAACTATGTAGAAAATATCGTCAAAGGCACGTGTTAGTCAATAACCTAGCGGATTATTTCACAATTCTGAGAGAAAATATGCTAGATCAAGCAATGAATCCATCGCTGACTTGAGATCGATATCAACCAGCTTTCCGTCCTCATAGAGCACAGGGATTACCGAGAGGGAAATCATGCGCAGCGGATCAAGGCTTCCGTCTGAATCTGCTGCAAAGACGAATGCGATTGCGTCAAGGATGTCTCCTGCCTTCTTGGATTCAAGGGATGACATAACAGCTTCAGGCGAGGATAAATCAAGGCCAAGCATATAAAGCTCTGGGCTATCCATCAGCATCAATGAAACAAGATATCTCAGCTCATTCATGTCATATCCCATGATATCCATCCAGTCATTGACTTTTTCTTTGTCGAGGAATATTCCAAGCCCTGCGCTGCTGTTGCTTAGACTATCATCGCCATTGACTGTCAGCTCACCAGTTTCCACTGTCAACGTGGCAAGTGTTTCATCACCAAGATCAGCTATGAGCCTTACTGTACCATCTATATAAGCTTTCTCAGTACGCGCACCGATTGCGTAGAGAATCATGACATCCTCATACTCCACAGTCACAGATGCCTTAAGACTCTCTATTTCAGAAAGATCCGGAGTTATGACAATATCTCCCTCCAATACGATAGGCTCAGCGTTTTCAAGTGATGAGAAGATGAGCCCAAGCGAAGCTGCATCTTTGATGTTCATCGAGAAAATACCAGATGAGAGGATAGAAACAGGCTCCAGGTTGTTCCGTATTAGCTCTGCGCTTCCTATCAATCCAATGGCACTTTCATATGACATATATCCAGCGTCAATCCGCTCACTATCCGTATCAGAGAATGAATATGAGGAAAGCGGTGACAGAAAACCAGATAGAGTAATCAGATCCGAGGCATTGAGAGTGAATAGAAGCAGCAGCACTGTAAATATGGCAATAAGCTTTTTCATAGCATAAAGTCTATCACAGTTTTTTCTTTAAGCTAGAGACGAACATCAGCGCCTCAAGCGGTGTGGAGCTATCTGTATCAAATGAGGCGATTTCATCTGCAATCTCTTCAAGATTGCTCTCATCCTTTATATCGCTTGCATCTATGAAAAGATCTCCCTGCGCAGTGTCGAATGAATAATCAGCAAAATGCTTGCGCTGGAAGACAGTAGCTTCCTTTATAACGCTTCTTGGTATTCCGGCAAGCTTCGCGACATGTATGCCATACGATGATGCGGCCACACCTGGAACAGCTTTCCGGAGGAATATGATTGAATTCTTCTCTTCCTGCACAGCCATATTCAGAAGCTGGATGCCCGTTGTATCGAGCATGGTAAGCTCATGATAATGAGTCGCGAAAAGCGTAATCGAATTAAGCTTCTTCAGGTATTCCATGACAGCATATGCGATTGACATGCCATCCTGTGTCGAAGTTCCGCGTCCTATCTCATCCATGATAACAAGGGATTTCTCCGTTGCGCCTCTCAGGATAGCCGCTGTCTCTGTCATCTCAACAAGGAAAGTTGACTCGCCTCTTGCGAGGTTGTCACTGGAACCAACACGGCAATAGATTCTGTCTATTATCGGGATAATTGCCTTATCTGCCGGGACATAGGAGCCAATATGAGAAAGAAGCGCTATTATGGCAATCTGCCTTAGATAAGTGCTTTTTCCAGCCATATTAGGGCCTGTGATAAGAGCGAAACGGGACTTGTCGGAAGAGAATGAATTCGCGGTATATGACGCTCTGCCTGTATATGCCTCAACAACTGGATGTCTGCCATTTATTATCGATATCTCACCGTCATCTGCTATTTCAGGTCTGACATAACCGCATTCGAGAGCTAGATATGCTAACGATGAGTAGTAGTCGAGGAGAGTGATGATCTCACCCATTCTCCCGATATCCTCATTGATATTAGCCGCCCTGCTGATGAAGTCATTGAAGACTTCCTTTTCCCGCTGATAGGAGCGCTCTTTCGCGTCTGTAAGCTTGTTCTTCAGCTCTTCAAGCTCATTTGTCGTGAATCTTTCACCACCTACAAGCGTCTGTCGCCTTATGAATGATTCAGGGACTTTATCGAGCTGGCTTTTTGAGACTTCGAAGTATGCGCCGATTATCCTGTTCTCTCCTGTCTTGAGATTCTGTATACCTGTCTCCTCTTTGATACGTATCATGTACTCAGAGAGGATTTCCTCACCTTTTGATTGATAATCGCGTACATCATCAAGCTCCCTGTCATAACCGGGGAGAATGATTGTGCCTTCATTCTGGATATTTGTGCATTCACGGTTGATTGCCTTGATTGTGTCTGATGCGAATACAATGATTGTATCAAAACTATCGGAGAAGTCATCGGTAAGGCCAAGATATTCAGGTTTTTCCGACACAAGGTCAAAGAATGATACTGATGTATCTGCGATAGCAACCAGATCACGAGGAGTGAGCTTTTTCATCGAAGCCTTGGAAGCAAGGCGCTCAAGATCTGAAGATGCTGAAAGAATCTCCCGTACCCTCCTCATCTCGTCTGGATTATCTGCAAAGAATGTTACCCAGTCCAATCGCTTGAGTATTTTCTCCTTGCTCTCCAGAGGATGAAGAAGCGCATCCTTGAGAAATCTTCCCCCAGATGCACTCTTTGTTCTGTTTATGGCCTGGAACAGTGAGCCATCCCTGCCACCCTGGAGCGATGAGACAAGCTCAAGATTCCTGACAGCCGCACTATCGAGATATAGAAACGTCTCATCCTCTATACGCCTTATGGTCCGCAGCTGCGGAAGCTCTGATTTAGTATTCTCTGAGACATAGCGTATGACAGCTCCTATCGGTGCAAGGAGAGGATCTTTTTCTTCTATTCCAGACAAGGAAAGAGATGAGCCTGGAAACTGTTTCTGGGCTTCCTTCAGTCCTTCCTTGACAGAGAAATACCAGGAAGGAAGCTTCGTGATCATCGATTCTGTACGGTCAAGAAGCGCTCTGAGAGTCTTTTCAGTGAAATATAAGTCATCAGATACAAGTATTTCCTTTGGCGAGACAGAGGAAAGCAATGCCTCAAAGTGAGAGTAATCCTTCTCCAATGGAATGCTTCTGACAAGGAATTCACCTGTTGTGATATCAGCCCATGCGGCATGAAGTCCTTTCCTGTCTTCATTCACAGCCATGACAAACGATGAAGAGAGAGAATCAAGGTACTCCTCGTCGACAACAGTTGCTGGCGTATATATTTCAGTGACGCTTCTCTTCGCCAGTTCTCTAGGGTTGTCAGGGAGGGAAAGCTGTTCGCATATAGCGACCTTCTTTCCCGCATCAAGCAGACGTTTGAGATAATTCCTCGCCGCATGATAAGGCACTCCGCACATCGGAGTCTTCGCACGATGAGTCAGCGTCAGATTCAGAAGCTTGGAAACCTCCTCTGCATCTGAGTCGAACATCTCATAGAAGTCACCTAGACGGAAGAAAAGCACCATATCCTGATGCTTTTCCTTGATTTCATAATACTGACGCATCATAGGCGTCAGCTCATCTTTTTCTGCCATATATCAATAATAAGATGTCGTGATTGCAAGAACAAGCTTAAGGCCTGTATTTCCGATTCCTGACTGCACCCACTGGAAACCGGAGTTTCGCTTGTATGTCCAGTTCTCGACAAGATAAAGGCCAAGCGGGAATCCCGGAATCTGCATCTTGATGCCAGCTCCAGCTGCGAAATACCAGTCAATATTCCCGAAATCAGAGAGATCGGAAATAGTCCTTGTCACACCGGTTGCTGACGCGAAGGCTTCAACAGCAAGCATCTGGTACACAACAGGATATGTCAAATCAATCTGGTTATGCCACATGAATGACTTGTTGTATATGACATCGAAACCTCTTCCGATATTCATTCCATCCATGTAGAGCATTTCATATCTTGTCGCACCCTCACGCGGATTATACCAACCCCAGACTCCATCATTCTTCCACCACTGGTCAAACATGAATGAAACGGAAGTCGAGTATGAGAGAACAAGGCTAATAGGCTGCTCCTTCTCATTATAGTAGGTGTAGATTGAATGGTACGCGGCACCCGAGAGTGTCAGCTTATTATAATTTGAAAGACCTCCGAGAATACCTCCGGCATATGTCCATGACGCTGAGAGGATATAACCTTTTGTCGTGTTCTGCCTTAAATCACGTCCATCCCATGTTACGGAGAGAGTGAGCCTGTTGGAGAATTTCCAGCCTTCATGATACTTGTAGATAAGCTCCTCATATGGATCATACCTGTCCGCATCATATACAGCTCTGTTGACACCAAGCGAGATACCAGCAGAGAGAGTGAGATTACCGGGATCAAATGTGAATGTATAACCTGTCGTATAGCCAAGAGCAATACGATAGTAATCATATTTCATCAGATAGGCATCCGATGGATAGAGAGGATTATCAGAAGCATACCACTCATCGGCACTATCATAGCCAAGAGGGAATGTCTCATGATTCTCATCGTAACCATCATACATCGCGGAGCCGTTGCCACGCTGCAGCGTGTTGTCCCTCGCGCTTCTCTCTACCGAGAGAGAGACTGCATTGGACCATCGCTTGTCCCCCACCCAATCATCAGAAAGTGATATAGATAGAGACTGTGTATCGGGAGAAAGTGTTGTGGCGATAGCCAGATCCCTGCCAGTTCCCGCGAGATTCCTGTCAGCCCACTGCAGAAATCCTGAGATAGGAAACCCGTCAACAGTACCGCCGAATGTAGCTCCGAACTGAAGCTCCATCTGGTTTCCTTCCTCCACTGTGAATTCAACAACAAGACCATTCTCAGTCTCGCCGTAAAGAAGATCTGCCTTTACTGTCGAGAGAAGGCCTGTGTTCATCATGTTCTGCTGGCTTCTGATGAGAGCTGAACGTGAGAAGACATCTCCGACCTTCATCGTTATCTCTCGCTCAAGAACATAAGGCTTTGTCTTTGTAAGGCCGTTGATGACTATCGCTTCGACAACCGACTGAGGACCTTCCGCGATGGTTATATTGTAATCAATAGTGTGATTATCTTCATTTCTCATCTCATTCATTGAGATAACCGCGCGGATATAGCCATTATCGTAATAGAGCGAGTTCAGCGCTTCCTGCTGCATGTAGATATCTTCGCTGTTGTACGGATCGCCTTTTCTGATGGAGATAAGCGAAGAGACTGTGTCGTCGCTGAATACTTCATTGCCGCTGAAGACGACGTCCCCGATAAGCCATCTCTCACCTTCCGAGATTGTATAGACAATATTGACGTAAATGACCTTCTCGTCTTCTTCACCTGTCGGGACAATCTCAGCATTAAGCACTTCTGCGTCGGGATAGCCTTCTGTGCTGTATAGGGCAACAATTGCGGCCTTGTCAGTATCGATGTTCGACATGACAAGATTTCCGGAGCTGAAGAATGATTTCTTCTTCTGCGTGAGAACGGAGTTGATCTCCTTGGCACTCAGCCCGCTGACACCTTCAAAAAGGATATTGCGGACTTTGTACTGCTTGCCTTCAGATACAGTGTAGACTATCTGGACAGTATTGCTCTCGCTGTCTTCTGTGTATGAAGCATCGACAGTGGCATCCCTGTAGCCACGGGAAAGATAGTAATCAAGAACAAGATCGCGGTTTGAATTGATTGCTCCTGGAGAAAAGAAGTCCTTTGCGGCTAATCCCTGTGCACGGAGAAGAGGTCTTTCCCCTATCTTGTCCTCACCTTCTACAGTCACGGAGGAAATCATGGGGTTCTCCTGTATCGTGAAATCGATTACAAGGTTGCCAGTTGCCTCATCCCTTTCAGCCTCAGCAGATGCGTAGCTGAGCCAGTCCTGCGCGTACAGAATGCTCATCATCTCCGAGAATACGGAATCTGAAAAAGGCTCACCAAGATATGGCTGAAGAAGCCTGTCAATGGTACCTTCCTTGACATTCTGCAGTCCGTTATATCTGAAAGCGGTCATTGGCATCCCATCCCACCAAACACCATCGTCTGCACCAAGGAAAGAGGAAAAGACGAAGGCAATCAGCAGGACAAGAATAAGCGCTCTGCTTTTTCTCATGCTCAAAACTCCTGTGCCACATACTATCAGAATGAAGTGATTCCATCTATACGAAGGCGTATAAATTAACGTCTGATTGAAGATGTACAGAGAAACTACACCAATTCTTCACCATACTATACGCTTTGAGACACCGAATCCGAATGAATCCATCATATCGTAAAGCGTCAGGTTTGTCGGCTGTATGAAGAATGTGAAGAGCGCCAGCGGGTTATCCCATTCAAGTGAAACCTCGATATCGAGATCAAGATCATCCGCAAGGAATGTATGCTTTGTCTCTGTCTGATCCGGATTTGCAGCAAGGTGTATCATCCCTTCAAGATAGAGGGATGGTGAAAGATATTTACCAAGATACAGTGTCGTCCCGTTCAGATACCGTGCCATCGGCGATAGTGATTCCGACGAGAAATTCGATGAGGCATAGGCAACTGTATCGAATATGAGATTCTCAAGGATATTCGAGTGCAGTGAGAATGTATCAAGAGTTAGTGAATTCCTTATTGCAGATTCAAGCGAATTACCCTCCGCGGACTGAACAAGACCCAGCCTTGTGAGGATATCAACAGAGGCTGACACAAGCGAAACCATCGATGATACGGAGATATCGCTGTAGACATTGTTAGGCAATATCGACTGGCCAAGAATCTGCATGATCTCGCTGATAGGCTTGGATGGAGAGCTTTCAAAGGAAGGACTGATGTTATCCATCGTCGCATTGCGGAGGATGAGATAGATATCAACATCATTGCCATCTGCGTCGAAATCCCTGAGTCTGGCTCTGAGATTGATGACAGGATCGAAGCCACCCTGACTCATAAGACCGCTACGGAAGCTGATGTTTCCTTCCGTGATATAGAAATTCTTCTGGAAATAGAAGAATTCTCCAGAACGTATATCCAAAGAGCCAGTTATATCCATATTCCCGCCACGCTGGATAGCCACCCTGAGAGTCTGGTTCTCTGCGACATCAGCGCGGAGGATAGGATCCGAGCCGAGCGGGAATACGAATCGCGCGTTTTCTGTCAGCAGCATCGAAAGATCTGCAATCGTCTCGCCATCGCCCTCTGTCATCCATTCAGGAAGAGGCTCCATACCAATGGAGAGCGTTACATCCCTCGCCTTGACATCACCAGTGAGCTCAAGAATGTTCTCAGATGGAGAGCCGATGTAGACATGACCTGTCACTGATGCCCAGAGATCCATGTTATTGGATGTCATCGGAAGTCTTATTCCAACCCAGTTACCATCATCTACATAGACGTTGACATCCCAGCCAAGCATCGAGAGATTGTCACCAAGCGGGATATCAAGAGTTACACGGGCAGGTGTTCTCGACATGTCGGAAAGCGAGATGACGGTGCAATCATCAACAAGCGATGAGAAAGTATTGTCCCATATGACAAAGTAAGGATTATGCAGGATGACACGCTCATCAGGCATCCAGAAGACGTCAAAGGCAACTTCATCAGCCTCAAGATATCCGAAGAGATTCCATTCAAGTCCGTTTCTCTTCGCGTATATCTCACCGGAAGCCGGTGCCGGGTCGTAGAAGACGATTGTCGGATCAAGGAAGAGATCTGCTATTGATATCTCAAACTCATCAATGAGGAAATGAAGCATGGCATCGCTGCCAGTGCTTCCATCTGCGGATAGGACAGCAATAGGAGATAGATCAACGTACAAGTCAAGATTGCCGCTCTCTGTATTGATGAAACCTGATGCAAGAGTTCCTGAGATATCGAAGCCGGATTCAGAGTAAAGAAGCGAGAGATATCTCTTATCTGTCTTCAGTCTTCCATCGATATCAACAGTGTCAAGAACGAGATCGGCAGAGCTTCCATAGAATCTGCTTTCAATCATGGCTTCAATAGCTCTATAGAGATTGTCTCCTCTCATCAGTTCGGCAGAAAGCGTGAAGGATGAAGTTATCGGATAGTCACGATCAAGCTTCTCAAGCATATATCTGAGCTTGAAGGATGAATCGAAAATACCGCTCTCAGCGGAATACTCCAACCGTGGGCTTTCAATCGTGAGGTTTCCACTTGCGTACTTCAGCTCATTGATTTCGATAGAGTCGCTATCGATTCCAAGCATAGCGGAAAGCTGCATCGGCTCATTCACCATGTCACTGCTGTATGCATTGATATCACCTGTGAAGGAAAGTGAATCCCAGGTTGTGGCTCTTGCTGTGAGATTGACGTTGCTGATGATTCCATCAAGCCCTAACCTATCCACCATGAATGAATCAAGACGGAGGAGACCGGAATACATGCCATCATCCATTCTGAGGATACTTATTAGCAGCCGTTCATCGTTTCCATCGCCTGTGAAATAAGCCGCGATTGATGGTTTTCTGAAATCAAAGCTCAGAGAGCCTATGAAATCCGGGAGATCCTCACCGCTGAAGACAATTTTATTCACCTCAAGTCCATCATTCCAGATTCTGAATGAGAATGAAAGCTCAGGCGCACCTGGAAGATTCCGTATGTTGCCGACCTGGATAAGCTCCGAAGTGATTGAGAGTGTCTGTTCACGGAAGCTGAAGTGAAGCGATATATCACCGCCTATCGTACTTGGAGCGCCACCGTCTAGAGAGAAGACAGGAAGCTTGAAATCATCCATAGTTACAAGAGCAGTGATTTCCTCGCCGAACTCACCTTCAACTGTAAGCATCTCGTTATCAAGGATGATGGAATTCGTGGAGAAATCCACAATGATATCAAACGGATAAAGATAACCGCCCGAGTTGAGCGTCGCGGATGACGAGACAAGGCCTGAGCCATTCCAGCTGACATTTCCCCTCAGCCAGCTATTCTCGAAATAAGGAATCTCTGCGGAGAAGGAGTACTCATTATTCTCAACAAGCTCCAGGTTACCGATGAAAAGCTCTTTTCCTGTCTCCGTTACAGCGACCATGAAAGTCCCTTCCGGAAGGAATGTCGTATATGACACACTTCCTTCATATGAGGCTCTCACATACTCTGTAGTCAAAGCAAGTGACGAGATATCTAATCTGTCCCCGGATGAGTATCCCGATAACGAAGCGCCCGCAGAGAATGGGATTCCCCTGAAAAGCATATTAGATATGGTGAACGCGAAACCTGCAGGTCCTTCTTTTTCATTATCAATGGAGATGCTGAGTGTACCTGAGAGCTTTGTGTCTTCTCCTATGTAATTGGTTACAACAGGAAGATACTCATCGGTGTAAGGCTTGAACATATTCAGCGGCAGCTCGGAAGAAAGGATATCAAGGGAGATTGATTCATCATACTCAGCCTTGATATCAAGATAATCACCTAGCACTGCACTTAATGAATAATGATTATCGTCATATCTGACACTAGTCTGAAGAGGCACATCGATATACGGAAGGCTTACAGAAGGAAGCTCCACGCTCCACTCGGAAATGGAAGAGCCATCATAGAATGCGGAAAGAGAGAAGGAAGCTGATGTGCCATCAAATAGCGACGCGCTGTTTTCAAGGATAGCGGTGCCTTCTGACGAAAGATCCACACCTGCGGAGAAATCAACGGTGGCACTTATGCTGCTTCCGACAAAATCATAGGGTATACCTAATGAAGCAAGAGCCGAGGACTCAAGAGAAGGAATCGAAAGCTGAAGCTTCTTATCCTCAAGTGAGGCGAAGATCTCAATCCTGCTGCTTTCCAGAAGCTTCTCGCTGCCCTTATCGATGGACATTGAAGTGATGACAGCGGAGATACTATCGCCTGAGATTATACTGTCAGCCTCGCCAGCTCTAAACGCAATATCATCATAGAGAACATATGGTGATGTGATGACAATCTCGCTTCTCTCCCCTTCTGATAACAGCGATGAGGAAAGCGTCGATAGATGTATATTCTCATAGCTGAATGATGAGGAAGCAAGCGAGAGAGCAAGAGCGCTGCCATTGTAGCTGATTGCCGGGCGCTCTACGCTCAGCATGAAGCTGTCTGATGCCAGATCCAGCAAGGTGGCAGAGAGTGATACATCCACCTGAGTTCCAAGAGAAAGGCTCATGAGAAGATTTTCTGAATAAAGCGTGTAGCCGTCATATGAGAAAGACGCGTCATCTGATGAGGTTTCAAGCCCTATACTCTTATCCTCTCCATTGATATCAATGAAGATATCTGTACTGTCAGAAACAGGAGCTCCGCCATACTCAATCACAGAATCAAGCATGTGAAAGGATATAGAGTAAGATTCGAGGGCTGAAGGAAACGAGAAATCCGGAATACCTCCTTTTCCCTCTTCAGTGCCTTCTCCTGATTCTATTTCAGGTATCGATATCTTCCCTCCAACACCTTCTATGCTGAGACGCCCATTTCCAGTTACAGCAAAGCGTATGAGACTGAATAATCCCATGTGGATATCGACACGCTCAAGGGAGAGGACACTCTCACCATCGTAAGAGATATCAAGGTCATTGATGAAAACCCCATCACGGAAATTCCTGTTGATTGAGCCAAAAGAGAATGAGACAGGTCCTGGCGCAGAGGAAAGCTCATCCATAATCATGTCAGCCGCAATCAATGTCGGCGATGTCATTCCGATAGAGAATACAGCAACCAGCGCCACTGCAGAGAAGATGAGCAGCACCGATATAGAGATAATGATAACAGATATCGGGGAATGGTATTTCATCTATTCTGGTCCTGTACTATACTCCTTTTTCAGGATAGCACATTCAGCAATGCTGGAAAATGGAGAGATAAATGAGCATACTCAAGTCATTCATAGTCTTTGAAGGTCTCGATGGAGCTGGAACGACAACTCAGATCAAAAACCTCGCTAGATACTATGAGTTCAACAAGCGTCCATATTACATCACGAATGAACCGACATCAAATCCAATCGGCACTCTCATAAGGGATGTTCTGCAGAAAAAAGTCTCGACTACACCAGAAGCTCTTGCTCTTCTCTACGCCGCTGACAGACACGATCATCTATATAATCCCGCTTATGGTATTGAGAGGATGACTGAAGAAGGCCGGGTTGTCATGACGGACCGTTATTTCTATTCCTCAATCGCCTATCAGAGCGTTCAGTGCAATCCTGATTTCGTCAGGACAATCAATTCAGCATTCCCGTCTCCGGAATTCATCATCTTCATCGACACCCCTGTTGAGGAATGCATGTCACGCATCGAGAAAAGAGGCGGTGTGAAGGAATTATTCGACAGAGCGGAATTCCTGTCATCTGTAAGAAAGAATTACCTGAAGGAGTTCGAGAACCTGCCTTCAGGTGTAAATCTCATGATAATCGATGGCTCTGAATCCATTGACACAGTCGAGAAGGAGATAAGGAAGTATCTCGCCTCTTTCAGCCTCTGATGAAGCACGCGTCACCATAGCTGAAGAATCTGTAGCGCTCATCAACTGCGTGTCTATAAGCCCTGAGGATATTCTCGCGTCCTGCTAAAGCGGAGACCAGCATCAGGAGAGTCGACTCAGGAGTATGGAAATTCGTCAGGAGATCATCTACAAAGCGGAAAGTATATCCCGGATGAATGAAGATATCCGTATTGCCACTGAGATTGCAAAGCTTTCCGCTCTCATCTGCTGCGCTCTCAAGCGTCCTCACTGATGTCGTCCCGATTGCGACTATGCGCTTTCCATCGCTCTTGGCTTTATTGAGCGCATCTGCTGTTTCCGCATCAATCTCATAATGCTCTGTATGCATATGATGATCCTCAATATTCTCTGTCCTTACAGGAAGGAAAGTTCCAGCCCCTACATGGAGAGTGACTTCGTAGATAGGAATTCCCATCGAGCGGACTTTTTCCATCAACGGAAGCGTGAAATGAAGACCAGCTGTAGGAGATGCGACAGAGCCAAGATTCTTCGCGTAGACAGTCTGGTATCTGGATTCATCATTCCAGTTATCCTCCCTCTTTATATATGGAGGCAGAGGGACATGTCCGCATTGAGCGAAAAATGCCTCATCTATATCGTGATCCAGTGAAATGGATCTGGTGCCATCGCTGTTCTCTCTCTCGACCATTCCATTCACACCGCTTATGCCGCCATCCTTGAGAAGGAATGCGTAACGCTTGCCTTTTCTTTGCTTCTTTGTCTTTGTGACCATGCATCGCCAGGCGCCGTCATCTTCTTTCCCCAGAAACAGGAATTCTACAGTTCCTCCGGTTTCTGAAACACCATAGACTCTGGCTTTCCTAACCTTTGAGTTATTGACGACAATTACAGAGTCCTTTCTGAGAAGTGAAGGGAAATCAGAGATGAGGAAATCAGAGAAATCTCCTGTATACTTATCGATAAAAAGGAGTCTGTCCTCACCACGCTTTTCTGCCGGCTCCTGGGCTATAAGCTCTTCCGGAAGATCAAAATAGTAATCCTTGGTCAGCATCTCCCCTCCTCTGAGCTCCAAGAAGCTCATATGCCTTATCAGTAACGCAGCGTCCTCTCTGAGTTCTCTTGAGATAACCTTGCTGAATAAGGTATGGCTCGTAATAGTCCTCAAGGCTCTCAACAGCCTCACCTACGGAAATGGAAAGCGTGTCAGCGCCCACCGGTCCGCCATTATAGTAATCTATGATGGTCCTGAGTATCTGCCTGTCCATCTTCTCAAGGCCGTTTCCATCTATACCAAGCCTGCCAAGGCCTTCCTTTACTATCTCGCCGGTGATGGTGCCATCGCCAAGCACGAAGGCGAAATCACGAAGACGCCTTAAAAGTCTGTTGGCTATACGTGGGGTACCGCGGGAACATCTGGCAAGAATCTCCACGGCATCATCTGTGATAGCTGTCTCGAGAATACGGCTTGAGCGCACGATGATATTCTTAAGCTCATCAGGGTTATAGAGATCAATATGGATGTTGATACCGAAACGGGATGCGAGAGGAGATGAGACAGAGCCTGCCTTCGTAGTTGCGCCAATTAGGGTAAAACGTGGAAGAGGCACTCTCATCGTTCTTGCAGCCGGCCCCTGTCCGATGACCCAGTCAATCTCGAAATCCTCCATAGCGATATAAAGCATCTCCTCCAGCGCCGGCTTCAGCCTGTGGATCTCATCAATGAAGAATACGGAATTCTCTGAGACATTGGTAAGGATTCCCGCAAGATCCTTTGGTTTGTCGAGAGCTGGAGCCGATGTCATGCGTATCTCACTATGCATCTCATTTGCGATAATCGATGCCAGCGTCGTCTTTCCCAGTCCGGGAGGACCGACAATGAATGTATGATCAAGCGCGTCGCCTCTCGCTTTAGCAGCTTTGATGAAGACAGAGAGATTGTCCTTTATTGACTGCTGGCCCTGGAAATCAGCAAGATAGCGCGGACGGAGTATGTTCTCCTGCTTATCTTCCTCCTGATACGCCGCATCAACTGGTCTCGATACAGCGCTCTCCTCTATTATCATGTCTCCGCTTTTATCCTGGATCATTATGATAGCCTCTTAAGCATTATCGAGAAGATTACAGGCTCAAGCGTTCTGTAGTCAGATGACTTAAGCTTCTCCTCGTTTTCCTTGATGACTTCCGAAAGCGTCCTCACGACAAGGCGCCTGTCATGTCCCATAGCAGCGAATGACTCGATCATATCTCTGTATTCCTGCGTAGGGACCATCGGATCTTTTTCAGCATCCCCTTCATCATCTTCTTCAAGTACAAGCACATTCCTGAGCTGCAATATAAGCTTCTGGGCTGTCTTAGGCCCAACACCCGGCACCTTTGCCAGAGTCTTCACATCCTGCGAATCAAGTGCCTTGATGAGATTCTGGACTGTTATTCCAGAAAGAATACGCAATGCCTGACGAGCCCCGATTCCCGGTACAGTCTGAAGCTGCTCGAAGCAGAATCTCTCCTCTTCTGAGTAAAAGCCGAAGAGTGTCATCGCATCCTCTCTATGCTGAAGATACGCGAATATCCTCAGATCACTTCTATCGGGAGCGGGTATTGCTGCGATTTTCTCCGATGTTATCCTTGTGACTTCAAGCCTGTATTCAACTCCCCCTGGAGTCAGCACCGTAATGTAATCAGGGCGGATCTCAACAGGGGAACCATGTATCGCGTTTATCATGTTTTTATCTTATCTTTCAGTGATAGCGATGAGCAATAGCAAATGCAATCTGCCAGGGCATCAGCTGCATGATCAGGACGGGGGATTGTCTTGAGCTTCAGGATGACTTTCACCATCTCCTGCACCTGGAATTTATCAGCTCTTCCCATTCCCGTCACAGCTGTCTTTATCTGAAGCGGTGAGAAAAGATGAACTGGAATACCAAGCTCCGAGAAGCGGAACAAGGCCGCACCGATGACTTTAGCCACTGGGATTGCGGATGTAATATTCTTTGTAAAGAATATATCTTCCATCGAAACGACGGAGGCACCATAGCGGATTGCAAGCTCCCCAAGATCCTGTCCGATTGTATAGACTCGTTTCTGAAGATCATCGGAAGGCGGGGTTGTCACAATACCAAAAGAAATAGGCCGGTAGTGCTGCCCATCGAATTCGACAACACCCCAGCCTGTATCTGCCAATCCAGGATCGATACCGAGAACTATCACTCAGCTTCCTGGAAATCATCAGGCAGCTCAAGGTTTGTGGAAACCTGCTGAACATCATCAAGCTCCTCAAGCCTGTTGACGATATTCATAACCTTGTTTGCCTTTTCATTGTCAAGCGTGACCATCTGATCAGCGACGCGTGTGATATCAGCACTGTCCTGCTCAAAACCAGCAGCCTGCATAGCTTCAAGAACCTGAGCGAAATCCGCAGCGCTTGTCGTGACTTCAATCACGCCATCCTCCGCGCTAACGTCCTCAGCACCATTCTCGAGAGCTGCCTCGAAAATCTGGTCTTCCGTGTATTTCTCGGCATCATATGTGATGACACCCTTTGTCTGGAACATGTAGCTTACGCAGCCTGTCGCTCCAAGTGAGCCACCAAGCTTCGTGAGTGTAGATCTGACATCTGCAGCTGTTCTGTTCTTATTATCTGTAAGAGTATCTATGATGATAGCGACTCCACCAGGAGCATAGCCTTCATATGTAAGCTCATAGAACGTTGCGTTTCCAAGCTCTCCACTGCCCTTCTTGATAGCACGGTCGATATTATCCTTAGGCATATTCTCTGCTTTTGCCTTGAGGATTGCAGTTCTCAGGCGTGCATTGCCTTCCGGGTCAGCACCGCTTTTAGCTGCTACAGTGATTTCCTTGATAAGCTTTGTGAATTTCTGTCCGCGCTTTGCGTCAGCAATTCCCTTCTTGTGCTTGATTGTTGCCCATTTGCTATGGCCAGACATAAATACCTCTCAATTCTATATTAAAGAATAACTTCAATTGATACCGACTCAAATTACCACAAGGGCATCTTTACTGTCAATAATCCCTTTGCGTCATATCACGGAAGCAAGACGCAGGATTATCCAGTCAAGCTGCATAAAGCCGGCTTCAGTCAATGCAAATCTCTCCGGTGTATCGATATAGCTCGATTTGTCGAGCGTGCTTATCGCTTTTCCATAGCGCTCATCGAAAGATGATGAGAATCTCCTTCTGTATTCTTCCTTGTCGATTCCATCCTTTATACGGAGCGATACAATAAGGAATTCCTCCTCAGTCTCTTCCTTCCTGAGTTTCGAGCATGTCATCTCAGGTCTTTTAAGATAATCATCAAGCGTCTCTGAATCACGCATACTGACAATGGAGCTATAACCTACGCTGCTTTCGGCACTTGGCCCGATACCAACGTACTGCCCGAGATTCCAATAGACAAGATTATGGCGGCATCGCTTCCCTTTCTTCGCGAATCCGGAAATCTCATAATGCTCATAGCCAAGACGCTCAAGAGCTTTCCATCCGGAGAGAAGGAAAGATTCCTCCTTATCCTCACCAAGCGGCTTTTCACGCTTTATAAGAGGTGTTCCTTCCTCGAATGTGAGACAGTAGAATGAGATGTGATCAGGATTGTAGGAGGCGACTTCCTCTATATCACTGACAGTGTCCTTTTCAGTTGTTCCCGGAATTGCCGTTATGATATCTGCATTCCAGTCAAATGGAGATGAAGAGAGAATCGAGAGTGCTTTGAGGTTCTCTTTGCGGCTCGCATTCCGTCCCAGCGTCTTAAGAGCACTATCACTCATGCTCTGTATCCCCAGCGAAATCCTGGTGACAGCTGGACTGAGTATGGAAATATCCTCTCTCACATTCTCCGGGTTGATCTCCACTGTCACTTCTTCGCTTCTGCCATTTTCCATGGCTTTATCGAGAATCCTGAGAATACGCTCATAACCAAGAAGCCCGGGATTACCGCCCCCGATGAAAATCGTTTTATACGCCCTTCCCCATTCTCTGGATAGAGCATCTAGCTCAGCGAGAATGAATGACATGTACTTCTCTATCCGCTCATCATCACCCGAGACAGGAACGGAATAGAATGCGCAATAATCGCACTTTCTCGCACAGAATGGAACGTGGATATAGAGAGACAGATCCCGTGATTTATCAAGACCTTCCATCAATGGTTATCCATAAGCGAGGAAATCCTCGTCAGCGGCCAGAATCTTCCGATGACACGTCCGTTTACCCTGCTCTCATCAACAGGCCCGAAATATCTTCCATCATTGGAGTTATCACGATTGTCACCAAGGGGAAGGATATGGTCCTCTGGCACATATATCGCATTATCGTAGACAGCGTAATCGGAGCGCTTTGACATATCCGAAGGATTAAAAGCATAAGCAGTCTTCGTCCTTGAGCGCTCGAATTCATATCTGTCGAAGATGTAGTTGTATCCGGAGCCCTGCAGCGACGAATAATCCCTGATCAGGCTATCGGGGGCATAACGCTGGAGGGAATTTTCCTCATATGCTGTCAGCGCGCCAGCGGCCTTGAGCCCTGCATAGGCATCTGAATCGACGCTTCTATGAGGACCTTCTGCAAGAGAAAGGCCGTTTCTGAATTCGTTCTCCTCAATAAAGCTATCCGTACCCGCCGGTTTTATATAGACATTGCCATTGCGGAAATCAATCTCATCCCCGCCCATGCCGATAGCGCGTTTTACGTAAAGCCTTTCAGCGGGAGTGCCGTCATCATTCTTATCGATATTCACAAGCGTGAGCGTTCCCATGTATATCACTTGGGAAAGCACGTCAAAGAATGGCCCTTTTGAATCATATTCAGGATTGTAGAAAGTGATGATCTCATCACGCTGTACACGCCTTGTATCTGTCAGCACTTTCTTTCCGGCAGGATAAAGCTCAACGCCATATGCGTCCTTGTTGACAATGACCCTGTCACCGACATCGAGCGTGCCAACCATCGAAGGAGACGGGATGACGAAAAGCTGGAAGAGATATTGATTTATGATTATCACCCAGAATATCGCGAAGATAAGGGCGTCAATCCAGCTCCAGATTTCAGAAAGGACAGTATGCTTTCTTTCCTTTTCATATGCCTTGATACTCTTTCTTTTCGTCAGATAACGCTCTGTACGTCTCTCAAGAAATGCCAGAAAACGATTCATATGGACAAAGTACACCGCATGGCGTTTGTTGACAAGAGATATTCTTTTTCTGACTATTAAGCCATGATTGCGAAAAAGAAGCTTCCTGAAGTCGAGGAAGTGCATCTCAAGTCTATAAAGGGAATCAGGCCAGGCTGGTGGATTCTTGGAGGAATCGTCCTAGCCATAATCATCATATTCTTCATGCTGTGCATCCTTCCTGGCATTGTATCGGATTCGGTATATGTCCGTTTTGATCTGCCGACAGACAACACAGCAATATATATGGATGGCGTATATCTCGGCTCATCCGAAGGAAGCGTGTACAGAATACCCGAAGGTGAACATGAATTCTCCTTCTATATACTTGGCAGAGCTGCCGGTAGCACAAGCGTGGATATACCTAAAAGCATATTCTTCACGCTCTTCTCACATAAGACGCACACGATTTCATTCAGCATAGAAAACAGCGAGGAAATCGAGAAGGCTATCTGTACGGATTTCGCATCTGAAGTCGCATCCAGATCCCGTGTCCTCGATTACTCAGAGCGAGTCAGCTTCCCTCCGCTCTTCAGCTCGCTTGCCAAGAATGCCACGTCCCTTTGTTTTGACGATATCTCTTCGCTCTGGCTTTATTGCATGCTTCATATAACATCCAAGACAATGTATGAGGATTACCTGAAGGGAAAGGATATACTCTCATCGTCGTCGGTTGTCCATGAAAGCGATGAGAGCATCAAGCTCGATGAAACACTTTCTCTCATGTTCTCATCAGAGGATATGAATGAGACTGGAAAGGATAATACGGCAGAAAGCATCAAAGGCATCTATGATTCAGGATTCTTCTCTTATGATAGCCAGACTGTCACAATGGGAAGAAGCACAGCGCTTTCGTATCCGGAAGTCAATGAAGCGAGTGTTGATATCACAGTGGACTCATTCTCGATATCATCATCAATGGTCACGGAATATGAATACGCACTCTTTGTCGAAGAAAATCCATACTGGAGCAGAGCGAATCTGAATGCGCTGATTGAAGATGGCATGGTCGATGAGAATTACCTGAAAGGCATACCGCTTTCAAGCTCCGTCATTTCCACAAGACCTATCAGGAATATCTCTTATCACGCGGCAGAAGCATACTGCGCATGGCTCTCTGAAAAGAATGGAAAAGAATACGCGCTTCCAAGTGAAGCTGAGTGGTATGTTGCGGCTCTCTCCGCTTACGATAAGCCATATTCAGCTTCCTTGCTTACATTAGACAACAATTTCTCATCACCATCTTCAATGATGGGAGGACTCTGGGAAATGACAAGCACTCCATACCTTCCTCTCTCCCGCGTCTCTGATTACACCTATGCAACAGAGCTTGGAAAGCTCTACCCTTTTGATGATATAATCGTCAAAGGCGGAAGCTACATCAATCAGCCTTCAGATATCACGATAGACACAGTCGGCGCTTTAAGCCGTGACATGTGCTCTGAGTATGTTGGCTTCAGGATTACTGAAAAATGAGTTCTATAAAGCTGATACAGAAAAACAAGAAAGCATATTTCAACTATGAGATGATAGAAGAGCTTGAGGTCGGGATTGAGCTTGTCGGTACGGAAGTGAAGTCTGTACGCGAAGGCAAATGCTCTTTCTCCGACAGCTACATCATCCCAAAGAATGGCGAGCTTATGCTCATAGGCTTCATCATCCAGCCATATACACATGGCAACATCTTCAATCATAAGAGCGATAGGACAAGAAGGCTTCTTGCCCATCGCATGGAAATAAAGAAATTCACAAGGAAAGTGAATGAGCGAGGCTTCACTATCGTACCACTTGAGATCTACATCAAAGACAATCTCGTGAAAATGAAGATAGCGCTTGCGAGAGGAAAGAATGTAAGGGACAAGAAGGAAGCTATCAAAGAGCGTGATATGCAGCGTGATACAAGAAGGCAGCTCAGGGAGATCAATTCCTACTGATAAGCGCCTTCTGCGCGCTGATCACAAGCTCATTCATCTTGTGAGCAAGCTCTTCTCTGGAGATTCTGAGATTTCCTTTCACATATGCTTCAAGAGTATGGACCGCGCCTCCCATGATGAAGTAATAGAGAAGATGCGCATCATCCTCGCTTACACCAAGCTCGCTCATCCAGTTCTCCACCGCTGATGGCTGCGCGAACATGAGAAGATTATTGAGGAATTTCTTGTCACCGTTATCAGAGAAAAGCAGACAGCACATATCCTGATTAGACTCAATGATATCCAAAATCGGGAGAAGAAGATCCTCTACGGACTGGATAACATTATCAGAGACAGCAAGCGTCGAGATTATCTCCTGCATGAATCCTGATTCAATCTCATCAAGCAGTGCGTGGATATCTGAATAGTGAGAATAGAATGTATTGCGGTTGACTCCAGCTTTCTTGCAGATTTCGCAGATTGAAATACTGTCGATGCTTTTTTCCTTAAGCAATGACAGAAGAGAGGCAGATAGCCTCTCTTTCGTTTTCTGAATTCTCACATCGACTTTTGAATCCATTCTCAAATCCTACTGGAGGTGGGGAGATTCGAACTCCCGTCCTGACAGTCCACCCATAAACGTCTACGGATGTAGTCCTGTTTCAGTCTTGGCTATCCTTCGGCAGCAGGACAAGCGTCCAGATAGTGCATCGCCTGAAAGTCCCGCCCTCCCCGGCGAAAGAGAGAGAAGCAAGTTCCCTTCGGTAAAGGAAGAATCAGGCCAGGAACTTAACCTGAGGCTTCCCGCTCAAAACTACAATCAAGCAGCAAGAGCAAATGCTTCGTCAGAGACGTACTCGTCTTCTTTCTTTGCATTTAATTTTCTGTGCCGGTTTTACAAGTCAGCTCTTGATCCGCAGTCTATGGCATAGCAAAGCCAGTCGAAACCGGAACACCCCCAAAGTGTTCCCCATAAAAATAGCAGAAGATATTGCAATCATCAAGATACTTCATTCTCATCCAGAAACAAAGAAAACTCATTGAAGAATGATTCAAGATCATCGAAACGAAGAGAGGCGTACTCATCGATATATGTTCTGTCGCGATTGACTATCACGATATCCTTACCGCTTCTTGCTGAAATGTATGGAAGCGAAGCTGCCGGATTCACGACAAGCGAAGAGCCAAGCACAAGCACAAGGTCAGCATAGGAGAATGCATTCTCTGCCCTCATCAGCACACTCTGATTGAGATTCTCACCATAGAAAACGATATCAGGCTTAACAATCCCTCCGCATGACTGGCAGATTGGAATCATCCCGCTGTGAACGGAATCGGCCATATACCTGTAGTCATAATGGCGATGGCAGGACATGCAATATCCATTGGCAATGCTTCCATGAAGCTCGTAGACTTTCTTCGAGCCAGCCCTCTGATGAAGCGCATCGATATTCTGCGTGAAGATTCCCTCACTCAGCTTCCCGCGCATCTCCATTCTCGCCAATGTTCTGTGGATTATATTCGGCTCGAACTTCTCCATCTGGAACCAGTATTCCTCAGCCCATTTATAGAAGACATCGGGATGTGACGTGAAGAAATCTATATCGAGGATCTCCTCCACTCTCATTTTGCCGAAATCCTTGCTGTACAGTCCATCTGAAGAACGGAAATCCGGGATACCTGAAAGTGTAGATACCCCAGCGCCTGTAAGAACCACAACCCTTCCGCTTTTTTTGTAAAGCTCAACAAAAGATGAGAAATCAGACACGTTCGCACCCTCGGAAAGTATTGCCTTTCAGCTCTGTCGCATCGATTATCACAGAATCCCCGACATTATGCTCAATCTCTGATGAGAATGAGAAATAATCATTATGCTCACCTCTGGCAAGATACCTATTCTCATCATCACGGCTTGTTCCTGTCACTATAGCGAGAGCCGTGAATGGAAGCATGGCGCTCTTGATTTCAGCTTGCCGCTTTATCTGCATGTCGATAAGGTGTTCAAGCCTCCTGATTTTCACGCTCTCCTCAAGTTGCCCATCCATTGAAGCTGCCCTAGTGCCCTCACGGGGGTTGAAGTAATACATGAAGGCTTCCGTGCAGCCCATTTCCTCCATAAGCGAAAGCGTCTCTTCATACTCTTCTTCCGTTTCTGTCGGAAAACCTACCATGACATCCGTAGATAGCGTCAGAGAAGGAATCATCTCCTTCATATTTCTTATGAGAGCAAGCGTTTTCTCTCTCGTTGTCTTCCTGTTCATCAGCTGCAATATCCTTGTCGAGCCGGACTGAACAGGCAGATGAATATGCTTTGCAATCCTGTCGTTATCGCGGATGACAGCGATGAGCCTGTCTGAGAAATCCTTCGGATGAGGTGAATCAAAACGCACGAATGAGATATTCCTGAGATACGGCATGATGATTTCAAGCAGACGAGGGAAATCAACAGGCTCACCATTGTAGACAGATGAATAAGAATTCACATTCTGGCCAAGGAGGGTTATCTCCTTCACGCCCTTCCCTTCAAGATATGAGATTTCCGAAAGGATATCCTCAACGGGCCTTGAAATCTCCCTTCCGCGTACATAAGGCACTATGCAATATGAGCAGAAGTTATTGCACCCATTCATGATAGGCACATAGCTTGAGAACTCACCTTCCCTGTAATACGAAGGAAGGAAATGATATGTCTCAAACTCGTCAAGCTTCTCGCTGGAAAGGAAATCCGGGATTTCTGCTTTCTCATTCGTACCGATGACGGCATCGACGAAAGGTGCTTCCTTCTTGAGTTCTTCCTTCATTCTCTCTGCCATACAGCCCGTGACAATGAGCGTCAGAGGATGTTTCTTCTTCTCGCTATGATAGAAGCCAAGCCTGCCCCAGATCCTGTTCTCCGCAGTCTTTCTCACAGAACACGTGTTTATGATTACAGCATCAGCTTTATCAGGGTCATCAGTCTTCTCCATTCCGCGACCAATGAGCATTGTCTCGATAGCTGTGCTTTCTGCCATATTGAGCTGGCATCCATATGATTCAATGAGAAACCTCATCCTCTTCTCCTTTCAGCTGCCTTCAGCGTATTTGCCATGAGCATGGCGACAGTCATCAGCCCGACACCTCCAGGTACTGGAGTAATCATGACATCTCGATTCTCGAAAGAATGATAATCCACATCGCCGGTAAGTCTGAAGCCCTTAGGGCGTGAAGAATCCTCGACACGATTCACACCAACATCAATAACAGCAGCTCCGTCTTTTATATATGACGAATCAATAGTTCCGGGATGTCCCGTCGCGACTATCACGATATCAGCATCTATCGTCTCTTTCTTTAAATCAGGTGTCTTTGTGTTGCATACAGTTACAGTTGCGTCAACACCACGCTGCATCAGAATCGCAGCCATCGGCTTTCCCACTATATTGCTTCTGCCTATAACAACAGCTTTTTTTCCAGCTGTCGGTATTGAATAATAGCGCAATATCTCCATGATTCCATTTGGCGTACAAGGCACGAATGCATCCTCACCTATAAGCAGCCGTCCCATATTCACAGGAGAAAAGCCATCAGCATCTTTTTCTGGTGAAATACGCTCTATGATTTTCTTCTCGTCGATGTGCTTCGGAAGCGGGAGCTGGACAAGAATCGCGTCCACATCATCATTGCAGTTAAGCTCATCAATAAGGGAAAGAATCCTCTCTTCTTTGACATCTTCATCAAAAGTATACTGAAAATGCAAAAAGCCAAGACTCTCGCAAGCTTCCTTCTTCTTTCGGACATATGTCTCGCTCGCGCTATCATTACCTACAAGGACAACTGCAAGCGATGGAGCCCTATTTCCTTTTGCTACGAAAACTTCAGTTTCTTTCCTGATTCTTTCAATGACGCTATCAGCGACATTTCTGCAACCCATTCTTATCATATCGCAAAAGATAAATGAAAGATTAATCAAACGCAACAATGGGTTTGAATCAGAAGCACGTTCTCAGGTATAATCATCACCGGAGTTTTTATGAAAAAAGCACTTCGTTTCTTACTGATACTCATATTCCTGCCTGGCATGCTCTTCGCAGCTGAGCCTTATTATGACAAAGGCTCTCAGATTTTCAGCATCACAGCAGGCGTTACAGTACCGATGATGTATTATAATCCGTATGAAGAAGAAGCACCTGATTTAACTTTTTTTCCAGGTTCTGATGAAAACACGACACGTCATACTGTAGGTGGAATCGGTGCAATTTCCTATCAGGTATTCCTCAATCCATATTTCGCAATCGGCGGTCATCTTGGCTTTCAATTTGACTTTTCT
Organism: uncultured Spirochaetaceae bacterium; assembly: GCA_944388955.1. GTDB lineage: Bacteria > Spirochaetota > Spirochaetia > Sphaerochaetales > Sphaerochaetaceae > Ornithospirochaeta. The sequence continues at coordinate 50,547 of CALXKJ010000008.1, read as the reverse complement.
GTTTCAGGAACCGTTGCTACATATGTACCAATCTATGTAAAGGCAACTTATGTTCCTCTTCAGGGGAGATTCGAGATTCCTATCTCTCTTGGGGCTGGTCTTCTATATACGAGCTTTAATGATTTTTCTAAATTGACTTTCGGCTGCGAACTTGAAGTTGGGGCAAGATATTTCATAACCGATGAATGGGGTCTTGGACTCAATGCCTCATTTCATGTAATTCCAGAGATTTACTCTTCGGAAAAAACTAAAATTTCTACAATGATGTTCATGCCTATAACATTAACCGTTTCATATAGGCATTAAGGAGGAGTGATATGAAAAAAGCGATACTGATTATTCTTTCTGCACTTATGCTCCTCTCTTGCAACCTTGATTCAAGTCAGGGCATATTCCAGCAGATTTATAATGATTCAAAAAAAGATTATCGGGCAATCCAGTATGTCCATGGTGTGATAGATAATAAAATTATCTTAACGGCTGATAACGCATTATACTCCTTTGACGGCTCTGCAATGACTAAGGAAGCCATTTTAGTTGGGCAACACTATAGTCCCATTTTTGCAGAAAAAGATTCTATTTACTTCCAATACACGACAAATGATGGTAATGTTGCTTTCTTTTCGGCAAAACTTAATGAACTAGATCCTACAAAACCTATTACTTCAGATTTCATCAAAGAACACGAAGTAACTGCAATTATTGACGGACATGATACTGCACAGATCAAGCAGATTACTTTTGTCATCCAGAACCTTGATACCATTCAAGTTAATTTCTCTCTAGTCGGTGATAATTCTGCTGTTACTGATCCAAACGATAAAATCAGGCATTATGGTGTTGTTGATAGAACATTAATTGCTACCGATGGGAAATCCTTTACTATAAGCAACGTTGCTGATGTTCAATCGACATTCGGTATAGTTGGGAATAGTGCTCTTGCTGTATATCAGGAAGATTCAGAGATGGCTGATGGCTCTGAATATCTCACAAATGAAATTGCTTTCTTTTACAAAGAAAATTTCTCAGATCAGAATTTCAACAAGATTACGGTTGCAACTGGTAATAAAGTCGATGCTGATAAGATTATCGCAGGTTATGATGGCGAATTCCTTGTTGATATGCAGGGGCACTTTTACAATATAGAAGAGGAAGGAGAGTTAGGACGTATTGATCTGGATTCTAATGATTTGATTCCTCGTAAAAACAACAAGCTTCTTGTTTTTGATGACACTGATAAAAAGCTCAAGATTGGTTACCTGTACGAAGATGGTATTTATATCAATGACGAAAGTTACAAGAATAGCAACAATATTCATGAACCATATGTGCTTGATATCTCTATTGAAAATGATCTTCAGACAGCGTGTTGGATTGGAAAGAATGGGAACAAGTATCTTTTTGCAACTCAGGAAAATGGATTCAGAATTATTGAATTAAGTGATACAAAGGAAAGTAATGGAAAATACACGGGCTCTATTCATCAGTATAATGCTGAAAATGATGGCCAACTGAGTGATTATTTTCCCTCATCAACCTGATTCCAATCTCATCTCCAGATAATTAAGGCTCTCTGACAACAGGGAGCTTTTCTTATGCAAATTATATGAGGAATATAATTCGCGATTTTCTCTTATTCATTACATAGTACGCAAGTTTGAAGATGGTTATTTTCCACATAGTACGCAGGTCTTGAATATAGCAAAAATAACATAGTACGCAATTTTTGAAGCAGAATTTGTATAATTACGATATAGAAATAGCCTGACACATAATGCATCAGGCTTCATGAAAAACTGGATATCAGTTTACTTTAGAATCTTATGAAGAATTTCCCTTACTTCTGGGTCTGTGTAGACTTCATCAATTTCATCATGCTCAAGGCCAATGAACTCATGGCATGTGTAGTGAATCCATCTTGAATCCTCTGGCTTGTTCAGGACATGCTTTCTGCACCAGTAATCCGGCTGTACGGGAAGTGGCTCCTCATTCTTATACAGAGGTACTTTATAGTCATAGACAGCCACTTTTATATCTTCTCTAGGAATTCCAGCCTTCATCACAGTGCCGACTAGCGCGTTGACTGTCATACCTGTATCGAAGATATCATCGACAATGAGGATTTTCTGACCTTTAGTGAGATTCTTAGGCGACCATGTCCATCCATCGATATCGACATGGGAGGAATGCTCCTTGACAGCACCATAGGATCTTGCGACTACAGCCGCGTAGAATACAGGCTGCTTACCTTCCTTCATTGCAACGAGCTTATAGTATTCACTCATCACATTAGCCATATACGCACCTCCGCGGAGTGAGTCATATATGACATCTGGCACAAAGCCATCAACGGTGTGCATGCGGTATACAAGTTTCAAAGCCGCATCGCGTATCATGTCACATGTGATGAATTCCTTGCTCATTTCTTCTCCTTATAGCTCTGTCATTATCTCAAGCCCGCTATCCGTGATAGCGACTGTATGCTCCCAATGGCACGCGGGCTTACCATCAATAGTCTTCACTCCCCATCCATCAGGGAGAGTCTTCACTTTATATGATCCCATATTGATCATCGGCTCAATAGCGATAACAAGACCCGGTCTGAGACGTGGATTGGGATTCATGAGCGAAACATAGTTAGCAACTTCAGGCTCTTCATGAATTGAATATCCTACGCCATGTCCGCAATAATCACGGACAACGCCATAGCCATGTTTTGTAGCATGTGTGAATACAGCTTTAGCTATATCCTGGATTCTAGCATTAGGTGCTGAAGCGGCCTCGATGCCAAGATAAAGGCACTTGCGGGTCACTATATTGAGCTGATGTACCTCATCGGACACCTTCCCTATTTCATATGTATGGGTTGAATCGCTGACGTAGCCATTCTTCTCAAGACATATATCAACAGAGACGATATCACCATCTTTGAGGATTTCATGCTTCGAAGGGATTCCATGTATGACCATGTCATTTACAGACACGCATGACACTGAAGGATATCCCATATATCCTTTGCATGGGCCAGTTGAATGATGACGCTTCATGAAATCTGCGCAGATTTTATCAACGTCCCAAGTGCTCATGCCAGCTTCAATCTTCTCTCCAAGCTCATTGAAAAGCTCAGCAAGAAGATGTCCGCTTGTCCTGATTCCATCGATATCCTCTTTTGATTTCAGCTCTATCATTTCGCGATGTCCTTTCTGGCTGCATCCAGAATACCATTGATGAAACGGAATGAGACATCATTTGAAAGCTCCTGAGAAAGCTTTACAGCTTCATCAATGACAATCGCTGGATGAACATCCTTAGAGAACACCATCTGATAGAAAGCGACTCTCAGGATATTCCTGTCAACAAGATCGATTTTCTCGATTGGACGATTGATGGAGTACTTTGAGATAAGCTCATCAATCTCTGCTCTATGCTGCAATGTGCCGTAGACGAGGAAGCGGATGAATATCCTGTCCTCTTCCTCGAGTGATGACACCTCCTCTTCATTCATTCCCTGGAATGGATCGATAAGAGATGGCTCTGTATCGAGCGCATTTTTGAAATCCAGTGAATAGAGCGTGGAAACTGCTATGCTTCTGTCATGATGACGTGCTTTGTTCTGCATTTATCAGCCCTTATAGAGAATATTGATCTGTGCCTCGCTTCTCAGCTCTGAAACAAGCGACTGCAATGCACGGTTCATCACTTCCTGCTGATTCTGCATATACAGAAGATTTGCAATATAGTCATGAACTGTCGCAGTATCTTCAGGAGATACAGGATCGTTAATCGAAAGAATCTTAGCATCGTTATGCACAGAGACCTTCACGATATGATAACCGGTATTTGACTCAAGAACACCTGAGACCTCTCCAGGCTCCATCGAAAGGACAGTGTTGCAGAAGCTATCACCCCAACCCTGACGAGCAACGGCGTTATCAGCAGTGAGCCAGCCGATGTCACCGCCACGGCTATTTGAGCCTGTATCCTCGCTGTATTCGCTAACAGCTTTCTCGAAAGTCATCGCGCCTGATGAAATCTCAGCCGCTGCTTTCTCAAGAAGAGCTTTCGCTTCAGCATTCTTCTCCGCATCTTCTGTCTTCGGAATGTAGATATGAGCGAGTTTCACATTCTCTGGCTGGAAGAATCCCTGCTGATTCTGTCTATAGAAAGACTGGATCGCACTCTCGTCCGGTGTCGGGACATTCTGAAGCTCTGCGCCTTTCTCCTGCATGAGATACTGCTGAGCAACAACCTGCATTCTCAGCATCTCCTTGTACTCATCAACAGAGCCGAACTGGTTGATGACCTCAGCCTCAAAATCCGCATCGCTGATAGCCATTCCAGCCTGTGCCTCAACATTCGCCTTTGCGGTTGCATAGAGACTATCGAGCTGACGATCTGAGATGACAATGCCATCTCTTTCAGCGCCCTGCATGAGAACTTCATTGTTTATAAGGGACTGAAGGATATCGAGTTTTGAAATTCCCTGCACACCCATTGCCTCATAACGTGCCGCTTCCTTATCGAGCTCATCCGTTGTGATAGCGGTATTATGAATAAGATTAACTGTAGCGGCAGGGGCAGATATAATCGAAGCGGCAGAGAGAACAGCCGCGAGAAGCAGCAAGATAGTTGTTAAAGCGATTCTTTTCTTCATTATAGATTCCTTTCTACATTAAGGCGTTTGCCAATAGCCTGAGCAACCTCAGGCTTCGTGATGACTTCAGATAGCTTGAGAATCATCCCCTCACCTTCCATTGTTTTCATGAGGTTGAGAAGTGTCTTGTTCTTTCTGAGCCCCCCGGAAATGAAAGCGAGGCTTCTCTTTCCTGACACTGTTCCTGCCTGAGCAAGGAATTTCTGTATATTTGCTGGGACAGCGGCAGAGAAAAAAGAAACAGGCTCTGAGCCAATGACTACATAATCATAAGGCGTGAGTCTGGTTTCACCATCATAAATATTCACGACATCAACCTGATGTCCCTGTGAAGCTATACCATGTGCAAGAGAATCGGCAATAGCCTTAAGCTTTCCGCCTTCCCTTGTCCTTCCAGCATAAAGAACACAAACCAGCATAAATTCTTCCTATAAACAAAGAATAAGCCGGCTTAAGGAAAAATCCAAGCCGGCTCAGTGGAGAAAGAATCATTCTGCAATAACTGCAGTCTCTGCGCTTTCCCCGCTTGCACTTCCCGCAGCTTCATCAACCCAGCTTCCGCTATTGGCGTCTTCAGCGGCCCAATCGGAAGCGGCTTCAGCTTCTGCTTCAGCTGCAATAGCTCTCTCTATCTCAGCATCGCTGGACTTGTTGACAATAGCTACAACAAGCGAAAGAACCATAAAGACAATCGCCAATATCGTTGTGGCCTTGGTAATGAAAGATGATGTGTTGGATCCGAAAGCTGAATCCGAACTGCCACCGAAAATACCACCAAGACCAACACTGTTCTCATCCTGTACAGCTACAAGGAAGATAAGAAGCAGTGCGATAATGCAGAAAAGCACGAGAAGTATGATACCTAAAATACCCATTTTCCACAGACTCCGTTATTTGTTATACGTAATGATGGGGAGGAAATCCTCGAGCTTAAGGGAGGCACCGCCAACCAGAGCTCCGTCGATATTCTCCTTTGCCATCAGCGCCCTGACATTGCCGGGCTTAACGGAACCACCATACTGTATTATGAGATTATTTGCAATATCGTCGCTGTAGAGCGCAGCCACTGTCTTCCTTATGAAAGCATGTGCCGCGTCCGCATCCTCAGGAGTTGCAGTCCTTCCTGTTCCGATTGCCCAGACAGGCTCATAAGCGATGGTGATCCTTGCCATCTCTTCAGGAAGAACATCCTTGAGTCCGACTTTGATCTGCCTTGTGAGAACATCCTCAAGCTGTCCATTCTCTCTCTCCTCAAGCGTCTCTCCGACACAGAGGATGACTTCCATCTTCAATGAAAGCGCAAGAAGAACCTTGCCATTGATAATCTCATCTGTCTCACCATAATACTGGCGTCTCTCGCTGTGGCCGAGAATGACACTCTTAACACCGATATCAAGAAGCATCTCAGGAGACACCTCTCCTGTATATGCGCCAGAAAGGTGATCTGCCATATTCTGTGCGCTTACCGTGATATCAGAGCCCTTTACAGCTTCAACAACACCAGGAAGGGAAACGAATGAAGGGGCAATCATGACACGGCAGTCAGCTCCTGCTTTCTTCACTGCCTCAGCGAGCGCTGAGGCATATGCCTTCCCTTCAGAAGGTGTGAGATTCATTTTCCAGTTTCCTGCGATATAAGCTCTTCTCATCTTATTTCTCCAGTGCCTTGATTCCAGGAAGAACCTTGCCCTCAAGGAATTCGAGAGAAGCGCCACCGCCTGTGGAAACGTGGCTGATCTTATCTGCAAGACCGAACTTGTTGATTGCAGCTACGCTATCACCGCCACCGACAACAGATGTCGCGTCAGATGCGGCAAGAGCCTTAGCGACTTCCTCAGTTCCTTTGCTGAATGCAGCGAACTCGAATACGCCCATAGGACCATTCCAGACAACAGTCTTTGCGTTCTTCACAGCTTCCTTGATAAGCTCAACTGTCTTCGGTCCGATATCCATACCCATGAGATCTGCAGGGATATCAACAGCATCGACTGCGACAGGTGCAGCATCTTCCTTGAATTCAGCTGCCGCAACATGGTCAACAGGAAGAATGACCTTTACGCCCTTCTCCGCAGCTTTTGCGAGGAAGTTCTTTGCTGTTTCAAGATAATCATCCTCAACAAGAGACTTACCGATCTCATGTCCCTGTACCTTAAGGAATGTATAAGCCATTCCTCCACCGATTACGATTGTGTCGCATGTGCGTACAAGTGACTCGAGAACTGTGATCTTCGAAGAAACCTTGCTGCCTCCGATGATTGCGACAAGCGGCTTCTCAGGATTCTCGAGAATCGGAGCCATGAACTTGACTTCCTTCTCGATAAGAAATCCAGCATAGGAAGGAAGATAGTGTGATACACCCTCTGTCGATGCATGTGCGCGATGTGCTGTTCCGAAAGCGTCGTTGCAATAGATGTCACCATAGGAAGCAAGCTCTTTTGCAAATGCCTCATCATTCTTCTCTTCTTCCGCATAGAATCTGACATTCTCAAGAAGAAGGACCTCGCCAGGCTTGAGAGCCTCGACTTCCTTCTTCACCTCTGGACCGATGACGTCAGATGCAAGAGTCACCTTGCTTCCGAGAAGCTTCTCGAATTCCTTCGCAACAGGAGCGAGTGAGTATGCAGGATTCTTCTGTCCCTTAGGGCGTCCAAGGTGTGTCATCACGACAAGGGATGCACCATTGTCAAGAATATACTTGATTGTAGGGAGAGCAGCCTTGATACGTGTGTTGTCTGTTACGACACCGTCTTTGAGTGGAACATTGAAATCAACTCTGATAAGAACTCTCTTTCCTTTGAGATCAGCTTCATTGATTGTATTGAGTACCATGATAGTCTCCTTTTAAAAGAATGGGCCTGCTTAGATTGCAGGCCCTTTTGCCCGGGCATGCCGGGAAGAAGTCATCAGCCGTTGACCTTCTTCATATGAGCGATGAGGTCAAGAACCTTGTTGGAGTAACCGATCTCATTGTCATACCAGGAAACAACCTTGACGAATGTGTCTGTAAGAGCGATACCAGCCTTTGCATCGAAAATCGATGTGTGTGTATCACCAAGGAAGTCTGAAGAAACAACTGCATCCTCTGTGTAACCGAGAATACCCTTGAGCTCGCCTTCAGATGCCTTCTTCATTGCTGCGCAGATCTCATCATACTTTGCTGGCTTTGCAAGATTTACTGTGAGGTCAACAACAGAGACATCAAGAGTAGGAACTCTCATTGACATACCTGTAAGCTTGCCGTTGAGGGAAGGAATAACCTTACCTACAGCCTTAGCAGCACCTGTTGAAGATGGGATGATGTTGCCAGAAGCAGCGCGTCCACCTCTCCAGTCCTTCATTGAAGGTCCGTCAACAGTCTTCTGTGTAGCTGTTGTTGAGTGAACAGTTGTCATAAGACCATCTGTGATTCCCCAGTTGTCATTGAGAACCTTAGCAATCGGAGCAAGACAGTTTGTTGTGCAGGAAGCATTTGAAACGAACTGTGTACCCTTTACATAGCTGTCCTCGTTTACACCGCAAACGAACATCGGTGTGTCGTCCTTTGAAGGAGCTGACATAACAACATACTTAGCACCAGCCTTGATATGAGCTGCAGCCTTCTCTTTTGTAAGGAAAAGGCCTGTTGACTCTACAACATACTCAGCACCGACTTCATCCCACTTGAGCTCTGCAGGATCCTTGCATGCTGTAACGCGGATGCTCTTGCCATTAACGATGAGAAGGGACTTCTCCACGTCGCACTCGATTGTGCCATTGAACTTGCCATGCATTGTATCATACTTGAGCATGTAACCAAGGTAATCTACAGGGCAAAGGTCATTGATACCAACAATCTCGATATCCGAGCGGTCCATAGCTGCGCGGAAGACGAAGCGTCCGATTCTTCCGAATCCATTGATTCCGACTTTAATCATATTCTCTCCTTTCTGCATCGCTGAGATGACAAGCATTCCAGCAACAACGTCTATATATCATTTTCTAAGGAAAATGGCAAATTAAAGATGTTCTCTATAACTATAATCACTATCAGGGCAAAAGAAAAGAGAACTAAGCCCATTCCAGCGCTTTCATTATCCTTTCCTGCTCTATAAGCATCGGCTCGGATGAGAAATCATTGCTTGAATGATCCATTCCCCTGAGATGGAGAAGCCCATGAACAAGAAGTCTTCTCAATTCCTCTCCGGCACTTACAGAGAAAGACTCTGCATTTCGCTTCATTGACTCAACAGAGATGAAGATATCGCCAATCTCCCTCTCCTCGCCTTCCATCGATGGGAATTCATCCCCGTCGTTTATAGCAAATGAGAGGATATCCGTAGGCTCATCTTTTCCCCGGAATGAATTGTTGAGATTCCGCATCTCCTCATCCGTGATGAAATGGATGGAGAAATCACCATCCTCATTCAGATAAGCAAGAAGCGCATCAAGATCCTTCTCGACTTCCGATGTATCGACAGCACCCTCTTCATTCTCAATGTAATACATCATTCCCCCTTTCCATACTCGATACGCTGATGATCGCGGCCGAGAAGATAATGTATGAATGACTCTTTTATCTTATCGAGATCATTGATTGTCAGCTCAGAGTTGTTAAGCTGCTTGTGGTTCATCTTGTCAATGATGATCGATGAGATGAATTTATCATATTTCTGATGGTTAGGATTCTTCATTGTCCTTGTCGCGGCCTCAGTGCAGTCGGCAAGCATGACAACTGCGCTTTCCTCTGTGGAAGGAATCCTGCCGTTATAACGGAAATCCTCCTCGCTGACCATGACGCCCCTGGATTCCTTTGCCTCCCTTACAGCCTCATTATAGAAATATCTTATCAAATCATTGCCATGATGCTCGGAGATGATATCAATGACTTCCTGCGGAAGAGCTATCTCCTTGGCTTTTTCCACACCTAGCTTAACATGTGATTTGATAATAGCCGCGGAAAGGGTCTTGTTGATCTCGTCATGAGCGTTCTTCCCGTTCTGGTTCTCAATGAAATACTCAGGATGCTCGGATTTCCCTATATCATGATATAAGCCGCCGACACGGGCAAGATCCGCGTTCGCGTTGATGGCCTTGCATGCCTCATATGCCATCTCCGAGACATTCTTGGCGTGGTTGAATGTACCGGGGGCAACCTGCATGAGCCGGTTCAGCGTAGGAGTGTCAGTAAACGAAAGCTCATGGAGCCTGAATGCTGTCGGGATGTTGAATATCTTCTCTATCACAGGAAGGACAATGGAGATGATGATGAAGCTGAAGACCACGTTCAGAGCGGCGGCAATCGCGCTGGAGAATATCAGATGGAAGCTCTGATTGTAGATAAACGAAACCAAAGCACTCACAAAAGCCACCGCTATAGCGGAAAACACAGTCTGATAGATAATCTCCATTCTCTCATTGCCGAATCTGGTGAACATCAGACAGATTTCAATAGAGCCTATCAGATAGAAGAATGTGAAAAGGTGGCTCTGCGGATAAAGGACTGCAAAGCCCGCAAGCGTCAAAGCGACAGAGAAACCTACCCTTCTGCGCCTTGTTATCATAGTAGCCAGAGCCGGCATTATCACAAAGGGAAGGAATGGATCTATGTAGTCAACACCATACTGCGGCAGATACCGCGATATGAAATATGCGCCGGTAAGGGATAGATCTATGCCTATGAGGAATATCGAAGTGTAAAGCGAGAGCCTGTATCTGTATTTGATGTAAAAGAAGAGAAGGTATACAAGCATACAGGTGAAAAGAAAGATATAGACAATGTAACCAACCACTTTCAGCGGTGGCATGGACACAAGCGAAAGCTCATATATGCGGCTGATTGTCCTCAGCTGCTGCTCGGTGACGACAGTATCGCGCTGGATAATATAGTCACCGCGATGAATCTCGACTAGGACAGGAGGGACTTTTGCAGCTGCTTCTTCCCTGAGGGATGTCGTGTAAACAGGATCATAGAAGACATTAGGGCGTGAAAGAAGGAGTATGGCATCTGTTACAAGATCGATATACTCCGCCTCAAGATCTGGATAAATCATGCTTCCTTCTGTGAGAATCTCATGATAGATATTCTCATGATTGAGAAGATTATTCACAGAAAGACGCTTGCCTTCATTCCTGAAAGGAAGCTCGGATTTCTCTATCTCGATATTAGTGTAGCCTTCTTCGAGAACACGGTTTATCTCATCGGGTGAATACACACCTTCATTCACAATATATCTTATGCCTTCCTCAAGGAGAGCAGAGAGGGCGGGAAGCATATCATCAGGCACGGAGGAAAAGCGTGCTGCAACACTCTCCTTGTCCACAAGCCCACGTTTTGCAATGAAATCCTGAAGCTCTCCGCTCTCTGCAGCTTTCGCGAAAGCAGATGCGTCATTTCTGATGCTGATTGATTCCGCTATCGAGTAATAGAAATGAGGAAGCACGCTTCTTGCAGCGAGCGTGACATCATCCTCTGTCGCGGCGTCATCTATGTATGAGAAATCAGCGGGAGCTACGACATCCTCATCCGCGAGCTCTCCTGGCTTGTATTCCCGTGAGATATCGAGGATGGTACGCGGGTCGGATGAAAGAAGCAATGGATAGACAAGTCCCAGCGTAGCTGTGAGGAGCATGAGGAAAAACAAAAGCATCTTCTGTCTTTTCGTGAAAGACTTCAGGCAATCAGAAACCAGCTTGTTCGTTATCATCCTTTCTCCCCTTCTCAGTGTAAGCCCTGACGATTTCCCTCACAATCCTTGAGCGGACTGTATCGTTATGGGAGAATCTTACCACCGAAATCCCTTTGATACCATCCAATGTGCTTATAGCTTCGACAAGTCCGGAATCAGACTTGTATGGAAGATCTATCTGGGAAGGATCCCCAGCGGCAATCGCCTGACTGTTCTCCCCCAGCCTTGTAAGGAACATACGCATCTGGCTCCGGGTTGCATTCTGGGCTTCGTCGAGTATCATGACTGCGTTGTTTACCGAGCGCCCTCTCATGTACGCGAGAGGAGCTATCTCAAGCGTCCCGTTCTCCTCAAGTCTTTTTATCTGAGATGGTGTAAGCACATATTCCATCGCATCGTAAAGCGGTCTCAGATATGGATTGAGCTTCTGCTGAAGGTCACCGGGAAGAAAACCTAGTGACTCTCCAGCCTCAACAACCGGACGAGTGAGAAGAAGCTTGGATTTATGTCCTGAGAGGACTTCTGAAAGCGCCCAGATGACTGAAACGAAAGTCTTGCCAGTTCCTGCAGGACCTGCTGCAAAGACGACTTCGGAGGAGCGGAGAGCTGAGAAAAGACGTTTTTCAGCCTGTGATTTCGGATATATTGCCTTACCAGCAGCGGCTATCTGCTCCCTGCCGCTTTCATCAGGGAGTGCCGATGGCTCAGAAAGATACTGGAATTCCATGAATATCTCGGCTTCCTTCAATGCCCCGCGTTCTTTTGCAGCCTTCTCAAGCCTTCTCATGAAAGGAATGAAGAATGGTATATCCTTGTCTGAGGATACAGCAGTCCCTCTGAGTGAAAGATCTGCAGATAAGAGCATCTCGAGATACGGAAGATTCGCGTCATTTGCTCCAAGCACGAGCTGTACAGTCTCAGGTGTGAATGAATAGCTAACAGACATCAGCGCTCCCAATTCCTTGTATATGTGTTGTATTCCCAGTTCTGATCGATTTTGAGATCAGGGATTGTCTTCCAGCTGAGATATATGCTGAATTCAGGCACGAACTCATATACATCATCAGATAATACGACCTTAGCGGAGTATGAGCAATGGAGGTCCCAATCATCCATATAATGTATGACTTCAAGCGTGGCACCGCTCATGACGAAGTTCGTCTCGTAACGTCCATTGCCGAAGAAATCGAAAGATGCAGCAAGGTCGGAAAAGAGATCACCGAAGAAATTGCCGCCTTGCATGTATTGGTAGAATGCGTTGTTGGACGACGAGAAAGAGAATCTGAAATCCAGGAATTCCGCAATGCTGAATGTTATAGAAGGCGTTATCGTGAACATTGCCGCATATGGATTCTGCATATCCATCTCGAAATCCGAATCGATTCCGAATGCGAAATAAAGCCTGCCCTTCCATAGCTGGAAAAATGCCGAGTCGATATCAAGATGGGCTTCTATGCTTCTGAACTCAATAGTCCCTGCCTCCCCATACCATTCCAGCGACAGATCAAAATAAGGGATCGTGATGGTAGTCCTGATTGAATCGAAATAATTCTGCCGACCTGTATCATAATAAGCATATTCCACATACTGCGTGATAGCCCATTTCCTGTTCTCGGTTCTCAGTGAAAGCGAAGCCTCGCCATAGAAAGGAAGCCAGAAATCGTCCTTAGTATAATCCGCGGTCTGGTAATGCAGCGATAATGATGATGTGAGATACGTACCATTGTAACCGATTGAAAGCTCCGCCAGATCGCTCAGGAATGGGGCATCTTCATCTTCCTGCATGAAATTCCAGCTGAGAGAGAGTGCAAATGGACCATAGGCATATGACAAGCGGGGCTTCAGCTCCGCCTGAAGAGGCGGCAGAACATAGGACAGCGATGGAGTGAATACTCCATACTCAGTGACAAACGATTTGGTCAAAGCGATTGAATGGGCTGTTATCGTATCATCATTCCAGCCAGGAACATGCATTACACTGTCAGGATCTGAGACGAGAATCCCATCCTCAAAATTCCCGTTATAGCTGAAAAGACGGGATGCGATTCTATACTCAACACCAACAAAAGGAATGGAGAATGTGACATCAGAATTCACAGAGCCTTTGTGAGTGTAGGCAGTTACTGTCTCATCATCTTCTGTAAGATATGAATAGGATGGAGTGAACACCGCCTTCAGCGCGGCGTACTCAGCGGCTTCAGCCTCAAGTGTCAGGCGCATTGATGTGGAGGTGGAGAACGATGAGCCATCATCGTCTCCATTCCTGTCGTAAGAGTATTCATTCTCAAGGCTTTCGGATATGGAGTAAGAGAGCGAGAGGTTGTAATTCTCAGTGCCTTTCGTCTCCTGCCGTCTTTCCTCGCTTTTGTAGATGGAATACAGAAGAGGATCTGAGAGAAGATGGATCTCGGTCGTGTCATATTCCTCCTTCTCAGCCTCAACCACAGGTGTTTTTGAAGCTGCAAGCTCGAAAAGCGTTCCCGAAACTGAGGCTGTGAACGATGGGGCTGAGACTTTGTCCACATAGAATCTATGGCTGGATGTATTCCATCTGTAATCTGCGCCAGCACGGAGATCGGAGATGGAGAACGATGAGACGAGATCTGAGCGGTATGCTGATGGAAGCGTGTAATCGAGGACAGCTTCCTGCGTGAATGAGGATATGGTTGAGCTGTATGTATCAGGAAATGATGAATTCTCAAAGACCGAAAAGAGGGAAAAACCTGTAAGGCGATTGCCGAAATCACGCATCACACGGCTGTCGGAATAGTAAGGAATGCTCAGAGTCAGATCCAGACCATAGTTCTTGTATTCTATCTCATTGACTCCATAATACCGCAGCCTGCCATCGTAATAATTGCTTTCCTTCGAGACTCCCACTCCATCCAGCACTGAAATGCGGAGTGTGTTGTTCAGAAAGTTAAGACGGCTATCAAGACCAAGGTGAAGTCCGGCAGCGGCATACGCATCAGCCATTATGGCAATATAGGAATCTGTATCGCGCGCCCATTTCTCATTCTGAGACAAAGGCTCTGAAGATGAATAGTATGCACCATCAGGCTGCATATTCTCGCTATCGCTGGCAGATGAGAAGAGCGACATGAATGAATCTTCATCACCGTCGCGCTCGGAAACGCTGTCAGCTCTTCCAAGAAGCTCGAATGTCGTATTGATGAATGCGCCTTTCTCTGACGAGAAACCTATAGAAGGATTGCCTGTGAGCTCGGAGCCAGGGAAATAGAAGAATGGCAGCCATAGAATAGGCACACGTCCGATAGAGAGATATGCATTCGTGACGAACATATCAGAGCCGGGAAGCATCGCAATCTCGCCTGCTGTTATCGAGGAATACGCCTCCTCGGGATTGGATGTGATGAATCCATCCTGGTATATCATGCCTCCGTTCTGGGAGAAACGGAGTGTTTCACCCGACGTGTAGACCGTGACAGCTTCAGATGTGCTGTCTTCTCCCTCTTTCTCTGTTGATGTTGTCGCATCTGTTACTGTAAGGCCGCCCCTTTCCCATGAGAGCGTAACGATATCCGCATTGATATCCTGTATCGCCGCATTCTCGTCATCCGTATGATATGTGACATTTCCCAGCGCTGTGAGAAGACTGTTGTCGGTATCGATGATGATTGTATCCGCTGAAAGCACAGCGGCTACGCCATCTTCAGTGAAGGAGACAGAAGAGCCTCCTGAGAGCACTCCGCGGTTCCCCTCCCTTCTGAGGTTCTCCGCCGCATCTATTGTGAGGATATAACCGGAAGAGCTATCAGTATTTTCCGTAATATCATAAGACTCTATGCCGGAATACTCATACAGAGCATTCTGCATTGCCTCTCTCGTCCCTTCAGGAATACCTCTTAGTAAGCACATGCTTCTGAGAGCGTCATCTGATGCAAAATAAATCTGAGGCGCGCTCAGTGCGTAAAGCATTGCTGTCATGGTGATGCTGAAGAGGAAGAGGAGAAGACGTTTCAACTATAGATATCTCCTCAGGAACTTTCCTGTGTAGCTTCCATCTGCCTCTGCGACCTTCTCAGGTGTCCCTACAGCAACTACAGTGCCACCTTCATCACCGCCCTCCGGTCCGAGGTCGATAATCCAGTCTGCAGATTTTATAACATCAAGATTATGCTCGATGAGTATGACGCTGTTGCCCTGGTCAACGAGTTTCTGCAGTACTTCAAGAAGCTTTTTCACATCAGCGAAATGAAGACCTGTAGTCGGCTCATCAAGGATGTAGAGAGTCTTTCCGGTCTGCACTTTCGATAGCTCGAGAGCAAGCTTCACGCGCTGAGCCTCCCCTCCGGAGAGAGTGAGGGCGCTCTGCCCGAGGCGTACATAATCAAGGCCGACAGCCATGAGCGTGTCGAGTTTCCTCATGATTTTAGGGTGTGAGGAGAAGAACTCATGCGCCTCACTGACGGTCATGTCAAGAACATCAGAGATATTCTTGCCTTTATATGTCACTGCGAGAGTCTCCTTGTTATAACGCTTGCCATCGCACACATCACAGCGCACATAGACATCAGGAAGGAAGTGCATCTCAATCTTGAGCTGTCCATCACCTGAGCAGTTCTCGCATCTGCCGCCTGGCACATTGAATGAGAAACGGCCTGCCGCGTAACCACGGGCCTTTGCCTCAGGAGTCATAGCGAAGAGCTCCCTGATGGGTGTGAATAGATCAACATATGTCGCGGGATTTGAGCGAGGAGTGCGTCCAATCGGCGATTGGTCTATAGATATGATCTTATCGATATTATCGATACCATCCAGTGACTCATACCCATCATGGTTATCGCTCTTTTTCTGCAGTCTTCTCGTGATGGCGGGAAGTATGATTTCATTGAGCAGTGTGGATTTTCCGGAGCCGGAAACGCCAGTGATGACAACAAGCTCCCCTAGCGGGATATCAACATCTATCGATTTGAGATTATTCTTCCTGCATCCTTTTATAAGAATATGCTTGCCGTTGCCTTTTCTCCTTTTCGGGACAGGGATTGTCAATGCACCTGAGAGGAATGCACCAGTAACGCTTCCTGGCGTTGCCGCAACATCATCCGGAGTGCCTTTGGCTGTAATCATACCACCTAGCTCACCGGCTCCAGGACCTAGATCGACAACGTAATCAGCTTCCCTGATTGTATCTTCATCATGCTCGACAACGATGACAGTGTTTCCGAGATCCCTCAGTTTCTTGAGTGTATCAATCAGCTTCTGGTTATCCCTCTGATGCAATCCGATTGAAGGCTCATCGAGCACATACAGAACACCTGTGAGAGCAGAGCCGATCTGGGTTGCAAGCCTGATACGCTGTGCCTCTCCTCCTGAAAGCGATGCAGCTGAGCGGCTAAGCGTAAGATAACCAAGACCGACATCCTTCAGGAAACGGAGCCGGGAGTTTATCTCCTTGAGGATATCGCTGGCAATCTCCCTCTCTGTTTCCGTAAGCTGAAGCGAATCAAAGAATCTTATCGTTTCATTGACAGAAAGCCTTGTCGCCTCAATGATATTCTTTCCCCCGACATATACAGAGAGCGCTTCTTTCCTGAGCCTGTCTCCATGGCATGCTGGACAGACAACATCCTCACGGAAAGAATCAAGCCACATTCTTATATTCATCGACTGCGTTTCATAATAACGGCGTTCAAGCTCTGTGATGATACCTCTGTATTCAGTGACACGCTCTGCGGATGTCCCTTGGTATTTATAGGAGAATCTATCGCCACCGCCATAGAGAAGGATATTCACGAAATCCTCTGGAAGTTTCTCTATAGGCGTGTCCATCGACATTCCATAGTGCTTATAAAGCGCCTCAATGCCGGATCTGTAGTAATTCGCATCGGGGCGATGCGTTCTTATAGCCCCCTGATTATACGAAAGGGATCTGTCAGGAATGATTTTGTCGGGGTCAAACTCCTTTCTGAAGCCAAGTCCATTGCATTCAGGACATGCGCCGAATGGGGAGTTGAATGAGAAGAATCTAGGCTCAATCTCAGGAATCGTTATACCGCAATCCGGGCAGCTGTTCTTCTCGCTGTAGATTTCCTTCTTCTTCTCGTCATAATACTCAACCTCGACAAGGCCGCCAGCGAGATCAAAGCAGTGCTCAACCGCATCAGATATCCTCGTTCTATCGCGTTTATTGTTCTTCACCCTGTCGACAAGTATCGAGATATTGTGCTTCACCTTCTTCTCAAGTGAAGGAATACCTTCATCCAGCTGATAAATCTTCCCATCGATTTCAGCTCTGATGTATCCAAGCTTGAGAGCGTCCTCGAGAACTGTTCGGAATTCGCCTTTCTTGCCTCTGGCGACAGGCGCAAGAATCATCAGCCTCTCATCTTCAGGATGGGAGAAGATGACATCGATGATCTGATCGACAGACATCTCTGTGATTTCCCTGCCGCATTTCGGGCAATGCTTATGGCCTATGCGCGCCCAGAGCAGACGGTAATAATCATAAATCTCAGTGACAGTGCCAACAGTAGAGCGGGGATTCCTGTTCGTTGATTTCTGCTCTATCGCTATAGCAGGTGAAAGTCCCTCAATGGAATCAACATCGGGTTTGTCCATCCGTCCCAGAAACATCCTCGCATAGCTTGAGAGTGACTCGATATACCGTCTCTGGCCTTCTGCGAAAATCGTGTCAAAGGCCAATGAGCTTTTGCCGGAACCTGATAACCCGGATATGACAACAAGAGAGTTCTTCGGGAGCTCCAGATCTATATTCTTCAGGTTATGTTCTCTGGCTCCATGTATTATGATTTTGTCATTCATTCTCAATCGCCTCAAAAAGTATTCTTTCCGCATCCGCTGGGTTTATCTCGGAAACAAGCTCGCCATGCCTGAAAAGATAGACTTTATCCTTCATGCCTGTAATGGCGAAATCGGCATCCCTAGCCTCTCCCGGCCCATTCACGAGACAGCCCATTATAGCAACCGTTATATCCTTATCAACAGAAAGAAGCCTGTCACGTACTCTGTTCTCAAAGCCTATTGTATCAAAAGCATGCCGTCCACAGCGTGGACATGAGATGATGCGCACACCTTTCTTTCTGAGGCCCAGAGTACGCAGGAGCTCTACCCCGGCAACGACCTCATCCTCCATCGAGCCTGACATTGAGATACGGAGGGTGCTGCCTATTCCCTCGCGAAGGAGATTCCCAAGCGCCCATGTAGAGCGTACTGCTGATATAACTGGTCCACCTGCCTCCGTTATCCCTATATGCTGAGGATAGCCAGAAAGCGATGCGAAAAGACGGCAGGCCTCCATTGTCTCATCTATATCAGTGGATTTCAGGGAGACGACTGTATTGGTAAAGCCCCACGATTCGAACCATGAGATATATTCAAGCGCTGTGTCGACCATCAGCTGGGGCTTTGATTTATTCAAGTCAGAATGCGGAAGCGAGCCTGAGTTCAAACCAATCCGTATGGCAGAGCCGTAGTCACTGGCGGCTTTTACGACTTCCCTTGTCTTCCACTGTGCCCCGATATTCCCCGGGTTTATCCTGATCTTAGCCGCACCATTCTCAATTGCGGAGATTGCCATTTTATAATCGAAGTGAATATCTGCGATGACTGGTATCGGCGAGTGTGACGCGATATATGAGAAAGCCTTGCTGTCATCATCGGAGATATAGCTGAAGCGTATTGCATCGCATCCCATAAGAGAAAGCTTCGTGATTCTTTCCACTACACTCCCGGCATCTGAAGATGCAAGAGATGAGTCATACATTGTCTGCACGCTCACCGGCGCACCACCTCCAATCAGGAGATTACCGGCTTTAGCTTGCATTCTGACCTCCAAGGACGCGCATTGTAATCCTGGACATCTCATCCTCTGCTTTCACGATAAAAGGCTCTCCGGGAAGGAAGAGCACGAAATCCCCTTCCTTGAAACGAAGAGCCGCTGTAGCTTCCCGAGAAAGCGGGGTTTCCCTCCACGATGTGGATGCGATACCACCGCCTTCCCTTGCGATGAAAAGAACAGAGTGTTCACTGTCTTTCATAAAGCCATGGAATGCGGGCAATTCCTCTTCCTTGGATAAAGCATCATCCCTTATCGCCTCATCCAGAGAAATGTATCGATTAAGATTTTCAAGGTTATCGGAGACCATATTGAGGATTATAGCGGAAAGAGCATTCGTTGGTGAATTGCCAAAGCAGATTTTTGTTAACTGGAAGAGCTCTGAATATTCAAATCCTAGTATGCAATATGCTATTCTGACGAAGGTTTTCACACCAAAGGATTGAATATGGAAAAAAAGGAATATCTTGAGAGCGCAGAGGACGTTATCTCATCGCTCTCATCATCAAAATCCGGCCTCAGCCCAGAAGAGGCTGCAAAACGTCTTTCAGAATATGGAAGAAACAAACTTGAGGAGAGAAAGAAAGACGGGCTTGTAAAGCAGTTCCTGTCAAAGCTCGCGGATCCGATGCTTATCATACTGATGATAGCTGCAGTTCTTTCAGTCGTTACATCCACAGCGTCTGGCGAGACAGAATGGTCGGATGCGATAATCATCCTCATCGTCGTTCTCATCAACGCGGTGCTCGGCGTCGTGCAGGAATCGAAAGCGGAGAAAGCCATCGAAGCCCTGCAGAACATGTCGAAAGCAAAGTCAAAAGTCAGACGAGGCGGAAAGCTCATAACAGTCGAGAGCGAAGAGCTCGTTCCCGGAGACATCATCGAGCTTGAAGCCGGTGACAGCGTACCCGCGGATGCTCGCCTGCTCCTCTCTGCTTCGATCAAGGCAGAAGAAGCCGCACTGACTGGAGAGTCCGTTCCGGTTGACAAGATAAGCGACACGCTGGAAGGAAATGAGATTCCCCTTGGCGATAGGAAGAACATGGTCTACATGGGCTCCACAATCGTCTACGGTCGCGGTGAGGCTGTCGTCACGGCAACAGGCATGAAGACTGAGATGGGCAAGATTGCCTCCGCCCTCTCCGATGCAGCTGACAACACGACACCGCTGCAGAGGAAGCTAAACCAGCTTTCAAAAGTCCTCACATGGCTTGTCCTCGGGATCTGTGTATTCATGTTCGCTGTCAACCTCATAAGGATGGCCGTCCAGGGTGATATCCAGCTTGCAGGTGTTCTCGATACATTCATGATAGCTGTCTCGCTTGCAGTCGCGGCTATTCCTGAAGGGCTGGCCGCTGTAGTCACAATCGTGCTCTCGATCGGAGTGACGAAGATGAGCCGGCGCAACGCTATCATCCGCCGTCTCACCGCGGTAGAGACTCTTGGATGTACCGAGGTCATATGCTCTGACAAGACTGGAACACTTACACAGAACAAGATGACTGTCGTCGACTCCTACGGAAGCGACAAGACAAAACTTGCTGAGGCTATGGCGCTCGCATCCGATGCCCATCTCAACGATGAGCTGAGCGCTGAAGGAGAGCCGACTGAGGCCGCGCTTGTCAACTGGGCAATGACGATGGATATAAACAAGAACTTCCTCGAGGAAGGGCCATACAGGAGAGTCGCGGAGGCTCCATTCGACTCTGAGAGGAAGATGATGTCGACAATCCATACAGATCCCGATGGCGGCTATGTGCAGTTCACCAAGGGCGCTCCCGATGTGCTTCTCTCAAGATGCACAATGATTCTCGACAATGGGAAAATCAGGGAGATGACTGATGATGACAGGAAAGCCATCATGGGCATGAACAAGGAATTCGCCGACAAGGCGCTCCGTGTTCTTGCAGGCGCGATGAAGAAGCTCGATGAAATTCCATCAGATACTTCCCCATCAGCTATCGAGAAGGATCTCGTATTCCTCGGGCTTTCCGGTATGATCGATCCCGTGCGTCCTGAAGTCAAGGCAGCTATAAAGGAATGCAGAAGCGCAGGAATCAGACCGATAATGATCACTGGAGACCATATCGACACGGCTGTAGCTATCGGCAAGGAGCTCGGAATCGTCAAGGACAGGAGCGAAGCAATAACAGGAGCTGAGCTCGATAAGCTCTCTGACGATGAATTCCAGAAGAACATCAGGAAATACTCCATATACGCGCGTGTCCAGCCTGAGCACAAGGTAAGAATCGTCAAGGGCTGGCAGCAGGCCGGGATGATAACAGCAATGACAGGTGACGGTGTCAACGACGCGCCATCCATAAAGAATGCGGATATCGGAGTCGGGATGGGAATCACGGGAACGGATGTCACGAAGAATGTCGCTGACATGGTCCTCGCTGATGACAACTTCGCGACGATTGTCGTAGCTGTCGAGGAAGGCAGAAAGATCTATGACAACATCAGAAAGGCAATCCAGTTCCTCCTTTCATCGAATCTCGCGGAAGTCATTTCTGTCTTCGTCGCATCGATGATGGGAATCACGCTGCTCAAGCCTGCGCACCTGCTTTGGATAAACCTCATCACAGACTGCTTCCCGGCAGTAGGACTTGGTATGGAGCAGGGAGATCCTGATATCATGAATCGCCCGCCACGCTCATCAAAGGAAGGAATCTTCGCAGGCGGACTTGGTGTCAACTGCCTTATCCAGGGCATTGCTCTCGCTATCATCACAATCGCTTCATACATCATCGGAGAGATTTTCGAGAACGGCGCATTCCATCTCGTTACAAGCGAAGACGGCATGACAATGGCATTCCTCACGCTTTCCATGGCGGAGCTCTTCCATTCATTCAACATGCGCTCACTCGACAAATCCCTTTTCAGAATCAAAGGGCACAATAAGATTCTTTACTGGACTCTTATTGGAGCATTCGTGCTCACGCTTGCCGTCCTTTACATCCCATTCCTGAATGACGCATTCGGATTTGCCCATATCTCGTTCACAGAGTTCGTTATCGCTCTTCTCATCGCTGTTCTTATAATCCCTATCGTGGAGATACAGAAAGCAATACTGAAAAGAATCCAGAGAAAGAGCAACTGACAATGCGGGGGCTCTCCAGCAGAGCCCCCCTTCTTTGACAGAGCTTCCGATTAAGTTCATTATCTTGTCGTCATGAACAGAGATCTCACTGTCGGTGAAATAAGACCGGCGATTTGGCGTTTCACCCTTCCCCTTCTTGGCTCCATGCTATTCCAGCAGCTATACAACATCGCAGATAGCCTGGTTGCAGGGAAATTCCTCGGAGCGGACGCACTTGCAGCTGTAGGAAACTCATATGAAATCACACTGATATTCATAGCTTTCGCATTCGGCTCGAATATGGGCTCATCCGTCATAGTTTCCCAGTACTTCGGCGCAGGAAGAAAGAGGGAAATGAAGACAGCGATATCTACGACATTCATCGCGGCTTTCGTGCTCTCTGTCTTGCTGATAATCATCGGCATTATATTCACCGATCCGCTTCTTGAGATGATAAACACGCCTCCCGAGCTTCTGGAGATGAGCGCGCTCTATCTCGACATCTATATCTATGGTCTCATATTCCTCTTTTTCTACAACATCGCCACAGGAATATTCACAGCTATGGGAGACAGCCGTACGCCATTTATATTCCTCGCTATATCATCGACAGCGAATATCGGAGCGGACATACTCTTCGTCACCGCGTTCGGAATGGGAGTTGACGGAGTTGCATGGGCGACATTCATCTGCCAGGGTGTAAGCAGCATCCTTGCTGTAGCAGCTCTCATCATAAGGCTGAGGAAAATCGGAGAGAACAGGGAGAAAGCTCCCCTATTCTCATGGACAATCCTCTCGCAGATAACGAAAGTCGCAGTCCCTTCAATTCTCCAGCAGTCATTCGTCTCTGTTGGAAATATCCTTATACAGAGTGTCATAAACAGCTTCGGAACTGCGGTAATGGCTGGATACGCAGCTGCAATCAAGCTCAACAACATGGTCATCACATCAATCACGACAATGGGGAATGGCATATCCGGCTTTTCGGCTCAGAACTTCGGAGCTGGCAAGATAGACAGGGTAATAAAAGGCAGAAAAGAAGGCTTATTGCTATCATCAGCATTCTCTGTGATAGCGGCTCTGCTATTCTTCTTCCTTGGCCGCTACATTCTCCTTCTTTTCATGAATGAGGATGCAGCAGCGGCATTGAGTGAAGGCATGCGTTTTCTGCGCATCGTCTCGCCATTCTATATAATGATCGGAGTGAAAATCATCACAGACGCGGTAATCAGAGGCTCAGGAGACATGATTCCATTCATGATTTCCACATTCTCGGACCTCATCCTCCGCGTTCTTCTTGCATTTATCCTCTCATATTTCCTCGGCGCGATAGGAATCTGGCTCTCATGGCCCATAGGCTGGGCCGTGGGCACCATCATCTCCATCGCTTTCTACAGGAAAGGCCACTGGAAAAAAGCAAAGCTCATCTGATCAGTAGTTGAGAATCAGGACTTCATCTGATTCAGCATTCCTGTCCTTCAGATGGTAATTGGAATTCGAGTAGCTCCTGTCGATATGCAGAACGCGGAATTCAGGATGCCGCTCAAGCCATGAAATGAGAGATGTGTTCTCTTTCCCCCTGCTTTTGAGAGTGTTCGACAATGCAAACTTTATACCGCGTTTATCGAGATTCTCAAGCAAAAGATGCAACGATGTCTCATCATTTTCAGTCCAGCCATTCTTCTCGTTATATGTCGCTGTCGTGATGAGATATGGAGGATCTGCATAGACAAACGCACCATCGGGAATCTCGACTATGCGGAAATCTGAATCGAGGATGACGGCATCGAGGGCTTTCAGTCTGTCAATGAATGCTGAAAGCTTTTCCTGCATGCGCTTATTGAAATCACGCTTGCCGACGGGAAGATTGAAATACCCCTCATCATTGAATCGTATCTGATTATTGAATGCATAGACGACAAGAACATAGAGCATCACAGCCCTGGTGTGTCCGTCGAAAGCTTCATGATTGAAATCATCGCGAAGCTTTCTATAAGCTTCCTTATTCACTTCCCCAAGCCCGGATGATGAATCCGCATGATAGTATTCATAACCATGAATATCACTTCTGGATAAGCCGTATTTATCAATGACATCAAATACATCGGCAATGAATCGCTCTTTGTCACATGAGCGCATCTCACGAAGAAGAGAAACAAGACGGGAATCAGAGTCATTGAATATGACTTTACGCGCAGAAGCATTCACTCCCACTGTACAGCCACCGGCAAAGAGATCGACAAAAGTGTCTGAGTATGGAGGGAAAGCATCCAGAAGCTCGTCAAGAATCCTTCCCTTGCCTCCCGCATAATTAAGCGGCGATGAGACATAGCCATTCTTCAGTGCTTTTCTCTCTCTTACACGGCATAGGAAGATACGCTCCTCATTGCCTTCAATATGGCTTTTCCCTGCGGAGAAGGCCTTATGCGGGACTGCAAAGACAGAGACTTCACCCTTCGCACGGAGTATCGAGAGAATCTCGTCATCGCTTATCTTGGCATTCGACCTGCCATCGCCTTTCTTTGCCATATTGTTGTATGAAAGAAGAATATACTCAGCGTCGATATTCGCTATCAGATCCTTCATTTCCTGAGCGGCTTTATTCGTCGAATAAAGGCTTTTGATTTCCTTCCTGTCCATCTTCCTGGCTTTTCCGGAGACTTCAGGCTTTTCCCATCTCGCAACATTCTCAAGAAGATGATAGGAATCAGAATACTGCCTGGAGTTATATGGGGGATCGATGTATACGATATCACTCTTGATGCGGCGGACAAGCATATTGGCATCTTCAGTGTATATCTCATTGCCTTCATTGCCATTTTCCACATCAAGCATCCTGAGAACAAGCGGCTCCGAGAGATCTGCGTTTGCCCGCCACGCATCATAGTGGCCGCATGTCGCTGCGATTTTATCCATCGCATACATAAGCGATGTGACAAGAATCGCCTTCTCCCGGAGGTTTATCTCGCCTTTTCTGAATCGCTTCTCTATATCATCCCTTATCCAGCCGATCTTCCTTGCATTGCCTCTTGAGAAATACGTATCAGAGAAATTATCCGAGAAATAGTTATCCTCAGAAGGCTGGACACTGTTATAGTCATCAATGATTCCGGAAAGCTTATCATAATCAAAGACTTCAGGTGAGAACCATGCAAGATTCGAAAGATAATTCGAATAGAGTATATCATTGAGAACAAGCTTCTTGTCTCGGAAGGCATAGGAGACTGCACCTGTTCCAGAGAAGATATCAGCAAACGATGAAGCGCCGACGCAGTATTTATCTGCAATCTCGCGTATAAACCCTGTTATCCTGAACTTGTTGCCGAGATATCGTCTGTTATTGATACTGAAGAGGTTTTTCTTTGCTGCGCTCTCCTTCCTGATGACATCCTTCCATGAGATTATATGTCTGAAAGATGGAAGAGCACCAAGATCGCCTTCCCAGTATTTCTTCTGGAATCTGGCATCTTTACGAAGCAATGTGCCATCTGCATTCTTTACATTCTGTATCGGGTATAGCTCTGTCATGCCTCCCTTCTTCTCAGCAAGGTATATCTCATCCCGTCTCATCAGCCTTACATCCATGAGATTGAATGAGGATGATGTAAAGAGAAGCTGCGCATTCTTCCTGTTCGACTCCTTGTCTGTGAAAAGATTTATAATATACTCCTCAACCGATGGATGGAGAGATGGAAGCAATGAAGGAAGAACAAGGACTTTTCCTGAAATGAGAGCCTCAAGAACCGATGGAAGGATACGGAAAAGGATCTGCAGACTCTCGCTCTCTTCTTCAAGCTTGACAAGGAATGAGTCGTCATCGCTGTATGAGAAATATGAATGCCCATCTTTCGTGATGATTCTCCTCACATCAAATGACATCTCATTGAGCATAAGAAGCACAGTAAAAGCACGCTCTTTATCGAGGCTTTCAAAAGCGATATTGGATGACGGAAGCATGAAACCATCGGCAAAGAATGAATATGCATCCTCGATGATCGGGTTATCCGGATGCTCCGAGTACAGAAGTGACAGCAATGGCACACCCTGCGGAACATCGATTACACCGAGATTGCGGAGTTTTCCATGATAGCTTATCTCATCACCGGCTCTCTCATATAGCACCTGATAATGCCCGTCTGCATTCCCAGAGCGCTCAAGAACATCTTTTTTTATCACTCCGTCTTCTATCTCCAGTGAAAGACGGAAGAAGGCTTCCCTTCCTCTGTATGTGATAGCGAATGACGGACACCACTCAGATCCGAAATGCTTCTCCGAGAGTTTGGAAAGAAGCTCTGCACGGGGGAAAAGAAGAGGAAGCGAAACAAGCGATACAACAGCTTCAAGCGCCCTAAGCACACTCCCTCTTCCGCTTCCATCTGAGCCGAATATGCCTATCACAGGAAGCACGCCATCATGAAGTGTCTCCTGATTCTCGCTGAGATCTCCACCTCGGAAGGAAATTCTCATTGTCTTATCATAAGATCTATACGAAGAAAGTCTGAAATCTAAAAGCATACAAGCTCCACATGAGAAAATTTCTCACATAAAGTATATATTCCTTGAGATTTATTAGCAATGCTATGATTAATATAAAATCTCCTGCATCGATAGACACAGGAGATTTTGCTGAAGAGAAATTCTCTTCTAGAGAAGAAGCAGACAGAAAACGAGCGTGAAGAGCGCGACTGTCTCTGCAATACCGATAACTATGAAGTAGTTAGCTGTACCCTTTCCTGTCTCGGAAAGCGCGTCAGATGCCGCAGCTGCTATTCTTCCCTGGAAATATGCGGAAAGACCGATTGCAAATCCACCGAGAACGCCTGTAGAAAGACAGAGTATCGGGGAAGCACCTGTTTCGAATGCAGAGCGGATGAATGTCATCAGCAAGAAGCCATAGATTGTCTGCGTAAGAGGCGCTCCTGCGAACGCGACCATGATAAACGGTGCAGGCTTTCCCTGAGCGTAGCATTTCTTCCATCCACCGACAGCGCTCTGTCCTGCGCAGCCTGTGCCGAATCCGGATCCGAGTGCGGAAAGGCAGAGTGCACATGCCATTCCAAGATAAGCCAGATTTTCCATATCATCTCCTTAGCTGTTTTCTGCAGCTTTGTCATCAGCCATTTTGCTGAATGGTTCGTAATTATAACCGGTCCACTCCATACCAAGAGCGCCGGAGAATTCCAATAGATTGAGTCTTACTCCATGTACAACAACAGAGAGCATTCCCATAACAAGATTTAGTGTATGCCCAAGCACTATTATCAGGACACCGATTGGTATCAGAGCACCATGAAGCATACCACCAGCCATGCCGTTGAATGACTGGGCTATCGCAAGCGATGCCATGCCGACTGCGAAGAGACGTATATAGCTCATTATATTCGAGAAGCACGAGATTGTATCGAGGAATGTCGTGAAGAAGCCCGCAAGTCCTGCCTTCAGACCAGCGACAAAGCTGATTCCAGGTCCCTGACCGGAAAAGAGGCAGACAAGCACGAAGCCAACAACAATACCGCCTACAATCAACGTGAATGGCACAGCCTCGCCGATTACAAGATAGAGTGCCATCAGGTAGAGCATCACAACGTCAATGAACCAGCCAGCTTCGGCAATAAGCGATATGTCCTTATTTCTTGCCTTTGTTATGATATTCACTACCCTAGCAAGACCAAGCTGCACAGCTCCCAATATGAAGCAGAACTTCATGAGCATGTTCTGTGCCCACACGGAATCGACACCGACAACGCCTGGGAAGTTTGTTATAGCCGGTACGATAAAGAGCTGCAGGAACGGTAATTTCCTGAGAATCGTCTCAGAGCCGAACCAGGTACCTGTCATTGCACCCCATATAATCGTCACGACCGATAGCACATAGAGGAGTATATTCACATCCGATGGCTTCTTTGACTTGACGTGCATCCCAATCGCGATAAGAAGGAATATGAGGCCATAGCCTGCGTCGCCGAGTATCATGGCAAAGAAGAGCGAGAAGAACACCAGGAAGAATGATGATATATCATACTCACGGTATCCGGGCACTGTACCAAGAATGTCAAAGATAGGCTTGACGATACGGGTTATGCCTTTGTACCTGACAAGCGTCGGTGGGTTATCCTCATCTGAAATATCATCGATGATATACGCCCAGCCTTCTTTCTCTGCTTTCTTCATAAAGCGCTTCTCATCTTTCTCGGGGATATATCCCTTGAGGTAGATGATATCATCGCCTGAGATTGTTGAGCTCACTCTCTCGAATGTGATCCGCTCATCGGCTTTTCTGAGGTATGAATCATATGCGGTGATGTATACCCCGCATTCACTGATTCTCTTCCTTATTTCATCAAGGCGTTTCCGCTCCATGAGAATCTCCGCCTCGATTTCGGAAAGGCTTTCAGATGGAAGATCAATTTCAGCCAGTCCTGAGCTTTCAGGGAGTTTTTCATAGAGAACCGCCGCAGCCTCAAGCTTTCCATCATACCTGAGAGGAATGAATGAAACAGACTCATCGCTTCTGAGTTTCTCAATCTCCTTCTTTCCTCCCGCATAAATGAAAATGGGAATACCATCATCAGATAATGCTTTCACATCATCGGGATTGAAATCACCGAATGGCTTTATGCGGTCACGCTCAGCTTGCAGCTGTACAAGACGCTCGTTGATTTTCCCTTCATCCTCAATGTCTTTGAGGATTGCCTGATGGACGGAAGCGAAATCGCTATCACTCAAAGAGAGTTTGCGCTTATCCTTCTTATCCGCACGCTCGACAAGAACCTGCCTGATACGGACATAATCACTCCTGTCCTTCTCCATCTCATCCAGCTTAGGCGTCTTATGAACGAGATCGGAGACATGCATCACCCCTTCTTCCCTGAGAGAAAGAAGAAGCTCTTTCTTTTCAGATCCTCTTGAAATGAGGACAACCTTCTTCATTTTCTCTATCATCAGCTCACCTTCACCAGTTTCTTCTTTGCTATCTTGCCTCTCACGACAGCAGCTGTCTGCTGATCCTGAAGGTAGATACCTATCACTCTAATGTTCTCCTGTGCTTCAGGAATCTTCACTTTCTCAAAGAGATTGACTCGCTGCGTAGTCACTCTCAGCTCCTCGGAAAGAAGTCTTATCCTCTCCTCAAGCGTCAGAACAAGCGCATCGTACTGCGCAATATTCTTCAGCTCCTCAAGTGCTCTATCAACCCAAAGAGGATAATAAGTGAGGTCATAGACTACAGGTTTGAAGAGAAGCTCCTTGAAGACAGGAACCTTCACTCCAGCTATATTGCCCTCATCTCTCTCGATTCTATCTATGACAACAAGCTTGTCTATCGACTTTTCAGGAGGAAAAGCTTCATTGCCTCCATAGATTGCAATCCAGGAAGAGAGCGCATCTATAGCCTCTTTCTGCTTTCTCCTGAGTTCCTCGATCTCGCTCTCGGCTTCCCTGATAACGACCTGAAGCTGCTGTTTCTTAAGCTGAAGAGTCGGAAGATAACGCATGAACTGACGCAATGCGTCCTTCTGCTTCTTCTGCTCATTCTTCGTCAGCTTTATTCCCATATCATCCTCACTTTGGCCAGTAACGGGAAATAAGATCGGAGCGAAGTCCTGTCTCATTGGGCTCAAAGCACTCAGAAAGTATTTTCCATCCGAGATCCAGTGCTTCCTCTAAAGGAATGTTGACTGAGAGATCCATCAGCTTCTCCTCAAACAGCGCACCGTATTTGAGAAGTTTCTCATCCCAATCTGACATCATGAAGCCCATGGAGCGCTTCTCCATCGAATCCTTATATGCAGAATACAGCTTGATCATGCCATCCATAAGAGAGCGATGATCATCACGAGTATCCTTATTCACGTTCTGCTTAAGACGTGAAAGAGATCCAAATGGCTCGATATGCCCATTTCTGAGATAATACTGTCCTTCTGTTATGTAACCGGTGTTGTCAGGGATAGGATGCGTTACATCATCACCTGGCATTGTCGTTACGCCAAGAATCGTCAGCGAGCCGGCGCCCTCGAAATCAACAGCTTTCTCATAACGCGATGCAAGTGACGAATAGAGATCTCCAGGATATCCTCTGTTTGATGGAACCTGATCCATCGTAATCGCCATTTCCTTGAGCGCATCGCAGAAGTTCGTCATATCTGTAAGAAGCACGAGCACACGCTTGCCATCAAGCGCGAAATGCTCAGCAACAGACAGTGCAAGATCCGGAACAAGCGTGCATTCTACTGTCGGATCGGACGCTGTATGTATGAACATGATTGTCCTTGAGGACGCGCCCGATGCTTCAAGCGTGTCACGGAAGAAAAGATAATCATCATACTTGAGTCCCATTCCACCGAGAACGATGATATCGACCTCAGCCTGCATCGCTATGCGCGCGAGAAGCTCATTGTAAGGCTCACCGGAGACGGAGAAGATTGGCAGCTTCTGCGATTCCACAAGCGTGTTGAACACATCTATCATCGGGATACCGGTGCGGATCATCTTATCAGGAAGGACACGCCGTGCCGGGTTTACTGAAGGTCCTGCGATCTCAACCATATTAGCGGTAAGCTCTGGTCCGTTATCACGTGGCTTTCCAGCGCCATCAAACACCCGCCCTAAAAGATCCTCGGAGTAGCTTACTCTCATAGGCACGCCTAGAAAGCGCACGCTGTCTCCCGTGGAAACGCCCTGACCACCCTGGAAGACCTGAAGAGACACCAGATCGCCGTCGAGCTTTATGACATTAGCGTAGCTCTTGCCCTGGCTTGTGGTTATCTCAGCAAGATCCTGATTCCGTACGCCTTCAGCGCGTACTGTGATGATATTTCCGATTATGCTCTCTATCTTCGTATATACCTTCTGCATTACTTTCTCCTCCCTTCATAGAATGAAACGAGCTCATCTTTCCTCTTCAGGAAATCAGGGCTGTCGGAAGGCGTGCCATTCCAGTCAAGGAAGCGCTGTCTGAGTTCATTGAAGAACGTCCTCGCCTCTTTCTTATCAGAGAGGCTGAACGAGGATTCAAGGATTGAATGAAGTATGGAGAATGACTCCTGCTGACGCTCGACAGGAACGACTGAATCGACAGGGTCAAAAGAATTCTGCTGAAGGTAGACAGAATCAAGGAATTCACCCTTCTGATAGATTATATAATCCTCTAGGCTAGTGCCTTCCTCTCCTACGACTTTCATCATCTCACCTACTTCATGACCACGTCGAAGATAGCCATAAGCCTCATCGACAAGTTTCTTATCGATGATTCCGCTATATTTCGACCATGAATCAAGAGGATCGATTGCAGGATACTTACGCGCATCGGAGCGCTCTCTCGACAGTCCATGGAATGCGCCGACGACTTTGAGAGTCGCCTGAGTTACAGGCTCCTCGAAGTTTCCGCCAGCCGGGGATACTGTGCCTCCGATAGTAACAGAGCCATATCGTCCGTCACGCAGCCTGACCTTTCCTGCTCTCTCATAGAAGCCTGCGATACGGGACTCAAGGTATGCAGGGAATGCCTCATCTCCAGGGATTTCCTCAAGGCGTCCCGACATTTCCCTCATAGCCTGTGCCCATCTTGAAGTTGAGTCTGCGAGAAGAAGCACATCAAGTCCCATGTTCCTGTAATACTCAGCCATTGTCACAGCTGTATATACAGAGGCTTCTCTTGCCGCGACAGGCATCGAGGATGTGTTGCAGATGATGATAGTCCTTTCCATAAGGCTTCTGCCTGTCTTTGGATCGGTAAGCTCAGGGAATTCCTTGAGAACCTCTACAACCTCTCCAGCTCTTTCACCGCAGGCTGCGATGATGACTATATCGACATCAGCGTTTTTGGAAGTCAGATGCTGCAGGACTGTCTTTCCGGCCCCGAAAGGACCTGGAATACAATATGTTCCGCCTTTCGCCACAGGCAGGAATGTGTCAATGATTCTTATTCTAGTGACCATAGGCTCAGTAGGACGTACTCGCTCATCATATCCTTCGATAGCGACCTTCACCGGCTGTGTTATAGCCATCGAGAGCTCTTTCTTCTCGCCCTCAGCATTCTCTATAGTACATATAGTCTCATGCACACCATAAAGGCCATCAGGCACAATTGATGCGATTGTCCATTCTCCCTGAAGAGAGAACGGCGCGAAGATAAGGTGTGTGAAAAGACCTTCAGGAACAGAGCCGAATGAATCACCGCCCCTGAGTTTGTCACCAGCTTTCCTTGAGGCCGTGAACTGCCACTTCTTGTCCGGAAGCGGATTGAGATAAACGCCACGCTCAAGGAAGAAGCCACACTTATCTGCCAGCTCTGGAAGAGGATTCTGAAGTCCATCGAACACCTGCGAAAGAAGTCCCGGTCCAAGCTCAACGGAGAGAAGCTCGCCTGTGAACTCAACTTCATCCCCGACTTTTATGCCTCCCGTCATCTCATAGACCTGAAGAGAGGCAATGGAGCCGGTAATCCTGATGATTTCGCCTTTAAGGCGAGATTCCCCTACATGTATGAATCCGACCTCATTCTTTATTACATTTCCGGTGAACTCGACATTTACCATGTTACCGTTGACACCGGTCACGCGTCCTTTACTGACTGACATATAGACTCCTTATCTGAAAATATCTTCTTCAATGTTCCTGTAGAGCTTATCGAACTCAGCTCTGCCCTTCTCCATGCTGAATGATGATGAAATACCTAAAATCTGCAGCTTCAGGGAATAAATCATCAGGCTCTCCGTAGAGAATGGAGAGGAGCTTTCGTATGATGAGAGAAAGTCGAAATAACTTGCGAGAATCTCATTCTCTGCTTTCAGAGGATCCTTCTCATTCACGATATTCTTCGCTATATCCCGTATCTCCTTATCCGTAGAGTCTTCCTCATAACCTGAAAAGCCAAGGGATAAAGCTCTCTGGTGATTGATTGCCTTCCCGAGCTCAGATGAAAAGCGCCTGAATGCCTTGACGACAGGAATAGAAGCCTCGCCCTCTCCGCCTGAGAGGACAGCAAGCTCCATATCCTTCATATCGCGCTTCGAGAGATTCTCACGGCACGCTTCTATGAAAGCTTCATATGAAAGCTGAGGCGCCTGATTCATTCTGAGCATCGGCAATGAAGCTCCGAAGTAGTAGTACTCTGCCATTATCAGAGAATCTCCTTAAGCTTATCCGAGAGATACGGAAGGATAAGGCGTGTGCACTCATCATCGGAATAGTCAACATATCCAGAGCCATCTTTCGCGGCGATTCTGAAACCACCGGTTATAGAAGCTGCTCTTATCTCCATGCCCTTCTCTATCTCCGACGCGAACTCGCTTCTGAGCGAATCCCCAAGCTCGTCGAAGACTTCCTTCGGAACCTCTATAGCAGTTCCCGAGACATCTTCGGATATAGCGGCTCTGATGATGGTACATAAATCTGGAAGGGATAAAGCCTTTCTGCAATCAGAGCGGAGGAGTGCTGTGATTTTATCCTCAATATCCTTCTTCAGTGCAAGGGATGCATTCCTCGCGCTCTGCCTGATTGCTTCCTCAGCTGATGCCTGAAGACGCGCTGCGCTTGCATCTGCATCGCTTATGATTTTCTCAGCCTCAGCTTTAGCATCGCTGATTATCTTCTCCGCGCTCTTCTTCGCGTCCTCTATGATCTTATCGCTCTCGCTTCGGGCTTTGTCGATACCCTCTTTCCTGATTGAATCGATGAGACTCTGAATCTGCTGTTCCATAATTTTGCCATCCTTCTGGAAGAAACTAATGATTATGATAACCCCGCCAAGTGAAAAACTAAACAATAATTTGCAAGAAAGATGGAATCCGGATGTTATCTCTTTGAAGATTTGTGATATATTCGCTCACATGGACATCAACGATGTATTCTCAAGGCCAGATAAGATAAGAGGTGTTATTATCATACGCAACCTCAAAAGCGGCAAAGCATATCTCAAGACCACAGAAGATGCTGTGAAATCATTCAGCGATGAGCGCTTCCATCTGGATCTCTCAATGCATGAATGCAAAGAACTGCAAGAGGAATACACAGCTCTGGGCCTTGAGCTGTTCACAATCGAGCTCGATACCGAAGCTGGCCCAGATGATGATCTTCAGACTCTTCTGGAGAAGAGAGAAAACGAATACAGGAATAACGGTGTCACGCTCTATTCCGATCCTCTGAGATGAGAATACGTATAGCCTTGATAGCTGTATCTATAGCGCGGGAAGTGTCGTGAAGCTTTGGATTCTCAAGCCCTAGCTTCTCACGCTCCTGATTCGCGACTGTGAAGAAGACTGCTCCGCACCTTGCCCCAAGTCTCGCGGCAACTGTAAAAAGAGCTGCGCTTTCCATTTCCGATGCAAGAACACCAAGCCTCTTCCAAGCTTCCCACTTGTTCAATAAATCATAGCTCACAGGCATCTTCTCAGGATCATGCTGACCATAGAATGAATCCTTGCATTGTACGACTCCAAGATGGCATGGGAATGAAAGCTCTGAGGCAGCTTTCTTCAGTGCATAGACAACATCGAAATCAGCGACAGCAGGAAATTCAATCGGCGCATACTCCCGGCTTGTGCCTTCAGCTCTTACAGCACCTGTTGCGATGACCACATCACCGCTTGTGACACTTAAGGCTATGCCACCGCATGTACCGACTCTGATGAAAGTATCAGCGCCGCACAAGGCAAGCTCCTCCATTGCTATCGAGGCACTCGGCCCACCTATGCCTGTTGAGGTTACTGATACCTTCTCACCATCAATGTATCCCGTATATGTAACGAATTCTCGGTTATCTGCAATCATAGCGGCATCATCAAGTCTTTCGGCTATGAGCCTGACACGTTTAGGATCTCCCGGAAGGAGCACATAACGCCCGACATCGCCTTTCTTTATGTGGAGGTGGTATTGCATCCCTGTTCCATCTGTATAATCCGTCATAAATTCTCCTTATTCATATTATATCTTATTTCAGAAAATGCGGAAAAACAGACATTAAAGCACAATTTCCTATAAACAAGCTCAGTGAAAATATGTAGAATCGCCTCCGTATGAAAGAAAAGAACGCAATCATCTTACTTCTTATGACATCATTCATCTGGGGAATGGCATTCGTTGCCCAGTCCGTATCATCCGAGAGCGTCGGAGCATTCACGTTCAACGCTATTCGCTTCCTGATAGGGGCGGTTGTCCTTATTCCCTTCTCAATCCCAATCATCAGAAAGCATAAAAGTGACAGAAAATACAGAAACAATCTCATCAGAGGCGGTGTCATATGCGGAATATGCATCGCATCCGCCGCGGTGACACAGCAATTCGGCATTGAGCTTTCGGGAGCTGGCAAAGGCGGATTCATCACATCGCTCTATATTATCTTCGTACCGATTATTTCCATTTTCTTCGGTGAGAAAATCGGGAAGAGTATCTGGATTTCCGCTATCGTGGCCATCATAGGCATGTATCTGCTATCTATCGGGGAAGGCTTCACAATCACACGCGGAGACATCTATCTTATCGCGTGCGCACTCCTTTTCGCTTTCCACATAATGGCAATAGACAGGACAGGAAAGAATGTGGACGGAATACCAATGTCGATGCTTCAGTTCCTGACAGCTGGAATAATCTGCATTCCCGGAATGATTATTGAACAGCCATCAGGGGACGCGGTACTCAATGCATGGCTTCCTATTTTCTACGCCGGCGCTTTCTCATGTGGCATAGCCTACACATTGCAGGTCGTCGCTCAGAAATATGTAAAGGCGTCACATGCTGTTTTCGCGCTCTCTCTTGAAAGCGTATGGGCGGCAGTAGGAGGTGCGTTGATGCTTGGAGAGAGACTTACAGGGAGAGAGTGCGCAGGCTGCATCCTCGTCTTCCTTGCTGTCCTAATAGCTCAGCTCATTCCTTCTCAGAAGAGCTCAACATAGGTCTTCCCCATACCGCCATCCTCAGGAAGAGCGAATCGGTAATCCTTCACTTCCCTCCTCTTCCTGAGATAATCATGGACACCTTTCGAAAGTATTCCATCACCGTAACCATGGATGATGGAGAACGATGAAAGCCCATCAAGAAGAGCCGCCTCCATCTGGTCATCAAGTCTCTCAATCGTCTCCTGAAGCGTTAGACCTCTGACGTCCATAGTATACTGAGCCTTCTTTGCAGAAGATGAGAACTGGAAGGTGCCTTTATCATTCTTCTTCGTCTGGCGTTTCCACACCATCGCACGCGGAAGCGTAAGCTTGAGACCGTTATCGAGAAGAACCAGAATCCTGTCCTTATTCACTGATATCACTTTGCCTGGAGTCTTTGCCTTGCCGCACTCGACTTCATCGCCGGATGAAAGCGGAGAGTCATCAGGAATCGCCTCTTCTTCGTCAAGGAGATCCTCCTCTTCCTCTATTTTCTTCTCTATAGAATCGGCAAAGGCCTTTACTTTCCTCGTCTTCTCTTTCGTGAGCGTCCCTGTCTTCACTTCCATCACGAG
Organism: uncultured Spirochaetaceae bacterium; assembly: GCA_944388955.1. Taxonomy (GTDB): domain Bacteria; phylum Spirochaetota; class Spirochaetia; order Sphaerochaetales; family Sphaerochaetaceae; genus Ornithospirochaeta. Next base: position 13,881 of record CALXKJ010000008.1, on the reverse strand, counting down.
TTTCTCAAGATTCCTGCGGCTCTCCCTGAGATACTCATTGATTTCCCTGATTCCATCCTTTCTGAGCTCATTCTCCAGCGCGTTGAGCTTCGACTCTCTCTCGCTTATGTCTTTCTCAAGCTTCTCAAGTTTTCTCTTCAGAATCTGAGACTCTGTGATTTTCCTGTCGAGCGTCCTTTCTTTGGAAATCAAGGCCCTGATGATCCGTCCTGCGCTCTCCTCTCCACCCTGCAGTGCTGCTGCTGCCATATCTGTTATCTCACGAGGCATTCCCGAGCGCTTTGCTGTTATGATCGCATGGCTGTCTCCAGGGATACCTTCAAGCACGCGATATGTCGGAAGCCCGGATTTCTCATCGAATTCCATAGAGGCATTCATCATCCTCTCATCAGAATACGCATAGCTCTTCACTTCAGGATAATGAGATGTGACAAGCGTGAGCGCAGTATGATCCGAAAAATAAGACAGAATTGCCCTTGAAAGCGCCGCACCTTCCCCAGGATCCGTACCAGAGCCAAGCTCATCGAGGATTACAAGCGATGATTTATCTGCCTTCCTCGCTATCGAGGCGATATTCTTCATATGGGACGAGAATGTCGACGCCGCATCCAGTATCGATTGGTTATCCCCGATATCAGAGAAGAATGTGGAGAATAGAGGAAGCACAGAGCCATCGCTGGCTGTTATATATCCACATAGCTGGTTGAGAAGCGAGAGCAGCATCACAGTCTTCATCGTGACAGTCTTTCCTCCCGCATTGGCACCGGACAGGACTATTGCATTCACATTCTCCGGAATGGATATATCTATAGGTACGGCATTGGCGCCAAGGAGTGGATGACGGGCCCTGCATAGTCTGAGGTTTTTCCCTATCTCGGGATGAACCGCTTTCTCCCTCTTTGCCCAGAGAGCAAATGCATAATGGAAGTCGAAATCGATGACTTCTTCCAGCATCTTCCTCATCACAGGCATCAGAAACCGTATACGCTCCGATAAATCATGAATGATTCTCAGCTTCTCAAGCCTTATGCACTCTTCTGCGATTACAGCCTCATTATTGAGCGCGACAAGCTCAAAGGGCTCAGCGAACAGCGTATTTCCAGACGATGATGAACCTGATACAAAGCAGTCTATAGTGCTTTTCTGATCACTTCTGATAGGAATGACAACGCGCTCATTCCTATAAAGTGGCTCTGACTGCTGAACACTTGCACGATGAGAGGATATGAAGGATGCGGAGAATCTCATGCGCTCATTCCTTATCTCATCGCGTTTCTTTATAAGTGGAAGAAGTCGGGGATGATCCTCCCTGACATTCCCTTCGCTATCAAGGGATGAAAGTATATCTTCAGAAAGAATTCTATCCTCTTCATGGATATCCTCATCTTTCCTGAGAAAATGAAGCATCGAGATATATGAATGAAGGAATTCACCCGCTCTGTGGATATCCTCACCGGAGAAATCGGCATGTGTCTCATCAGCATATTCAAAGAGATCCTCTACAGGAGGAAAGACATCCGGTGCTTCGCCGCCGAGAAGGCTTATATACAAAGCTATACGCTCTGCGCGTTTATCGATAATATCCTTGTCCTTGCTGAGCTTATCGATTGAGATAGCCTCCCGCCCTTCAGGGGAGAGCGCTCCTTTTCTTATGATATCAAGGACTTTATCAAGCTCAGCATCGGAAGCAGTACGCTCTGTGATAATCATCGTCTTCTGCTCCTCTGGTATACAGGAGTCCGCGCTTCGATAGCACTGAGCATCCTCAGATAGCTATCATACCTCTCTTCTGAAATATCACCGCACATTACCTTGTCAGGGACAGCACAGCCATCCTCACCATGATGAAGGCAGCCGCTATAAAGGCAAGGAGCGCCTATAAGCTCAGGGAACGCGGAAATAAGAAGCTCTGGATTCTCAAAAGGAACTTCAATCTCCCTTACGCCGGGAGTATCGATTACAGAAATCAATCCTTTTTCTATATACAATGCATGGTTAGTCGTATGCTTTCCGCGATTGTATTTCCATGAGACTTCCCCTGTACGCTGCTGAGAGCCTAAGATAGTGTTTATCAATGTTGACTTTCCAACCCCGCTCTGACCGACGAACGCAGTAATCCTGCCTTCAAGGAGCTTCTTCAGCTCCTCTATACCCTCACCAGTGACAGATGAGACGGAGATAACAGCAAATCCAAGACTCCTGTAAAGCTCGAGGCTATCCTTGACGGATTGCTCAAGTCCATCATCTGCTTTATTCATGATAATGAGTATTTCAGCGCCAGAAGAGCAGGCAATCGCTCTATCGAGAAAGCGTGGACGGAATGGCGGAGAAGAAGGCGAAACGACTATCGCGGTCATATCCTGATTAGCGCTTATGGTCTGATTCATCTCCTTTTTGAGATTCCAGCGCCGGAACGAGCTTCTCCTCACTTCTATCGAGACTATCAGGGCTTCACTATCCGAATAAGGCTCCCCTATTGCGATATCACCAACAGCGACAGGACTGTACTCAGCCTCATCCTTCTTCATCACTTTTCCCTTGATACGGGCAGTATACATCCTGCCGTTATCGAGGGAATATGCCTGATAGATATTATTTATTGCACGTCGTATCTGAAAGCGCATAAGACAAATATATTATCTTTTGCCTTTTTCTGCATCTTATAAGCCAGTTACAGACGGTGCGTTGAAGAATGCCTCCACATCGGAGCGCGAATAATCCACAACAGATTTCCTCTCCTCTGCCTGTGGATTCTCCACGTCGTCTTCCTTTACAACAGCTTCTGCTTTATTTTCCTTCCTGGAAAGCAATCCATTGATCTTCTCATCCACAAACTCAGCAGCATCTGAAAGGTATGGTATATCCTTAATATAATCCTTGCCGAAATAAAGAGCAGCGACTACGACTACAATAATAAGAATAAGAGTAAAGAGCTTTTTCATCTGATCCCCTTTAAAAACCCAGAAATTCTTATGAAAGAATACAACACCATATCTTTTCATGCAAACATCTCACACTTTGCATATGGAATTATCAATTCATTTTCTTCATATTTTCTGGAACCGTGGCACCCCGATAGTGACCTACTCTCCATCCTGTCTCACATTGTAGCGAGCCTGAGGATGGGGCTTCTTCTCACTCAAGACACCTGATGGTGCCAGTATCAGTGAGCTATCCCCGCTAGCCCAGCGGTTAAGGATGTCTTTTCCCTCATCCAGCAGGTTCTTACAACTGTTCTTGTCTCTGTCATGATGTGTACCGCAGCTCTTGCATGTCCACTCTCTATCTGACAGCTGCAAATCATGGTTAATCGCATGGCATGCAGAACATCGCTTTGATGAGGGGAAGAACTTATCGACCTTCACGAGTATCTTCCCTTGCTCATTAAGCTTGTAGGCAAGCATGCCCCTGAGCATCCCATAGCCGTTGTCATATATGGCCTTGCCGAAATTCAGAGCCTGCGACATATGCTGGAGGTTTATGTCCTCCACTACGACGGCATCGAAGGAATCGGAGACTTTTCTGGAGAGCTTATGGAGGAAGTCCTTCCTCCTGTTCCTTGCTTTCTCATGCAGCTTTCCGATTTTGTGTTTCTGCTCCCAGTGATTCTTTGAGCCATACTGCATCCTCGAGAGCTTCCTCTGTTCCTTCGCAATCCTCTTCTCAAGATTGCGGTACCAGCGGATGTCCTCTGCAGTGATGTCATTCTCCCCGGATGCTGAGAGAATGAGAGAGGGCATCGAGTAATCAAAGGTCTCGACCTTCTCGGATTCCCTCTTCATCTCTGTCGGCCTTGTTTCCGCATCGAACGTCAGCGATATGAAGAACTTCCCGCCTGCCGTCTCCTTTATTGTCGCATGCTTCATCCTCCACTCATCTGGTATGCTACGGTGGAGTATGATGCGCACTCTTCCGAGTTTCGGCAGTTTTATATAGTTCTCTCTATCACTCTTATGGACTATCTCGATAGGTAATCCTGTAAAGAATATTGAATCAATGACAATCTACCAACTATTACCTGAATATACAGACAATGGACAAGAAACCAGTAAAGAAATTCTCAGATGCCAGATTAATGACAAAGTCTACTCTGTTGAAGATCAATCTGCTGTATCATCGATTGAAAGCGCAATAAAAGCAGTATGCGACGTTTCTGTCATGGCATGATAATAATACGACGCATTCATTATTCAATTGAAGGCTGGGATTCTCCTGGCCTCTTTCTTTTCATCAATTGACATTCCTCATATGCTTTGAGAGCATCTTGGTATGTTCTCACTGAAGAAATGCTCAATGCCAGGTTGTCACGCCTTCACATATAACGGCGGTGATTATTGTTTTCATCATTCTGAAAATAAGAAAGAGCTTTTCCAGAATGCGGTGAGAATGCTTGAAAAAGGAAATGAATTCAGGAATATCTCAATGCCTGCGGCCTCTTTCAGGAATCTGGAGGTACATAAAGGCGGAAAGATAATAGGCTCGAATTTCTCATTCTGTGTTTTTGAGAACTGCACATTTGAGGATGTATCAGTCTACTCTGTCTTCTTTGATTTCTGTGTCTTCCGCTCATGCGTCTTCCATTCCTGTGATATCCGATACGCAATCTTCTCCGGCTCGACATTCACAGACACTATCATCACCGATACAGCTGCGATCTACTCCAATTTCATGGGAATCAACGCAGAGAATTGTGACTTTTCCTCAAATGATTTCTACTATTCGAACTTCTCGCTTTCAAAGCTTTCGGATGTGTCCATGGATGATTGCAACCTCAAGCGCACAAGCTTCAGATCATGCATCACGAAATCGGTAAGCTTCCGTTTTTCAAATCCTGAGGAAGCATTCTTCAGGAAAGAGGAGCCTTATAGGATAATGTAATGAGAATCATACCGCACTTCTCCGCAGAAGGTCTTTCCAATGTCTATCTTATCGTCGATGACGATGGGAATGGTATCATTATCGATCCTGGACAGGTCGACAGGGAAATTCTTGAATTCATCGAGCATTTCTGCACAAGGCTTGCTGCTGTTCTAATAACCCACAGGCATGAATCGCATACAGCAGGACTCGGTACGCTGCTTAAGATCTACGATGTCGACGTGTATGCCTATGGGAAGAGTATCGGCTCCATTGAAACCATACAGTTTTCAGATGGGGAGACAAAGAGAATCGGGAACATAGATGTAAAAGCCTTGCTTGTCCCTGGGCACTCAATGGATTCACTTGTATATTCAATTGATGGCGCTATATTCACAGGTGACACAATCTCATCGGGCAGCGTTGCCATGACAGACAGCTTCGTTGAGAAAGAGCTCCTGATAAAATCACTGGAGGAGAAAGTGATGACTTTAGATGACAACACGCTTATCTTCCCCGGTCATGGAGCGCCATCGAAAATCAGAATCGAGAAGATGCTCAATCAGGATATGCTTGAATCAGAGGCATCGACTACAGGGAAAGCCTATCGAGTGCACTGATAAAATGCACGGGAAGAGGTGCCTCGAAATGCATTCTCTCACCAGAGGAAGGATGGGTGAAGTCAAGCGTATGGGCATGAAGCATCAAGGCTGCGTCTGGATATCTTGGATCATGCTGGCCATAGATTGGATCTCCAAGGATTGGATGACCAATATATTTCATATGAACCCTGATCTGATGCGTCCGTCCTGTGTATATCCTTATATCAGATAGCGTGTAGCCATTAAGCTCTCTCTCGACTCTGTACTCCGTTTTCGCATAACGGCCTTTAGATATATCGTCGACAGCGCGGAAACGCTTCCTATCACGGGAATCGCGCTCTATGCCGCTTTCTATCACGGCATGAAGTGAAGGAAGACGGCCTTTGACTATAGCAAGATAGTGCTTCTCAGTCGAATGCGCGGCAAACTGTGATTGCAGCGCGCTGAGAGCCTCTGCATTCTTAGCGATAACCATAACCCCAGAGGTATCTTTATCAAGGCGATGAACGATTCCCGGACGCTCATCGTCAGTAGAAGCGAAATCCTCTCCGTAGCGCGATAACAGCGCATTTGCTATTGTTCCACCGTGAAGTCCCGCGCCTGGATGAACAGCTATTCCTGCTTTCTTGTCAATGACAAGGATGTCATCATCCTCATATATGACATCAAGCGGTATATCCTCAGCTTCAAGGCCGGAAAAAATCTCTTCATCGTATTCAAGATGAACTTTATCGTCAGCTCTTACTTTCGCGCTTTTCCTCACCATCTTGCCATTGATTGTTATGACCATGGATGGAGATGAGAAGAAAGATCTCTGGACGCCAAGTGAGGCAATCACGGCATCAATCCGGCCTTCAGAAGGAGCGATATAATCCTCAGAGTGGTGACGTATCATTGCGATATCTTTCCCAGAATCCAGTCAGTACCGGCTATCACAAGAGACAGGCCTCCCGCTATCAGAGCCTGATGCAGAACCTGCGTGGAAGCCTGTGACGGAGTTGGCATTCCAAGTGACGATGCAAGTGAGTACACTCCCATCGCAACAGGGAAAGTAATGACAAGCGAGCCAAAGAATATGGACTCTGCCCTTCTCAGCTCATGAGACCATATAGGAAACTCATCCTCTTCGTATGGCTCATATTCATACTCTATCCTATCTGCGGAAAGCGGGGCGACAATCATGAGGATAATCAGTAGAAACGCTGTAAACTTCTTCATGGTTTTGCTGGATAATCCCTTTCTCCGAATATGGCAGTCCCGATACGCACTTCTGTCGAGCCATAAAGAAGAGCTGTCTCCCAATCACCAGACATCCCCATGGAAAGGGTGTCCGCACTTGGTACAGCTTTCCGCACCTGTTCATACAGTGAAGCGGTTTTCTGGAAAGCTTCCCTATTCTTCTCATCATCATGGCCAAGCGGACCGACAGTCATCACACCTCTGATTATAACACGAGGACAGTCTTCGAGAATATGCTTCACCCCTGATAGCAGTTCTGCTTCTGTCCTGAATCCAGACTTCTGCTCCTCTCCGGAGGAATTGAATTCAAGAAGGATATCAATGAAAATATCCATCGCCTCGCATTCCTTTTCAATTTTATCGATAAGCGGGATTGAATCCACGCTCTCGATTCTATCGCACCACTCAAGCGCCTTTCTGACTTTATTGCGCTGAAGCTGTCCTATGAGATAGACTTTCATGCCTTCCGGACGTTCATTCTTCGGCGGGAATTTATCTCTCATCTCCTGAACCCTGTTCTCGCCGAAGATCATCGCGCCTTCGTTATATGCCTCGACAACAGCCTCATAGGGATGGAATTTCGAGACAGCAACTATCGATGCACGCCCACCTACTTTCTCATTAACGCTTTTATAATCAGTCATGCTTGTGTTCCCTTATTTCCTCAATATGCCTGGAATCAACGTGGCTCAGCTCTTCTTTGTATTTTCTCTTCAGCTTACGTCTCTCATCAATCCATTCCTTATATAGCGCAAGCTGATTCCTGATTTCATTATTCCTCGCTGTGAGTGTCGGATTGGCTTTAACGATATGGCTATACTTCTCATGGAAATATGATCTGAAGTGCTCGATGTTCTCCTCCATTCTTGCCTTCAGCTCAAGCGCAAGCTCTGCTTTCCCTTCTCCATGTATCGCCTTTATCTTCTCATCAAGCTCATTTCTCATAGCTCTTATGCGCTTGAGACCCTCACGGAAGGAAATCATCTTCAGTGTAGAAACGGCGGTATCAACGCTTATTATGCTGACAGCAATAAGAGCAACGCTATGGAGCAAATCAAGAGGAATCCTATCTATCAGACGTGAAACAAACGGATTTACCATATACTCCAGGACAATTCCCATAATGCCGAACAGCGTCGAATTGAGAAGGCAGACACGCCCGTTGATATTCAGTTTATATCTCGAATAATCCCAGAGTTTGATGGAGAAAAGCTTTTCAAGAAGCCATGAAGTGAAATACTCCAGAATTGAGGTAAGGATCATTGCCAGCGCAAAAACCGCTATAGGGTGAGCATGCAGCGGCGAGAGGATTATCACAACGATAAGTCCGCCAAAACCATATATTGGCAGATACGGTCCATATAGAAATCCTCTGTTTACAAATCTCTTTGCGGGAATGGAGCAGTAAGTAACTTCAGATAGATAGCCAAGGAAAGAATAAATCATGAATGAGATGATATACCTATCAATCATGGAAGCCTCCATACAGAGATTACCCCAAAGCTTTATAATACGGAAGATGCATGGCTGAATGAAATCTTCTCTGAAGATGAGCAAAGTACTTTACACAACATTGATAAACATGCATAATCGTCAGCGTTGATTACGGAGGATTAGCTCAGCGGGAGAGCGCTTGCCTTACAAGCAAGATGTCACAAGTTCAATCCTTGTATCCTCCATTAAGCCGGTCTTGTGCCGGCTATTATTTTTGTCAGGTGGTTAGTCAATGAACAGAAAAGCAAGTATCACCGATCTTTCTGTGGTATTCTTTCTTGCTATGGTCTGCTGCTTCCTCTGGGGAAGTGCAACTCCCGCAATCAAGGTGGGTTATCAGATATTCGGTATCGATAACACAGACACGCTCTCTATAATTCTATTCGCTGGAATAAGATTTTTTCTTGCCGGTATTCTCATTATCCTTTTCCAGTCAATAATGGCTGGTCATTTCATCAAGCCGGAGAAAGGCGCATTTCCTTCAATCCTGAAGCTTTCGCTTGCGCAGACCATGCTCCAGTACTTCTGCTTCTATGTGGGACTTGCCCATACAAGCGGCGTGACAGGGACAATCCTCTCTGGCACTTCAGGTTTCTTCTCCATACTCCTTGCAAGCCTTCTTTTCAGATACGAGAAGCTTACAGCGCCGAAAATCATCGGATGCGTCATGGGACTGATGGGAGTCGTCGTAATGAATCTGACACTGAAAGGCGGTACATCATTCCATTTCGCTCTCAACGGAGAATTCCTCGTGCTTATGTCTGCTGTATCACTTGCTGTATCAGGAATCCTCGTCAAAAAATACTCAGTACGTTTCAACGTCGTTATGCTAAGCGGTTATCAGTTCATATTGGGCGGACTCGTGATGATCATCGTCGGCTTCGCGCTTGGTGGAAGAATCGCGCTTGTCCCGAAGTTCTCAGCATACATCCTTCTTCTCTATATGGCTATGATTTCTGCTGTAGCGTACACGTTATGGGGAATCCTCATGAAATACAATCCTGTAAGCCGTGTCTCTATCTTCAACTTCATGACACCGCTTTTCGGTGTGCTCCTCTCAGCGATTTTCCTTGGTGAAGTTGAGCAGGCGCTGCAGCTGAATAAGCTCCTAGCGCTTATACTGGTCTGCGGCGGTATCTATATCGTCAATAGAAAATACAGCAAAGACTGATCCACAAACGCGTCATTGCATGGGACTGGATGCTTCCGGTCCCTTTTTTGATCTTCGTAGCCATGGTGAATGCCGTCAAAACTATAAGGGAGCTATCAAGTAATATAGAAGAATATATCTCCCCCACGCTTATCAGAAAGATGATAATCAGATTGAAATCAAGGATTATTCAGTAGAATCATTCTATCCTGCCATATATCTTTCCTCTTCTATACCTCATAAAAAGAAGAAGACAAACTGAGTATTTTTCATCTGATTTTAAGTATTCTGAGGTCATTTTGATTCAACAATGCACTTTGTTGGATTAGAATGGAATTGCAGAACAAAAAAGGTTTCAAAAAGGGAGGTATAGCAATGAAGAATTTGAAGCCATGCTCACTATTCACACTGATGATTATCTTTGATATCAAAGGCCTGAAATGGCCTTTGTCATCGAGCTATGTCTCGATGGTCGCAGGCAAGGATGAATGGCAGACTACACTTGAGACACTGGAAATGATTCTCAGGGAAATCAAGGTGCCAATGTCGAAATTCTTCAAGGTAATAGCCTCCGGCGATGACCTCATGCAGACGATGGAAATCAATGATCCGGATTTCGCCGATGTCCGCTACTCAAGGCGCGAAGTGCTCGATACCATGGTTGATGTCTGGAGAAACAAGACAGGAAGCTATAATTGCAGAGCTGAACTGAGAAAGAGAATGGGGATAGACAGCACTGCCGTAACAACCAAGTTCACTTCAAAATCCACGACAATCTGCACGTCGACGCTTATACAGATGTGTCAGGCCCTGAATCTGGAGCTGTGGGAGGTTCTGGATTCATACGAGAAGGATTACAGGATAGTACACAGCATGCAATAAGCTGTGTGCCTATTGCATACTGAATCTTTCGTCAGCTTCTCTGAAGCATACCACCTGAAAGGGAGAGAACAACGCTCTCCTCTCCTGGAAGATCAACCTCAAGATAACCATTCTCTATTGAAGCATTGCCATTACCATAAAGAACAGAAACTTCCTCGCTAGGCAAAGCAAAAAGATCGAGGGACACTCTTCTTTCTCTTGGCAGCCTGTTGATAACAACGACCACCGCTTTATCGCGGACAAAGCGGGCAAGCATGTAACAATCGTTATCAACAGCCTTGAGAATGAATGATGAATAAGCAAAGAATGGAAGAGCCCTGATTTTCCCCATCCTCACATAAACCTCATGTATATCCTTATCCCACTTATCCTCATCCCAGCACATTGGATATCTTGCAGCTTCCACAGAGCCCATTTCACCATCAAGCAGATTCTCATCGCCATAATAAATACTAGGCATTCCAGGAAGCATGAATTCAGTTATGATACAGCCTATATAGACTTTTTTCCTGAAGATAGCCTTATTGTTATGAAGACGCGGGGTGTCATGGCTATCGAAGAGATTCATCTGGAAATAAACGCTCTGGTCAGGAATAGAGCGAAGAGCGCTTGATAGCGCGTTTGCCATATCATAGCCGCTGAAGGCTTCTTCATGATCCGGGTCATGTCCCCAGCCTGCGGAGAGGAATCTATCCCTTTCACCCATCCATGACCTTACAGGACGGGATACTCCGTAATAATTCATGACTCCATCCCACATATCGCCCTGAAGATACTCAGCAGAATCGTCCCAGTCCTCGCCGACTAGATATAGATCCTTTTTCACGTTCTTCAGCGCTTTACGCACTTCCCTCCATACTTCCTTTGTAAGCTGCACGGAGCCATAGCGCCCAACCTCCGGCGCCACATCAAGCCGCCACCCATCCTGCATAAACGGGGGACGAAGGAATTTCTGCATAGCTGAATCTGGTGCTCTGTAAACACGATCTCTTAAAATATCTGATGTGTAATTGAGCTGGGCAAGAGTCTTCACGCCTTGCCAGAAGCGTGGATTGCCATTCTCATCAAAGGAATAGAATCCATGCTCGGCAGAAGAAGGATCCTCAACTGCTTTCCTGAACCACTCAGCCTCTGTACCTGTATGGTTGATTGAGATATCCACAATGACACGTATACCGCATTCATGTGCTTTTTCCATGAGGCTTCTGAAGGCTTCATCACCACCGAGCTTTTCATCGACATGGAAGAAATCAACAGCATCATAGCGATGGACAGTCCTAGAGGCATTTATCGGGTTAAGGTAAATAACATTGACGCCAAGTGATTTCAGATATGGAAGCTTCTCCTCAATGCCCTTCAGGTCGCCATTGTAGAAATCAAGGCAGCGGGATTCGGAGAATGGACGGGGAATGCTATCAAATGACGGGGTTGTAACACGGCCACCGTCAAACTCATACTCACCTTCTCTTGCGCCAACAGATGGATCACCGGAGTAGAATCTATCTGGGAATATCTGATAGCACACAGCTCCTTCAACCCATTCTGGCGCCTCAAGCGATGGGATCAACGAGAACCTGTCATTAAGAGATGGCACAAAACGTGTCATACCGCTTTTTCCGTAATACCAGCTCTTTCCCTGATGGATGAATGCGAAGTAATAGTGGAAGATATCATCTGATGAAGTCATCATGCATGAAGACTCATAGATAAAAGCTCCATTGTATGTGCCCTTCCACTTCATCACTGATGAACTTAAAGTGCCGCTATCGCAATCGGAGAAGAGAAGCACGGAATCAGGCTTCCTGGAAAATATGATTGAAATCCTTATCTCATCGCCTTTCTTAGGGAAAAGAGGCGAAACAAAATCTGCGGATACAGATGAATATACTTCAATGCTCATAAAATATGCCCTATAGGATAATACACCCTATAAGGCATAACTGGATACTTTTATTTCTTCAGTGCAGAAAGAATCGACTTAAGAACATCCTCCGGAGATGGGGATGCATCGATGTCCACAAGATTGCCTTTCTCACGATAATAAACGATAAGAGGCTCGGTATCCTTCTTGTAAACTTCAAGACGGTGTCTTATCGCCTCTGGTTTGTCATCATCGCGCTGGATAAGAGGCTCACCTGTCTCATCATCGATTCCTTCAACCTTAGGCGGATTGGAAACAATGTGATAGATTCTGCCTGTGGACTTGCAAAGTCTTCTTCCGGAAAGACGTCTTACGATCTCTTCCTCATCAAGGACGAAATTAAGCACAGCATCGATATCATCAATACCAGACAGAGCTTCAGCCTGCCCTATAGTGCGTGGAAAGCCATCAAGTATATAGCCCGATGCCGTATCATCCTTTGACAGTCTGTCCTTAACCATCTCGATTGTGATTTCATCTGGAACAAGACCACCGGATGCCATGATTCCCTGAACACGTTTTCCGAGTTCAGTGCCGTTCTTTATATTCTCTCTGAAGATATCTCCTGTAGAGATATGAGGAACCTCAAGAGCTCCTTTCAGAAGAGCTGCTACAGTACCCTTTCCCGCTCCCGGAGGGCCAAGAAGAACAATATTCATAATCTTTACCTCTGGGAGGATTATATCAGATGAAATGATAATTTCCCACGTGCTGGAATGAGAGAAGGATTAAAAAGTATATAATATTAAATCAAAAATATTAATGTAAATTCGGATTAATATAAAAGCCATTCTGCGAATTTTAACTTAACACAAGGAGGATATAGATCTCATAATCAGATCAACATCTTTGTTTTCCAATTCCTGTATTATGTGTAGATACGTCTTCTGAGTTGTAGTCATACTTGCATGCCCTAACCGTCTGGCAACACTCGCAATCGTTACCCCGGAAAACAGAAGGAATGAGAAAGCTGAAGCTTGACGCGATAGAAGCAGGTCTGGGCTACTTTGATGATGGAGTGCTTGAATGCCTCAGGTTACGATGGCGGCTGCTGATAGCCAGAGGCCTTGTGATGTTCCCTCACCAGACGGAAATCACTGCTTGGACTTGGCAAGATTCCACAGGGTAAGACGAGGTCCTTGCTCCTCAGGCTGAAGGATTTTGAAGATTATGCCTTTGTGTTTCTTGAGGATTTTGAAATTGATTACACGAACAACCGTGCTGAGCAATCTGTCAGGGGCAGCAAGGTGCGCCAGAGCGAATCCAAATGTTTCAGAACTGTCGAATCTGTTTGCTAACATCTTATTCATCTTGGATACCGACATAAAGAACGGCATCGCCCAAGATGAAATGATTGAAGCTGTCTATGCCGGCACTGCTGAAGGCTTACTTAAGGCAGTACTTGTCTAACAATTCTTTGTAGACGGCTGAGTAGTTACAACTATTTATCAACATGGTACCGCTTTGTCTTATCCGTACCATACGAAGTGATCAACCTTTCAGAGCACATAATATTCAGCAGATTTCTTGTCCGCTGCGGACTGAGTCCGATACTTCTGGCAATGTCACTTGTCTGAGAATCTCCATTTTCAGAAAGATAATCGATTATCATTCTGAATCTATCTTCACGTGAGGCATAATTCTTTGTAGTCAAACGTTTTTTACCGCTCGTTTTACCGCTCGTTTTACCGCTCGTTTTACCGCTCGTTTTACCGCTCGTTTTACCGCTCGTTTTA